>DASPGZ010000070.1:0-7336 GCA_035620355.1 Solirubrobacterales bacterium | reverse complement strand
GCCGTTCAGCGCCGCCATCCGCGGGGCCAGCCGCGCGGCCCGCTCGGCGCTGAGCTCGGAGCTGGTGCCCGAGTACCCGCGAGGGATGCCGCCGCCGGCGCCCCCGACCCTCCCGGCGACCGCTCGCGCCGGGGCGGCGGCCGTCTACATGCCCGCCTGCGTCAACCGGATCTTCGGCCGGGCCCGCAACGCGGGGCCGCCGGGGCCGAGCCTGCCCGAGGCGCTGGTCGCGGTCTCCGAGCGGGCCGGGCTCGCGGTCTGGATCCCGCCCGACGTCGCCGGGCACTGCTGCGCAACCCCGTGGACGTCGAAGGGCTTCGCCGATGGGGCCCGGCGGATGGCCAACCACACGATCGACGCGCTCTGGCGCTGGAGCGACGGCGGCGCGCTGCCGGTGGTCTGCGACGCGAGCTCCTGCACGCTCGGGCTCGCGGTCGAGTCGGTCGGGCTGCTGAGCGAGGTGAACGGCGAGCGCCATGCGCGCCTCGAGATCCTCGACTCGATCGCCTGGACGCGTGGGCGGCTGTTGCCGCGCCTGGAGCCTCGGCGGCGGCTGGGCTCGGTCGCCCTGCACCCGCCCTGCGCCACCCGTCACCTCGAGCTCGACGGCGACCTGGCGGCGATCGCGGCCGAGCTCGCCGACGAGGTCGCGGTCCCGGTCACCGCGACCTGCTGCGGGTTCGCAGGCGATCGCGGCATGCTCCACCCCGAGCTTCCGGCCTCGGCGACCGCCGACGAGGCGGCCGAGCTCGGCGAGCGCAGCTTCGACGCCCACCTGTGCTCGAACCGCACCTGCGAGATCGGCCTCCAGCAGGGGACCGGGCGCCTCTACGAGAGCTTCGTCTTCGCGCTCGAGGAGCTGACGCGGAACTGAGCTAGACGACCTGCAGCGCCGGGACGCCGTCGACGACCCGGAACGCCTTCAGCGGGGTGGGCGTGGCGCCCGGGGTGAGCGCGTCGACCGCCTTGAACTCGCAGGTCAGGTCCTTCTTCGTCGCGGTGACCACGGCGTAGCCGCGGCGGTCGAGGTCGACGAACTTGATGTGGGGGTCCTCGGCGGCCGCGATCGGATAGAGGGCCGAGCTCGGGACGCCGAGGAACTCCGGAAGCCCGAGCGAGGTCGCCGAGCCGCCGACGAGCTCGACCCCGGCCGGGGTGCCGCCCTGGCGGCCGGTCGTGGTCATGTCGCCCGCGATGAAGGTGTGGATGTCGCCGGTGATCGCGGCGAGATTCTGGACCCCGTTGGCGACGAAGTGCTCGAGGATCTCCTTGCGCTCGCCCGAATAGCCGTCCCAGGCGTCGAGCTGCACCGCCGTGCCCTGCGGCTGGTCGACGCTCATCACCATCGTCTCGGAGCCCCAGAGCTTCCAGTTGGCCTTCGACTTGCTGACCGCGCTCTTGAACCAAGCCTTCTGGGTCGCGCCGAGCATCGTGCGGGCGGGGTTCTCGGCGTCCGGGCAGGGACCGCCGAGGATCGCGTCGTCGCACGGTTGCGTGTCGCGGTACTGGCGCTGGTCGGTGAAGAACAGCTCGGCGGCGCCGCCGAGCTTCGCCGAGCCGTAGATGCGGGTCGGATCGCCCTTCACCTTCATCTTCGGCATCGCTTCGAAGAAGGCCTTGTAGGCGTTCTTGCGCCGCTCCTCGAACGGGACCCGCCGGATGTCGCCGCCGTTATCGAGGTCCTCGTCGCCGGCGTAGTTGTCCTCGACCTCGTGGTCGTCCCAAACCATCACGAAGGGATGGGCCGCGTGCATGTCCTGGAGCGCCTTGTCGCTCTGGTACAGGCGGTACTTCTGGCGGTACTCGTCGAGCGTCTGCACGTTGCCGTCGCCGTTGACGCCGGTGGTGTCGCTGCGCGGGCCGCTGTAGGTGCCCTTCTCGTAGATGTAGTCGCCGAGGCAGAGGACGAGGTCGAGGTCCTTCTCCTTCGCCAGCCCGGCCTGGGCGTTGTAGAAACCGGCGTTCCAGTTCTGGCACGAGAAGTACCCGATCCTGATCGTCTCCTTCGAGTCCGTCGGCGGGGCCGTGCGGAACTTGCCCACGCGACTCTCCTTGCCCTGGGTGAAGAAGCGGTAGAAGTACTGCTCGCCGGGCTCGAGCCCCTTGATCCGGTGGTGGACGGTGTAGTCGCGGCTCTTCTCGGCCTTCACCGCGACCGACTCGAGCACCTTGTTGAAGCCCTTGTCGGTCGCCACCTCGACCGTCAGCTTCGAGCTGCGGTCGATCCCCGAGAGCCGGGTCCAGACCGTGATCGCCTTCGGCGAGGGGAAGCCGGAGGCGACCCCGTGCGCGAACTTGCCGCCCTTGGCGAACGGCAGCCGCTGCCCCCGGGCGATCGCCGCGTAGTTGAGCGGCGCCGCCAGGGTGAGGCCCGCGGCCGCGCCGCCGACCAGGAACTCGCGCCGGCGCAATCCCTGCCTCCCGATGCCGCTGTCTCCGACCGCGGTCAAGCCGCGCCAGCCTATTCGACCTCGCCTATTCGACCTCGCCCGTGCCGTGTCAAAGGCCCGGTGAAGACTCAGGACACCGCCTTCCACTCCCGGTAGGCGTCGGGCAGGCAGCGGGCGCAGGGCCGATAGCCGGCGGCGACCGCCGTCGGCTCGTCGGCGAAGAAGACGCGGTGGGCGACGTAGTGGCCGCGCGCGATCCAGCGCATCGCGCCCGGGCAGTCGAGGCGCCCGTAGACCTTCGAGCGGCGATGGCCGCCGAGGGTCCCGGGCGCCTCGGACTCGTACGGCTTCCCGTCGGCGCCGATCAGCGTGTAGGTCACGCGGCCGGCGAATCGAGACCGAGCTGGGAATAAGCCGGCTCAACGGCGCCGGGGGTCGGCTTCGGCCCGTGGCCTCCGCCTCCCGGCGGCGACTCGAGCTCGAGCAGCAGCCGCTTGCGCTCCAGCCCGCCGGCGTAGCCGGTGAGCTTGCCGTCGGCGCCGATCACCCGATGGCACGGGATCACGACCGCGATCGGGTTGGCGCCGTTGGCGGCCCCGACCGCGCGGGCGCGGCCCGGGTGGCCGATGCGCTCGGCGAGCTCGCCGTAGGCCTCGGTCTCGCCGTAGGGGATCTGGCGTAGCGCGTCCCAGACCCGGCGCTCGAACTCGGTCCCGTGCGGGTCGAGCTCGAGGTCGAACTCGCGCCGCTCGCCGGCGAAGTACTCGTCGAGCTGCTCGCAGAGGTCGGCGAACGGCTCCTCGGCGCGCTCCCAGTCGGGGCCGATCGCTGCCGGGCGCTTGCCGCCCTGCATGTGCAGGCGCTCGAGCCGCTCGCCGTCGCCGGCGAGCAGCAGCTCGCCGATCGGGCTGTCGACGGTCCAATAGACGGTCGTCGCTGTTCGGTGCATAGTGCTCATCGTTCCTCCTCAGTCGAGGGTTGTCCACAGGTGTTGAAGCGCGTAGGCGCGATACGGCCGCCAGCGCTCGGCCAGCTCCTCGGCCGCCCGCGGCGAGCCGTCGAGGCCGAGGCCCTCGAGCGCGCGGCGAACGCCGAGATCGGTGGCGAGGAAGGCGTCGCGGTTGCCGAGCGCCCGCATCTCGACGTAGGTCGCCGTCCACGGGCCGATCCCGGGCAGGGCGAGCATGCCGGCGCGGGCCGCGGCCGGGTCGGCGCGGTCGAGGACGAGCTCGCCCGCGGCCAGCGCCCCGGCCAGGCCGGCCAGCGCCCTGGCGCGCGAGCGCGGCATCGGCAGCGCATCGTCTCCGAGCCGCGCCAGCGCAGCCGGCGTGGGGACCAGGTGGGTGACGCCGCCGAGCGGGCGCGCGAGCGGCTCGCCGTGGGCGGCGACGAGCCGGCCGGCGATCGTCCGCGCGGCACTCACCGAGACCTGCTGGCCGATCACCGCGCGGGCGGCGAGCTCGGCCGGGTCGGGGTGGCCGGGGAGGCGCAGTCCCGGGTTGGCACGCACGAGCGGGCCGAGCAGCTCGTCGTCGCCTAGCGCAGCCACGATCGCCCCCGGGTCGGCGTCGAGGTCGAGTAGCGCCCGCGCGGCGGCCTCGGCCTCGGGGCGGTCGGCGGTCCGAGCGAGCTCGAAGCGGGCTTGCACCACCCCGTCGCCCGGCCGTAGCTCGACCGTCGCCGGGCCGCCGGCGAGCCGCAGGCTGCGCCGATAGGCGCCGTCGTCCGCCCGCTCCTCGATCCCGGGCACGGCGCGCCGGCCGAGGAAGCCGATCAGGGCGGCGGGTTCGAACGGCGGGCGCGGTCGAAGCTCGGCGATCACGATGATGAAACGGACCAGGGGCCGGGAACGTGAGCGGGCCCAGGCGCATCCTTAGCCGCGGTTGGGGCTGTGTTTAAGCGGCCGCGATTTGCTGTGGACATGAACGAGCGAAGCGAGGACCCCAAGCCGACCGAGCAACCTCGAGCCGCGGTGATCAAGCGCCGCTGGGCGATCGTCCGCAGGGCGACCGGAGGCACCGCCGTGCTCGCCGTGGCCGGCGCGCTCGCGCTCGGCGATCCGGAACTGAACACCGACGAGGGCCAGACCCCGGTGGGCGGCGATTCCCACATCTCCGCCCAGGCGTGAGAAACTCGGCTGGTGCGCCAGCTGACCAGCCTCGACGCCCAGTTCCTCGCCCTCGAGACCCCGCGCCAGAGCGGCCACGTCGGCGGCGTGGCGATCCTCGACCCGAGCACGGCGCCGGGCGGCAAGCTCGAGCTCGCCGACGTGCAGCAGATGCTCGCCGAGCGGCTGGCGCTGCTGCCGCCGCTGCGCTGGCGGCTCGCCGAGGTCCCGTTCGGCCTCGACTACCCCTACTGGGTCGACGACCGCGACTTCGACCTCGACTTCCACGTCCGCGAGCTGGCGCTGCCGTCGCCCGGCACCGACGCGAAGCTCTCCGAGCAGGTGGCGCGGATCTTCGCCCGGCCGCTCGACCGGGCCCGGCCGCTGTGGGAGCTCTACCTGATCCACGGGCTCGAACGCGGATACGTGGCGATGCTGACCAAGATCCATCACGCCGCGATCGACGGCCTCTCGGGCGCCGAGATCATGGGCGTGCTCTTCGACCTCGAGCCCGACCCGCCGCCGCGCGAGCTGCCCTCGGGGGGCCGGCGCGGCAACGGTCGCGAGCCGAGCGAGGTCGAGATGCTGGCCCGCGGGGTGCTCGGGCTGCCGCGTTACCCGGTGCGGCTGCTGCGCTCGCTGCCCCACGCGCTGCCGAACCTCGACGAGACCGCCTTCGGCACGCTTCCCGGGGTCGAAACGGTGGCCAAGGCCTCCGACCGGCTGCGGCGGACCCTGCGACGCAACGGCGAGGGAGCCGAGCTCGAGCGCGCCGGGCTGCGCCCGCCGCGGACGTCGTTCAACGGCCGGGTCTCGCCCCACCGGCGGTTCGTCTTCGGCCGCCTCGACCTCGACGAGGTGAAGGCGGTCAAGAACCACCACGGGGTCACCGTCAACGACGTCGTCGTCGCGATCTGCGCCGGGGCGGTGCGCCGGTGGCTGATCTCGCACTCCGAGCTCCCGGCCGACCCGCTCGTCGCCCAGATCCCGGTCTCGGTTCGCAGCGAGGCCCAGCAGGGCACCTACGGCAACCGGATCATGCTGATGAGCGCCCCCCTGGCGACCAACGTCGTCGACCCGGTCGACCGCCTGAACGCGACCCACGAGGCGCTCGCCTCGATGAAGGAGCGCCACCGCGCGATGCCGGCCGACCTGCTCCAGGACGCCAACCACTTCATCCCCCCGGCGGTGTTCGCCCGCGCTGCGCGCGCGACCACGGGACTCGCCGCGAGCCGCCGCGGGCGGCCGACCTGGAACCTGGTGATCTCGAACGTCCCCGGCCCGCAGTTCCCGCTCTTCTGCTGCGGCGCCGAGCTCAAGGCCAATTATCCGGTCTCGGTGGTCACCGACGGCATGGGTCTCAACATCACCGTGATGAGCTACTGCGGGAAGATGGACTTCGGGATCGTCACCGACCGCGACCAGGTCCCCGACGCCCAGCGCCTGATCGGCTTCCTCGAGGACGCGCTCGCCGAGCTCAAGGCCTGAGCCTCGGCTGAGCTAGGGGGCGCTCGGCTCGGCGAGCCCGGCTTCCTCGAGCGCCATCTGCCAGGTGGCGAAGGCCGAGAACTCGACGATCAGTCGATCGCGGAAGCGGATCAGGTGGCCCGCCTCGATGTCGACCTCGATCCCGCTCCCCGCGCCGCGCCCGGTGAAGTGAACCCGGGCGAGCACCAGGTCGCCCTGCGCGATCGTCTCCTCCACCTCGATCTCGAACCACTCCCAGGGCTCGTTCGCCGAGTGCCAGAAGACCTCGATCTGCTCATGGCCCAGGTAGCGGTCCTGCATCCCGGGGAAGACGCCGCTGGTGCGGTAGAAGCCCTCGGGATCGAAGAACTCGGGGATCCGCTCGAGGTCGCCGGCGACGAAGGCGTCGTACGTTTCCATCAGCCGGGCGACGTTGTCCGCGGACATCCGTCGGCTTTTTACCAGCGAGTGCCCCGAGCAGGATTCGAACCTGCGGCCTACTCCTTAGGAGGGAGTCGCTCTATCCAGCTGAGCTATCGGGGCCGCAAGCAAGCGTACGGCTCTGCCAAGGGGGTCCGGGTCGCTTCGCCCGGTTCACCCGTTGTGGCTGATCGAGCCGACGGAGGTCGCGACAGGGGAACGGCTGGGGCCCGGCGGCGGGCCGAGCCCCAGGTCCCGTTACGCGACGCGCTCGCGCTCGTCCTCTCCGAAGACGATGATCCCGTGGACGATGTAGATGCAAAGCCCGAAGATCACCAGCGACCACCACGGGTTGGCGCCGCCGATCGAGAACAGTGCCCCGATCGCGCCGAGGCTTCCGCCGATGATCCCTAGAACGCGGCCATAGGCGTTGCCGGCCATGAGCGAGAAGCCGGCGGTGAGCTGGATGATCCCGAGGATGATCAGCACCCAACCGAGGGTGTTGAGGTTGGTGAGGATGAACCTGGTGTCGTTGACGAAGTAGTTCGCGTCATCCAGGGCGCCGATGCCGTAGATGATGTTGAGGAAGCCCACCAGCATCAACATGATGGCGGCGAACACAACGCGACCTGCGCCTCGCATTTTCGAGTCCTTTCTTTTGGTCCCCGATTACCGGGATCCGGCCATGGGGCGGCGTCGGGTGCACGCCCCGAAACGGATGATTCTGCGCCTGTGCGCCGATTCATTCTTTCTGGGCGACAACCTGCGTCGCCCGACCTCATAGGGTCAATCCTCGAAAGGGCCTGAATCGGGCTCACGATCGGAAAGGAAGCCAGATGTCCGACAGACCAGTGTTCCTGTACGCCGCGATCTACGACGAGATCGCCGATGCCGAGGCCGACTACGAGGCCGTCTTCGACCTCCACGCCATGGGGGCGATCGGGACCTTCGA
>DASPGZ010000069.1:0-2672 GCA_035620355.1 Solirubrobacterales bacterium | reverse complement strand
GTGCGCGAACCGGACCGAGGCCGCCTCCTACGCGCACCGCCGGGGGCTTGCCGAGGCCTGACCGGCCGCGCTACGATCGGCCTGTGCCGCTCTACATGATCGAGCGAGAGTTCGCCGAGGAGCTCGAGCTGACGGGGGATGACGTGGCGCTGATCGAGGAGATCAACGCCGACGAGGGAGTCCACTGGCTGTTCTCGTTCCTGAGCGCCGACCGCCGCCGCACCTACTGCCTCTACGAGGCGCCCTCGCCCGAGGCGATCGTCGAGGCTGCGCGCCGGGCCGACGTCCCGGCCGACAAGGTGGTCGAGGTCGGGCCCGGGACGGTCGAGTTCTCGGATCGCCTCCGCGACTGGGCCGCGGCCCAGGCGCCCAGCTCCTCCTGAGGCGACGCCCGCCGCGACCGGCGCCGGCTAGGCCCTGACGCCCTGCTCGTCGGCCGCCTCGGCCTCCGCGACGACCTTCTGCGCGATGTGGCCGGGCACCTCCTCGTAGTGCTCGAACACCATCGTGTAGTCGCCGCGACCGCCGGTGATCGCGCGCAGGTCGGGCGCGTAGTCGAGCACCTCGGCCATCGGCACCTCGGCCTTGATCTCGGTCGCGGTGCCCTTCGGCTCCATCCCCAGGGGCCGGCCGCGGCGCGAGTTGAGGTCGCCGATCACGTCGCCGACGGCGTCCTCGGGAACCGCGATCGTCATCAGCATGATCGGCTCGAGCAGGTACGGGTCGGCCTCGCCGACCGCCTGCTTGAAGGCCATCGAGCCGGCGATCTTGAACGCCATCTCAGATGAGTCGACCGAGTGGTGCTGGCCGTCGAACAGGCGCACCTTGATGTCCTTGATCGGGTAGCCGGCCAGCACCCCGCCCGCCATCGCCTCGACTACCCCCTTCTCGACCGCGGGGATGAACCCGCCCGGGATCACACCGCCCTTGATCGCGTTCACGAACTCGAACCCGGCCCCGCTCTCGTTCGGCTCGATCTCGATCCGGCAGTCGCCGAACTGCCCCCGGCCGCCGGTCTGCTTCTTGTAGCGGCCGTGCGCCTTGGCGGACTTGCGGATCGTCTCGATGTAGGGGACCCGGGGAGGGTGCAGCACGATCTCGGCCCCGAAGCGCTCCCGGATCCGGTCGACGATCACCTCGACGTGGACCTGGGTCAGGCCGGCGATGATCTGCTCCCCGGTCTCGGGGTCGCGATGGACGTCGAGCGTCGGGTCCTCCTCGGAGAGCCTGCGCAACGCGCTGGCCGCCTTCTCGTCGTCGCCCTTCGACTTCGGCTCGAAAGCGAACGCCATCACCGGCGCCGGCAGGTCGAGCGCGCCGAAGTGGAGCTCGGTCGGGCCGGAGGCGAGCACGTCGCCGGCGGTCGTCTCGCGCAGCTTCGCGACCGCCCCGATGTCGCCGGGCCCGAGCTCGTCGATCGGCCGCATGTCCTTGCCCTCGGGCGCCGAGAGCTGGCCGATCCGCTCCTTCTCTCCCTTCGAGACGTTGACCACGTGCGAGTCGGAGGTGAGCACGCCCGAGTAGACCCGCAGCATGCTGATCCGCCCCGTGTACGGATCGGCGGTCGTCTTGAACACGAACGCGAGCTGGTCGCCATCCTCGTCGGGCTTGATCTCGACCACGTCGTCGTCGCCGTCGAGCGCCCTGGCGCCGCCGTGCATCGCCGGCGAGGGCAGATCCTCCACCAGCGCCGCGAGTAGCCGGTTGGTGCCCAGATTGTGGGTCGCGACGCCGCAGGTGACCGGGAACAGGTGGCCCTCGTTGACCCCCTTCTTCAGCGCCGTGACGATCTCCGAGTGCGAGATCTCCTCGCCCTCGAGATAGCGCTCCATCAGCTCGTCGGAGTTCTCCGCGACCTCGTCCATGAGCTTCTCGCGGTACTCCTCGGCGCGCTCGCGAAGCTCATCGGGGATCTCGATCTGCTTCGAGTTGCCCCTGCCCTCCCCCTCGTACTCGAACGCGGTCATGTCGATCAGGTCGATCACGCCGCGCACCTCGTGCTCGGAGCCGATCGGGATCTCGGTCGCGACCACGTGGACCCCGAACGCCGACTTCAGCGATTCGAGCGTGCGGAAGAAGTCGGCGCGCTCGCGGTCGAGCATGTTGACGAAGATCAGCCGCGCCAGCCCCTCCTCGTCGGCGCGGCGCCAGAGCCGATCCGTCTGGACCTCGACCCCCATCACCCCGTTGACGACGAAGACCGCGGCGTCGACGACCCGCAGGGCGCCGAGCGTGTCGGCAACGAAGCTCGGCTCGCCCGGCGTGTCGATCATGTTCACCTTGCGGCCGTCGTGCTCGAACGAGGTCACTGCGGCGCCGATCGACATCCCCCGCGTCTGCTCGTCGGGCTCGAAGTCGCAGACGGTCGACCCGTCGTCGACGCGTCCGAGCCTGTTGATGACGCCCGACTCGAACAGGATCGACTCGGCGAGGCTGGTCTTGCCGCTGCCCCGGTGGCCGACGAGGGCGACGTTGCGGATCCGGTCGGGCGCCTTGTGAGGCATGCCCGCGAACCCTATAACCCGCGCGCGGGAGCCGCTACGGCGTGAACCGGGAGCGAAGGCCGAGCACGGCCTTCGTGTGCAGTTGCGAGACGCGCGACTCGGTCACCCCGAGCACCTCGCCGATCTCGCGCAGGGTGAGGTTCTCGTAGTAGTAGAGGGCGATCACCA
>DASPGZ010000068.1:0-14698 GCA_035620355.1 Solirubrobacterales bacterium | reverse complement strand
CGGCCTGCTCGACCATCTCGGCGTCGAGCGCGCCCACCTGGTCGGCGCCTCGCTCGGCGGGATGATCGCCCAGCGGGTGGCGATCGACCATCCGGACCGGGTGCTGTCGCTGGCGTCGATCATGTCGACCACCGGCGAGCGTTCGGTCGGCCTGCCGAGCGATGCGGCGCGGGAGGTGCTGCTGACGCGGGCGCCGAGCGATCGCGACGGCTACGTCGAGGCGACGATCAGGGCGCGGGGAGTGATCGGCTCGCAGCCCCACGACGAGGAGCGGACCCGGGCGCTCGCCGAGCGCGCATTCGATCGCGGCTATCACCCCGAGGGCACCGCGCGCCAGCTCGCCGCGATCGTCGCCACCCCCGATCGGACCGAGGCGCTGGGGCGACTGCGGCTGCCGACCGTGGTCATCCACGGCTCCGAGGACGCCCTGATCGGGATCTCGGGCGGCGAGGCGACCGCGGCTGCGATCCCGGGCGCCGAGCTGGTGGTGATCGAGGGCATGGGCCACGACCTGCCGCTGTGGGCGCTGGAGCCGGTCGCGACCGCCCTGCTCGCCAACTTCGCCCGGGCCGGGTCCGCCGGGCCTCCGCCCTAGCGAATAGGTTTGTGGCGAATGGGGTTCCTCGAGCCCTCACCGCCGCCGTTCGACCTCGACGAGTGGAGGTCGAAGCCGTACCTGGAGCGGCTCAAGGCCAACACCCAGGACTGGGCCGTGAACGGTTTCGGCACCCCGACCTTCGTCTACTGGCTCTACGTGGTGAAGCTGATCGTGTTCGCGGTCGGCGCCTTCCTCGTGATCGGGGCGACCACCCCGGGGCTCGGCGGGCTCGGCGACCTCGGCGATTGGTGGACCGAGCCGATCGTCTTTCAGAAGCTCGCCGTGTGGCTGCTGCTCTGGGAGATCCTCGGGCTCGGCTCGGGCTCGATGCCGCTCGCCTTTCGCTTCGTGCCCCCGATCGGCGGCTGCCTCTACTGGCTGCGACCGGGGACCGTGCGGCTGCCGCCCTGGCCCGACAAGGTGCCGCTGACCGCGGGGTCGCGGCGGACGATCCTCGACGTCGCCCTCTACGCCGCGGTGATCGCGGCGGGCCTCTACCTGCTGCTCTCCGACGGCGAGCCGGTCGCCGGGCTCGCCGCCGGGCGGCTCGACCCGACCGCGATCGCGGTCCTGCTGGCGCTCTGGGGTCTGCTCGGCCTACGCGACAAGGTCCCCTTCCTCGCCGGGCGCCCGGAGGTCTACGGCTTCCTGCTCGCGGTCTCGCTGTTTCCGCTCGAGAACCTGATCGTCGGCTGGCAGCTGGTGTTCATCTGCATCTGGTGGGGGGCCGCGGCGTCGAAGCTCAACCACCATTTCCCGTACGTGATCGCGGTGATGGTCTCGAACACGCCCTGGAACCCGTCGCGGTCGATGAAGGCGAAGCTCTACCGCGACTATCCCGAGGACCTGCGCCCGTCGCGCTACGCGAAGCTCGGCGCCCACCTGGGGACCGCGGTCGAGTTCGGGCTGCCGCTGTTGCTGCTGGTCACCGCCGGCGGCACGATCGGGACGATCGCGGTGATCGGGATGCTGCTCTTCCACGTCCACATCACCGCGACCTTCGCGCTCGGGGTGCCGCTCGAGTGGAACCTGTTCATGATCTTCGGCCTCCTCTTCCTCTTCGGGCACTACGGCGACGTGCCGCTCTCGACCCTCGACGACCCCCTGCTTTTGCTCCTGATCGCCGCGGTCGGGGTGGCGATCCCGGTGATCGGCAACCTCTACCCCGAGAAGGTCTCGTTCCTGCCCTCGATGCGCTACTACGCCGGCAACTGGGCGACCAGCACCTGGATGTTCCGCAAGGCGACCAAGGCCGAGGAGCGGCTCGACCGCGGCGTGCAGAAGGTCTCGGCGATGCCGGTCGAGCAGGTTGCCGGCCTCTATGACCGCGAGACGGCCGAGTACCTGATGGAGAGTGGGCTCGCCTTCCGCGCCATGCACAGCCACGGGCGCGCGCTCACGGGGCTGCTCGCGCGGGCCGCCGACGAGGTCGACGACTACGACGTCCGCGAGGGCGAGCTGATCTCGGGGGTGGTCACCGGGTGGAACTTCGGCGACGGCCACTTCCACGACCGGCAGCTGATCGAGGCGATCCAGGAGCAGTGCGGGTTCGACGAGGGAGACGTGCGCGTGGTCACGCTCGAGTCGCAGCCGGCCCACATCCAGCGCCAGCGCTACCGGATCTACGACGCCGCCACCGGCCTGGTCGAGGAGGGCTGGGTCGACGTCGCCGAGATGGTCCGCCGCGGCCCCTGGATCGACGGCTCCTGGGAGTTCCCGGTCGAGGTCGTCGCCGGCGCCCGGGCCGAGCCCGTGCGCGCACCGGTCGGGTGAGCACGGCGATCGTCGTCGGCTCCGGGCCCAACGGGCTCGCCTGCGCGGTCGCGCTCGCCCGCGAGGGGGTCGGGGTGACGGTGCTCGAGGCCGAGCCCGAGCTCGGCGGCGGCGCCCGCAGCGGCGAGCTCGAGGTCCCGGGCCTGGTCCACGACTTCTGCTCCGCGGTGCACCCGATGGCCGCCGGGTCGCCGTTCTACAACTCGCTCGACCTCGGCCGCCACGGGCTCGAGTGGCGCTGGCCCGAGGTCGACCTGGCGCACCCGCTCGACGACGGCAGCGCCGGGGTGATGGTGCGCTCGGTCGAGCGGACGGCCGCGGCTCTCGGCGACGACGGGCCCGCGTGGAGCCGGGCGTTCGCCGGCCCATCGGGCTCCTTCGACGTCCTCAACGAGGACCTGGTGCGCCCGGTGCTGCACCTGCCCTCGCACCCGCTGCGGCTGCTGCGCTTCGGGCTCCGCGCGGCGATCCCGGCGACCGTGCTCGCGCGCGCCTTCCGGACGCCGCAGGCGAGGGCGACGTTCGGCGGGGTCGCCGCGCACGCGCTCAGTCCCCTGAACCGGCCGATGAGCTCGGCGGTCGGGGCGGCGCTGATCTGCGCCTGCCATCGGTTCGGCTGGCCGGTCGCCGCCGGCGGCTCTGGCTCGATCACCGCCGCGCTCGCCGCCGAGCTCGCGGAGCGCGGCGGGCGGGTCGAGACCGGGGTCCGGGTCGACTCGCTCGACGAGCTCGACGGCGCGGACGCGATCGTCTGCGACCTGGCGCCCGGGGCGGTCGCGCGGCTCGCCGGCGCGCGGATGCCGGCGCGCATCCGGCGCGCCTACGCGCGCTACCGCCACGGGCCGGCGGCGTTCAAGGTCGACCTCGCGGTCGATGGTGGCGTCCCGTGGGCGAACGAGGCGTGCGCGCGCGCCGGGACCGTGCACGCGGCGGGCTCGTTCGAGGAGATCGCCGCGGGCGAACGCGAGATCAACCGCGGCCGGATGCCCGAGCGCCCGTTCGTGCTCGTCGCCCAGCAGTACCTGGCCGACCCCGGGCGCTCGGCGGGCGACGTGCACCCGGTCTGGGCCTACGCCCACGTCCCCAACGGGTACCCGGGCGACGCGACCGAGGCGGTGATCGGCCAGATCGAGCGCTTCGCGCCCGGGCTGCGCGAGCGGATCGTCGCCACCTCCGTGCGCACGCCGGCCGAGATCGAGGCGAGCAACGCCAACTTCGTCGGCGGCGACATCCTCAACGGCGCCAACGGGCCGGTCCAGGTCCTGATCCGGCCCAGGGCGGCGCTCGATCCGTACTCCGCCGGGATCCCCGGCGTCTTCATCTGCTCGGCTGCGACCCCTCCCGGCGCCGGCGTCCATGGGATGAACGGGTACAACGCGGCCCGCTCCGCCCTGCGGCATCTGGATACCTTGGCCGGATGATCCCCAGCGGTCACCGATGACCGACCGCCCGACCGCCGAGACCCGTTGGGTCTGCCTCGCGATCGCCGCGATCCTGCTCGCCGCGGTCGTCCTGCTGCTCGGGGGCCCCGGGGACACCGACGAGCTCTTCGCCTGGCCGATCACCCCCGAGATGACGCCGCTGTTCATGGGCTCCGCCTACGCCGCCGGCTTCTACCTCTTCGCCCGCGCCTTCGTCACCGAGCGCTGGCACCGGCTCGCCGCCGCCTTCCCGCCGATCGCTCTGTTCGCGGCGCTGATGTTGGTGGCGACGCTGATCCACTTCGACAAGTTCAACCAGGGCGACGCCGCGGGGATCGCGACCGCCTCCTTCTACGCCTGGACCGTGGTCTACATCGCCTCGCCGTTCGTGGTCGCCGGCGTCTGGCTGCGCAACCGCGGTCGCGACGACGGCTCCCCGGAGGCGGTCGACGCCGAGGTCCCCGCAACCGTCAGGCGGCTGGCGCTCGCCGGGGGCGTCGTCGCCGCCGCGTTCGCCGCGGTGCTCTACGCCTTCCCCTCGGTCGCGATCGACATCTGGCCCTGGGAGCTGACCCCGCTGACCGCGCGCGTGGTCGCCTCGTTCACGATCGAGGGCGCCGCGATCGCGATCGTGCTGGCGCGCGACCCGCGCTGGAGCGCCTGGCGGATCCTGACCCAGACGGTGATCGTCGGCGCTGTCCTCCTCCTGATCGCGCTCGCGCGCGGCTGGGACGATCTCGACCACTCGAACCCGCTCACCTGGCTGCTCGTCGCCGGTTCGGCGGCCACCGCGGCCGCCGCGGCGGCGCTTCACCGGGCGCTCGAGCGGCGGGCGCGGACCTCGGCCTCCGTAAGCTCGGGGGCATGAGCACCACCGCCGAGAGCGTCGCCGGCGAGCGGATCGCCGCGGCGAACGGGATCGAGCTCGCCTACGACGAGCACGGCGACCCCGGAGGCGAGCCGATGCTGCTGATCATGGGTCTGGCGACCCAGATGATCTACTGGGACGAGGACTTCTGCGCCCTGCTCGGCGAGCGGGGCTACCGCGTGATCCGCTTCGACAACCGCGACATCGGCCACTCGACCAAGCTCGATCACGCCGGGGTGCCGGGGACCTCTGCGATGGCGCTCGGCTACGGGAAGCCCGCGTACCGGCTGTCGGACATGGCCGACGACACGGTCGGGCTCATGGACCACCTCGGGATCGACTCGGCCCACGTCGTCGGCGCCTCGATGGGAGGGATGATCGCCCAGCAGACGGCGATCGATCACCCGGACCGCCTGCGCTCGCTGTGCTCGATCATGGCCTCGACCGGCGACCGGCGCTACCGCTTCCCCCGCTGGCGCGCGTTCGCGCTGGTGATGGCGAAGCCGCCGACCACCCGCGATGCCTACATCGAGCAGGTCGTGCGGACGTTCAAGGCGATCGGCTCACCCGCCTACCCGATGGACGAGCCGCGCTTCCGCGAGCTCGCCGGGATCGGCTATGACCGCTCGTTCCATCCCCAGGGCACCGCTCGCCAGCTGCACGCGATCAACTGCTCGGGCAACCGGACCCGGGCGCTGCGCGGGGTCGAGGCGCCGGCGCTGGTGATCCACGGGACCTCCGACCCGCTGGTCCGCCCGATCGGCGGGCGTGAGACCGCGCGCGCGATCCCGAACGCCCGGCTGCGGATGATCGAGGGCATGGGTCACGACCTTCCCCGCGAGCTGCACGAGCTGCTCGCCGGCGAGATCGACGCAAACGCCCGCCGCGCGCGTGCCGGCGACTGAGCTCGTCGACCGACCCGATCGCGGCCGCGTCTACGAGCGGACGCTGATGCCGGGGATCGCCGACGCGGTCGGCTCAGGCCGGGTGCGGGTCGACGCGATCACCCGCTGGCTCCAGGACGTCGCCTACGCCGACATCATCGACGCCGGCTTCGACGAGGGCGGGGCCTGGGTCGTGCGCCGGATGCGGTTGCGGGTCGAGGCCTTCCCGCGCTTCGGCGAGCGGGTCACGCTGAGCACCTTCTGCAGCGGCATCGGGCGGTTCGCGGCCGAGCGGCGGACCAGCATCCGCGGCGAGACCGCCGCGGTCGAGGCGGTCGCGGTCTGGGTCTGGATCGACGAGGCCGGGCGCCCGGGGCGCTTCCCGGCGCCGTTCGTCGAGCTCTACGGGGAGAGCGCCGGCGACCGCCGCCCGTCGGTGCGCCTGCACCATTCCGAGGCGCCCGAGGGGTGCGCGCGGACGCCGTGGAGCTTTCGGGCCGCTGACATCGACGTCGCCGGCCACGTCAACAACTCGCATTACTGGGAGCCGCTCGAGCAGCGCTTCGCCGTCGACGAGCCCGACTCGCTCGACGCCGAGATCGAGCACCGCGACCCGGCGTCGGCGGGCAACGCAGTGCTCCTGAGCGACGGCCCGAGGATCTGGATCGAGGGCGCCGACGGGACGCAGTACGCGTCGCTCGCGCTCTCGCCGGCGGGCTGAGCCACCTACGGCTCCAGTCTGGAGCCGTAGGTGTCGATAGGGGGACCAGATTCGCGTGAAGGCGAAGCGACATCCCGAACCCGTCCTCTGGGGCCTGATGGGGCTGGCGGTTGCCGGCCTCGCGCTGCATGCGCTGTGGCTTGGCGGCCTCTTCAACGGACCCGCCGACACCCTGATCAACGACGGCGTCTACAACGGCGTCCTCGTGCTCGCGGCGGCGATCTGCCTGATCAAGGCGGCCCGCTCGCGCGGCGAGCGCTGGACCTGGCTCGCGTTCGGGGTCGGGCTCGCGGCCTGGTCGGCCGGCGACATCTATTGGACCGCCGCACTGAGCGAGGTAAAGAAGCCTCCATACCCGTCGCTCGCAGACGCCGGCTACCTGCTCGCATACCCGGCGATGTACATCGGCGTACTGCTGCTCGTGCGCCAGCGGGTGCGCGTCGGCAGCGCCGCCTGGCTCGACGGGGCGATCGGCGGGCTCGCCGTGGCCGCGATCGCGATCGCGATCCTGCGTCCGGCGCTGGTCGGCTCGACCAAGGGCGACGCGGCCGAGGTGGCGACCAACCTCGCCTATCCGCTCGGCGATGTGCTGCTGCTCTCGTTCCTGATCGCCGGGGTGGCGGTGGTCGGCCTGCGCGCCGGCCGCAGCTGGCTGCTGATCGGGGTCGGGATCGCGACCTGGGGCGTCGCCGACGCGATCTACCTCTACCAGGACGCGACCTCGACCTACGACGGCGGATACCTCGACTCGCTGTGGCTGGTCGGCGGGCTCGCGGTCGCCGCCGCGGCGATCGTCTCGAAGCCCTCGACCCGCGAGCGCCGCGACGGCTACTCGATGCTGTTCCCGGCGCTGGCGACGGCGGTCGCGGTCGGCATCCTCGCCTGGGACCATTACGAACCGCTCTCCGAGCTCTCGCTGTGGCTGGCGGTGGCGACGATCGCGGCGGTGCTGCTGCGCCTGATGCTCTCCTTCCACCAGAACCGGACGCTGCTCGGCGCCGTCCGACACGACGCCGTCACCGATGCGCTCACCGGGCTCGGCAACCGGCGCTCGCTGCTCTCCGACCTGGCCCGGGCGACGGAGGGGGAGAGCGAGCTGGTCTTCGCGATCTTCGACCTCGACGGTTTCAAGGCCTACAACGACAGCTTCGGGCACCCCACGGGCGACCTGCTGCTGCGCCGCCTCGGCGGCAACCTGGCGGCCGCGGTGGCGCCCGAGGGGCGGGCCTTCCGACTCGGCGGCGACGAGTTCTGCGTCCTCGTGCCCGGCGGCCGCGAGCGGATCCAGGAGGTGCTGGCGCTCGCGGGCGACGCCCTCACCGAGCGCGGCGAGGGCTTCCGGATCAGCGCCTCGGCGGGTGCGGTGACGCTCCCCGACGAGGCCGACGACCCGACCACCGCGCTGCGCACCGCCGACGCCCGCATGTACGCGGCCAAGGGCCAACGCTCGAGCTCGGCCCAGCGCCAGACCCAGGACGTGCTGGTCCGGGTCCTGCGCGAGCGCGAGCCGGAGCTCGGCGCCCACCTGAAGGGGGTCGCGAGGCTGGCGGCGGAGATCGGCCGGGCGGCGAACCTGCAGGCGGAGGAGCTCGACGCGGTGATCCGCGCCGCGGAGCTCCACGACATCGGCAAGATCGCGATCCCCGACCGCGTCCTGCACAAGGTCGGGCCGCTCGACGACGATGAGTGGGCGTTGATGATGACTCACACGACGATCGGCGAGCGGATCCTGGCGGCGGCGCCGGCGATGGCACCGGTCGCGGCGCTGGTCCGTTCGAGCCACGAGCGCTGGGACGGCGACGGCTATCCGGACCGGCTCGCAAGCGAGCAGATCCCGCTCGGCTCGCGGATCATCTTCGTCTGCGACGCCTACGAGGCGATGACCGAGAGCCGCTCCTACCGCGACCCGATCAGCCCCGAGGACGCGCTCGAGGAGCTGCGCCGCTGCGCCGGATCCCAGTTCGACCCGCAGCTGGTCGAGCTCGCCGCTCGCGTCTTCCCGCCGATCACGGGCGCCCTGGCGGCGCCGCCGGCAGCGCTCAGCCCGACGTCCGCGTCCTGACCAGGTCGCGGATCTCGTCCAGGCTGGGCCACTCCGAGGGGTCGCCCCGGGGACGGCGGATCCGGCGTTCGTCACCGGGCGGCAGCCCGGCGACCAACTCGCGGATCTCGGGACGGTCGAGCTGGCCGGCGACGGTCGCCCGCGCGGTCGCGATCACCGGGTTGCGATCCTTGCGGCTCATCAGGTTCGGGCCCATCGCATCGAGGTCCTCGTCGGTCGGCTGGATCAGGACGACCTCGGTGCCCTGCGCGCGCAGCTTCTTCGCCTCGCTGCCGAGCCGGCGGCCGGAGGCGTCGCGCATCACCCGGGCGAGCCGCTCGGCCGGGTTCCAGGCCCGGGTCGGGTGCAGCGACGAGGTCGGGTTGAGGCAGATGACCAGGTCGAGTCCGCGGTCGCGGACCAGGTCGAGGTTCGAGGTCGAGTACATGCCCCCGTCGACGTAACGGTGCCCGCCGATCTCGACCGGGTGATAGAAGCCGGGGATCGCGCAGGAGGCGGCGACCGCGTCGGCGAGGTCGGCGGCCGGTGCGTCGGCGCGGCCGAACGGGACCCGGCGCCCGGTGGCGTAGTCGCAGGCGACGACCCAGTGCCCGGGGTGGTCGCTCCAGCCGTCGGGAACGACGCTGTGGATGATCTCCTTCAGCGGCTCGGTGGAGATGAAGCCGCGCGGCATCCAGCCCGCGAACAGGGCGGCGGGCGGGTACCGGTGCGGCGAGCGCAGGGTCTGGAACGCGAGCCGCCAGGAGCCCGGGCCGAGCGGTGGCAGCGCCCGCTCGAGCCGGAACCGCGCCCCGCCGGTGCGGTCGGCGTCGGCCGCCGGGCGGCCGCGGGCGTCGACGACGCCGTCGAAGGTCTCGCCGGCCGAGTGGGCGACCATGAACCAGGGCGGGATCCCGGCGACGCAGAGCGAGCCGATCACCGAGCCGGCCGAGGTGCCGACGACGATCTCGGCGCTCGCCGGGTCCCAGCCGGTGCGGTCGGCGAGCGCGTCGAGGCCGCCGGTGAGCCAGGCCCCTCCCTGGACCCCGCCGGCGCCGAGAACAAGACCCACCCGCACGCTGGGAGGCTATCCGGCGCGACGGCGCCGGGCCACCGGCTCGCCGCCGTTAGGCTGCCCCGAGTGGGCTATCTGATCCGAGGCGAGCCGGCGCCGGGGCGGCCCGAGGGCGCGATCGAACCCGATCCGTCGTTACCGAGGGCGTGCGTGATCGGCGCCGGTTCGTGCGGCGTCGCCGCGGCCAAGGCCCTGTACGAGGGGAAGATCCCGTTCGACTGCTTCGAGGCGGGCCCGCTGATCGGCGGGCTGTGGAAGATCGAGAACCCGAACGGCCTCTCCGGCGCCTACACGACGCTGGAGATGAACACCTCGGGCCCGCGGATGTCGTTCTCGGACTTCCCGATCGGTACCGACGACTACCCGCCGCACGCCGACGTCGGCGACTACTTCGACCGCTACGTCGACCACTTCGGCTTCCGCGGGAAGATCACCTTCAACACCAGGGTCGAGCACGTGCAGCCGCTCGAGGGGGGCGGGTTCGAGGTGACGATCTCGGGTGAGGGGGCCGAGGGCGGCGAGGAGAGGCGCCGCTATGACGCCGTGATCGTCGGCAACGGACACCACTGGGACCCGCGCTGGCCCGAGCCGCCGTTCCCGGGCGAGTTCGACGGCGTGCAGATGCACTCGCACGACTACCGGCGCCCGGAGCAGCTCGAGGGGCGCAGGGTGATCGTCGTCGGCGGCGGCAACAGCGGCATGGACATCGCCCGCGACGCGAGCTTCGTCGCCGACGCCACCTACCTCTCGCTGCGTCGCGGCGTGCACGTGATCCGCAAGCGGCTTGGGCGCAAGAACATGCCGGTCGACCAGACCCTGGCGCCGCCGTGGCTGCCGTGGCCGGTGAAGCAGAAGGGCTTCGAGGTCCTGCGCCGGCGCTCGGGCAGCATCTCCGACTACGGCTTCCCCGAGCCCGACCACAAGGTCGGGCACGCGCACCCGACGCTCTCGGACCTGATCCACGATCGGCTCGCCGCCGGGGCGGTGATCGCGAAGCCGAACATCCGCGAGCTGCGCGGCGACCGGGTCGAATTCGTGGACGGCAGCGTGGTCGAGGCCGACGCGATCGTCTACTGCACCGGCTACAAGGTCAACTTCCCGTTCTTCGACCAGGGCTTCATCTCGGCCCGCGACAACGACCTGCCGCTCTACCGGCGCACCTTCCACCCGGAGGTCGAGGGCGTCTACTTCCTCGGCCTGGCGCAGCCGCTGGGGGCGATCATGCCGATGGCCGAGCAGCAGTCGAAGTGGATCACGGCGCTGCTGCGGGGCGAGTACACGCTGCCGCCACGGGAGCGGATGCGCGCCGACATCGCCCGGGTGCGCGCGGCCCAGGCGAAGCGCTTCTACGCCTCCAAGCGGCACACGATGGAGGTCGACTTCGACGAGTGGATGCGCGACGCGCGGCGCGAGATCGCCCGCGGGGCGAAGCGGCTGAGCGCCTAGGCGGTCGCGGCCCGCTCGCGCTCCGCCTCGCGCAGCTCGATCCGGCGAATCTTCCCGGTCAGGGTCTTCGGCAGCTCGTCGGTGAACTCGACCTTGCGCGGATAGGCGTAGGCGCTGAGCCGCTGCCGGACGAAGCCCTGGATCTCCTTCGCCAGCTCGTCCGAGGGCTCGTGGCCGTCGGCGAGCACGATGAACGCCTTGACCACGTTGCCCTTGAGCTCGTCGGGCGAAGCGACCGCGGCCGCCTCGCGCACCGCCGGGTGCTCGATGCAGGCTGACTCGACCTCGAACGGTCCGATCCGGTAGCCGGCCGCGATGATCACGTCGTCGGCGCGCCCGGCGTACCAGACGTAACCGTCGTCGTCCATGGTCGCCGCGTCCTTGGTGTGGAACCAGTCGCCGCCGAAGGCCTCCTCGGTCGCCTCGGGCAGGTTCCAGTAGCCGATCGGGTAGTGCGGGTTGGAGCGCGCGCGAAGGCAGATCTCCCCGCGCTCGCCGCGCTCGACCGGGTTCTCGTCCTCGTCGAGGATCTGGACGTCCCATCCCGGCATCGTCCGGCCCATCGAGCCCTCGCGCACCTCCATGAAGGGGAAGTTCGCGCACAGCGGATAGGACTCGGTGAGCCCGTAGTAGTCGAGCACCGTGACCCCGTACTGATCGCGGAACCAGCGGATCGCCTCGGGGTTGAGCGGCTCCCCCGCCGAGCAGACGATCCGGAACTCCTGCGGATAGCGCTCGCCGGCGTCCGAGATCGCCATCATCGCCCGCATCGCGGTCGGGGTCGTGAACACGTTCGAGACCCGGTGGCGGGAGAGGAAGTCGAGCTGGTCGGCGGGGACGAAGCCGGCCTCGCGCTGGAACACGTACTGGACCGCGCCGAGGCGCCAGGGGCCGAGCAGGGGGGAGATCCCGGCCGCCCATGCCCACTCGCCCATCCCGTGGAAGCTCTCGCCGTCGCGGATCTGGTGGCAGTAGACGAACTCCTCGTGGGCGAGGATGTAGCGGTGGGCGTGGACGATGCCCTTCGCCTTGCCGGTGGTCCCGGAGGTGTAGTAGAGCTGCGCCGGGTCGTCGGCCGAGGTGTCCTCGCAGGTCCGCTCGGTGGGGCGTCCCTCGAGCAGCTCGGGCTCGAGCACCAGCATCGTCTCGACCAGCGACGGGTCGAAGCGCTCGGCGTTGGCCGCATCGGTGACCAGCACCCTCGGGGTCGAGTCCTCGAGCCGGTGGCGGATCCCGTCGTCGCCGTAGAGGACCGACATCGAGAGCAGCAGCGCGCCCAGCTTCCAGGTGCCGAAGAAGATCGCTGCCGTCTCGGGCGTCGGCGGCAGCACGACCGCGACCCGGTCGCCCCTGCTCACCCCGTGCTCTCGCAACAGATGTGCGGCCTGGTTCGAGAGGTCCTGCAGCTCGCCCCAGTCGAGCTCGCGGCTCGCCCCGTCGTGGCGCTCCCAGACCATCGCCCGCTTCTCGCGCGGATGCCGGTCGCAGACGTCGGCGGCGATGTTGTAGCGCCCCGGCACCCTCCACTCGTGCTCGGCGCAGGCCTGCTCGTAGGACTCAGGCACGTTTCGAACCCTACCCCCGCTAGATTTTCGGCAACCACGCGGCTGTGGCGGAACTGGTAGACGCGCGGCGTTCAGGTCGCCGTGTCCGCAAGGACGTGGGGGTTCGACTCCCTCCAGCCGCATTAATCTGGCGCCGGTGCAGGACGGGTCCCCAGCCGGGCAGCGTTCGCTGAGCGGTCTCGGCGTCGTCGCCTTCCTGCTCTTCCTCGCCGCCGGCCTGGCGGCCGGGCTCGCGCTCCGTCACGGTCCGAGGGAGGAGGCGCCCGCGCGCGCCGCGCCCGAGGACGCGTCGGTGAAGTCGAACATCGTCGTCGTGATGACCGACGACCAGAGGCTCGAGCAGATGAGCGCGCTGCCCGAGACGCGGAAGCTGGTCGGGACCCAGGGGGTGAAGTTCAAGCGCTTCTACGCCACCGATCCGCTCTGCTGCCCCTCGCGAGCGACCTTCCTCACCGGCCAGTACGCGCACAACACCGGGGTGACCTCGAACGGCGGCCCGAACGGGCTCGACGCGCTCGACCAGCAGGACACGCTCGGCGTCTGGCTCGAGCAGGCCGGCTACCGGACCGCGTTCGTCGGCAAGTACCTGAACGGCTACGGGCTCGAGGATCCGGAGCAGGTGCCGCCGGGGTGGAGCGACTGGCACGCGCTGCTCGACCCGAGCACCCATGACTACCTCGATTACGAGCTGAACGAGAACGGCGAGATCACCGAGCGCGGCGCGACGACCGACGACTACAAGACGACGGTGCTCGGCGATCTCGCGGTCGGCGCCGTGCGCTCGGCCGCACGGGGCAGTCGCCCGCTCTTCCTCTACCTGGGCTTCAACGCCCCGCACTCGCCGAGCACCCCGGCGACGCGCGACCTGGGCTCTGCCGCGGGCGTGCAGGCGCCGCGCTCGCCGGCCTTCGACGAGGGCAACCTCTCCGACAAGCCGAGCTTCCTTCGCGGCCAGCCGCCGCTCGGGTCCGGGGCGGAGGCGCGAATCGACGCGCGCAACCAAGGCGCGCTCGAGTCGCTGGCCGAGGTCGACCGCCAGGTCGCCCGGTTGGTCGAGGTGCTGCGGGCGAAGGGCGAGCTCGGGAGCACGTACATCTTCTTCACCTCCGACAACGGCTACATCGGCGGCGAGCACCGGATCGAGTTCGGCAAGCTGCTCGCCTATGAGCCCGGGAGTCAGATGCCGCTGTTGATGCGGGGTCCGGGGGTGCCCGCGGGGGAGACCTCCGACGCGCTCGTCGGCAACATCGACCTGGCGCCGACGATCGCCGCGATCGCCGGCGCCGAGCCGACGATCGAGGTCGACGGCCGCTCGCTCTTGCCGCTGGCCGCAAACCCGGAGGCGCCGAGCGGGCGGGCGCTGCTGATCGAGTCGCTGGTCCGCGACGAGTCGACCTTCTACGGCTACCCCTACGCCGCGATCCGCGACGGGCACTTCAAGTACATCCGCTTCGACAACGGGGAGGAGGAGCTGTACAACCTCGCCCGCGACCCGTACGAGCTCCAGTCGCTCGCCGACGATCCCGCGTACGCGGAGCGCAAGCGATCGCTCGCGGCCGCGCTCGAGCAGCTTCGCGACTGCCGCGGCCGGGGGTGCGACGTCAGTCCCCGTCCGGTCGCGGGCTGAGCGCCCGCGCCGATGCGCTTTCCGGCCACGTCCGAAGCGAAGAACGGAAAGGTCACCCAGTGCGTGACAAAGCAGAAGCTCATGACCTTCTCGGGCGCCCGGGGCCGCTCCCGCGGCCCGGGTCGCCCCCGCTAGAATCGCGCCCTCGCGCCGCTATCGTCTAGGGGACTAGGACGCCGCCCTCTCACGGCGGAAACCCGGGTTCGAATCCCGGTAGCGGTGCCTGCGACCCGCCCCGCGGCGGGTTTTCGCGTTCAAGGCGCTGACCACGCCCAAGCGCTCGAAACCGCCGGGCCTCCCTGTTGGCGTCGGACGGGATAATCGGCGGCGACGTCGCAGGAGAACGTCGAGGTGGTCTGGCGGCTCTACGTCCGCGGCCGGGAGAACGTGATTCGGTTCTTCACCGATCGAGCCGAGATGTTCGACGACCTTCGGATCGAGATCGAGCGCGTCTCGGAGACGGGCGAGAGAGTCCTCGTCGTCCTGCGGCTGACACCCCGAGGACTGAGGGCGGGCCCGTTTACGCGGCCGCCGAACGGGGCACGAAACGTCCGGCGTTGGAATTGGGGTGCACGGATGAGGTCGATGGACCGACCCGCGACAACCAGACGGCTCGCCGCCCCGGGCGAGCCGTCTTTTTCTTGCGCCTGCGCGCGCCGGTAGGCTGGCTCGCGATGAC
>DASPGZ010000067.1:0-10019 GCA_035620355.1 Solirubrobacterales bacterium | reverse complement strand
CGTGCGCCCGGGACGACCCACCGCCGAGTACCTGGACCGGATCCTCTCGAGGCTCACCTTCCCCGGCGCCCTCTACCTGGGGGCGGTGGCGGCGCTGCCGACGATCCTGATCAACCAGACGTCGGCCAACTTCTTCTTCGGTGGCACCTCGATCCTGATCGTCGTCGGCGTCGCGCTCGACACCGTGAAGCAGCTCGAGTCGCAGCTGATGATGCGCAACTACGAGGGCTTCCTGAAGTAGCCCGGGCGGTCTGGCGGGGTCTCAGCGCCGCCGGCGCCTAACCGCAGCGGCGGCCGGGTCCGATCGGGCCGGTGAGCGGCGCAACGTCTAGGCTCTCCGTTCCCCGATGTCCGACCTCAACCTCATCCTGCTCGGCCCACCCGGGTCCGGTAAGGGCACCCAGGGAGAGCGCCTCCAGGAGGATCTCGAGCTGCCCTACTACGCGACCGGCGACATCCTGCGCGCCGCGGTCCGCGACGGCACCGAGATCGGCCGCGAGGCGAAGGAGTACATGGACCGCGGCGACCTGGTCCCCGACGACGTGATCGTCGGCGTGATCGCCGCGCGGATCGACCAGCACGAGGCCGAGGACGGCTTCATCCTCGACGGCTTCCCGCGCACCGAGCCTCAGGCGGAGGCGCTCGACGCGAAGCTCGGCGACCTCGGGCGGCGGCTCTCGGCGGCGGTCCTGATCGATGTCGACGACGAGGAGGTGGTGCGCCGGCTCGGCGGGCGCCGCACCTGTCCCAACGGCCACATCTTCCACGTCGAGTTCGACCCGCCGGAGAAGGAGGGCGTCTGCGACGTCTGCGGCGAGCCGCTGCTGATCCGCGACGACGACAAGCCCGAGGTGATCCGCAACCGCCTCGACCAGTACCACTCGAAGACCAAGCCGCTGGTGGCCTACTACGAGGATCAGGGGCTGCTGAAGCGGGTAGACGGCGACCAGGAGCCCGAGCAGGTGTCCGACCAGATCCGCAAGCTGCTGGCGACGCTGGCGATGGAGGAGGAGGCGTAAGTTCGATGTACCGCGGCGGAATCATCCTCAAGAGCCCCGAGCAGATCGAGCGGATGGCGGCAGCCGGCGCGATCCAGGCACGCTGCCTGAAGATGCTTAGATCGAAGGTGCGGGCGGGCGTCACCACCGAGGAGCTCGACCTGGCCGCGGAGCGATTCATCACCTCGCAGGGCGCGACCGCCTCGTTCCTCGGCTACCGCGGCTTCCCCGGTTCGATCTGCGCCTCCCCGAACTCGATGGTGGTCCACGGCATCCCCGGCCCCTACACGCTCGCCCGCGGCGACGTGATCTCGATCGACGTCGGGGTCACCCACGAGGGCTGGGTAGCGGACGCCGCGATCACGGTTGGCGTCGGCCAGATCACGCCGCAGGCACGCCATCTGCTGCAGACGACCGAGGACGCGCTGTTCGCCGCGGTCGAGCAGGCGCGCCCGGGCAACCACCTCGGCGACGTCTCGCACGCGGTCCAGGCGCACGTCGAGGCCAACGACCTCTCGATCATCCGCTCGCTCGTCGGCCACGGGGTCGGCCGCGAGATGCACGAGGACCCGCAGGTGCCGAACTACGGCGAGCCGGGCCGCGGTCCCGAGCTCGAACCGGGCATGGTGATCGCGATCGAGCCGATGGTCAACGCCGGCGGCCCCGACGTCCGCCTCGGCGACGACAACTGGGCCGTTTACGCCGCCGACGGATCGCTCGCCGCGCACTTCGAGTTCACCGTCGCGGTGACCGAGGACGGGCCGCGCATCCTCACCCCCTGGCACCTGGACTGAAGCCGCAACTCGGACGCGGCCGGGGCAAATTTCGCCGCCGGGATCGCCCGCTGCGCCAAGGATCGCTCGAACGCCGTGCGGATCCGCTGATCGGGGCGTCCGACGCCCGTTGCGTGCCTGAGCGCCCTTGCTATATTCCTTGGTCGGCCTCCGGGCCTTTTCGTTGTGCCCATCGTCCGATTCATGGGGCGAGCGGGCCTTCTCACGTAATTTTTGTCCGATACGACCCAACGAGGGCCGATGAAGGTACGAGCGTCCGTTAAGCCGATGTGTGAGCGTTGCCGGGTGATTCGCCGGCGCGGCGTCGTGCTCGTGATCTGCAGCAACCCTCGGCACAAGCAAAGGCAGGGTTAGTGGCGCGAATCGCGGGAGTCAACCTCCCCCTGAACAAGCGAGTGGAAGTCGGCCTCACCTACGTGCACGGCGTCGGGCGGTCGACCGCCAACGACGTGCTGACCAAGGTCGGCGTCGACCCCAACACCTACGTCAAGGACCTGACCGAGGAGGAGACGGTCAAGCTCCGCGACGCGGTCGAGGAGCTCGAGGTCGAGGGTGACCTGCGCCGCGAGCGCTCGCAGAACGTCAAGCGCCTTTCCGAGATCGGCTCCTACCGCGGCCTGCGCCACCGCCGCGGCCTGCCGACCAGGGGCCAGCGAACAAAGACCAACGCCCGCAGCCGCAAGGGCCCGCGGCGAATGAGCATCGCCGGCAAGAAGAAGCCGCCGGCGAAGAAGTAGGAGCCAGCTTTGCCGCAGCCGAAGAAGGGCAAGGGACGCGCCCGCCGCAGGGTGAAGAAGAACGTCCCCTACGGGATCGCCCACGTGAAGACTTCCTTCAACAACACCATCGTCACGATCACCGACCCCGAGGGCAACGTGGTCTGCTGGGAGTCCGCCGGCTCGGCCGGGTTCAAGGGCTCGCGCAAGTCGACCCCGTTCGCCGCTCAGGTGACCGCCGACGCCGCCGCCCGCAAGGGGATGGAGCATGGCGTCGAGCGGGTCGAGGTGCACGCCAAGGGTGCCGGCTCGGGCCGCGACACGGCGATCCGCTCGCTGCAGGCCGCCGGCCTCCAGGTGACCACGGTCAAGGACGTGAGCCCGCAGGCGCACAACGGCTGCCGGCCGAAGAAGCGGAGGCGCCCGTAATGGCTCGCGATACCGGACCGCAGTGCAAGCAGTGCCGCCGCGAGGGCCAGAAGCTGTTCCTCAAGGGCGAGCGCTGCCTGACCGAGAAGTGCGGCGTCGAGCGCCGTTCGTACCCGCCGGGCGAGCACGGTCGCGGCCGCGTGCGCGCCTCGGAGTACCGCAACCAGCTGCGCGAGAAGCAGAAGGCCCGCCGCTTCTACGGCGTGCTCGAGCGCCAGTTCGCCGGCTACTACGGCAAGGCTTCGCGCCAGGAGGGCGTCACCGGTGACAACCTCCTGCGCCTGCTCGAGCGCCGGCTCGACAACGTCCTCGTCCGCCTCGGCTTTGCCGCCTCTCGGCGCCAGGCGCGACAGCTCGTCAACCACGGCCACTGGCTGGTCAACGGTCGGCGAGTCGACATCCCCAGCTATCAGGTCCGTCCCGACGACGTGATCACGATTCGGCCCGAGTCGGGCGCCACGGAGATCATCCGCCAGGCGACCGAGCTGACGGCGGCGGTGCCGCCGTGGCTGCAGGCCGACCACGACGCCCTGACGGCGAAGGTGCTGAGGCTGCCAGAGCGCAGCGAGATCACCGCGCCGATCCAGGAGCAGCTCATCGTCGAGCTCTACTCCAAGTAGAGCTCGGCGTACACGACCCAAGCGAGGAAGCAATGACCACCCTGCCCGAGTTCCAAGTTCCGAAGATCACCAGCGAAGACGCCAACGACAAGTCCGGCACCTTCGTCGTCGAGCCGCTCGACAAGGGCTTCGGCTACACGTACGGGAACTCGCTCCGGCGGGTGCTCCTGTCCTCGCTCGGCGGGGCCGCGATCAAGAGCGTCCGGATCGAGGGCGTCGCCCACGAGTTCTCGACCATCGCCGGGGTCAAGGAGGACGTCACCGACATCGTCCTCAACCTCAAGGACATCGTCGTCCGCATGCACACCGATGCCGACGAGGTCGAGGCGCCGCTGGTCGCCACCGGCCCGGGCGAGATCAAGGCAAAGGACATCGACCTCCCGGCCGGGGTCGAGATCCTCAACCCCGAGGCCCCGATCGCGACGCTCGAGAAGCGCACCAAGCTCGAGCTCTACCTGACGATCGGCAAGGGCCGCGGGTACTCGCCGGCGGAGGAGAACAAGACCGAGGATCAGCCGATCGGCGTGATCCCGATCGACTCGATCTTCTCGCCGATCCGCCGCGCCTCCTACGCCGTCGACGCCGCCCGCGTCGGGCAGCGGACCGACTTCGACAAGCTGACGCTCGAGGTCGAGACCGACGGCTCGATCGAGCCCGGCTCCGCCGTCCGCGAGGCGGCCGAGATCCTGATCAAGACGATGGCGATCTTCACCGACGCCGACCGGGTCGAGGAGCTCACCGCTCGCGACGCGCTCGACGCCGCCGGCTCGGAGCTGGCCCCGGTGGGCGCGCCCTCGGAGGGCGACGACCGCCTGATCGAGGAGCTCGAGATCGGCGTCCGGGCCTACAACTGCCTCAAGCGCGCCGGGATCCAGACGGTCGGCGACCTGGTCCAGCGCTCGGAGTCGGAGCTCAACGCGATCCCGAACTTCGGCAAGCGCTCGACCGAAGAGGTGATGGAGGCGCTGCACGCGCTGGGGCTGAACCTCCGCGACGAGTAGCCTTTCGCACCCGGATCGCCATGCGCCACCAGAAGCAGCGTCACAAGCTCAGCCGCGACAGCGCCCACCGACGGGCGCTGCTTCGCAACATCTGCCGGGACATGATCCAGCACGAGCGGATCAAGACCTCGGAGGCGAAGGCGAAGGCGGCGAAGCCGAAGCTCGAGAAGCTGATCACGCTCGGCAAGCGCGGTGACCTGCACGCGCGCCGCCTGGCGCTATCGGAGCTCGGCCAGGACAAGTTCCTGGTCCACAAGCTGTTCGAGGAGGTCGCGCCCCGCTACGCCGACCGCCCCGGCGGCTACACGCGGATCGTCAAGCTCGGCCCGCGCCGCTCGGACTCGACCGAGATGGTCTTCCTCGAGCTCGTTTAGGCCGTCGCGTCCCTGATCTAGTCTCGGGCCGTGCCCACGGCCCGGCTCAAGGTCGCCTACGACGGCTCGCGGTTCGCGGGTTGGTCGGCGCAGCCGGGCCAGCGCACCGTCCAGGCCGAGATCGAGTCCGCGATCGAGCGAATCGTCGGCGAGCTGGTCGAGCTGACCGTCGCCGGGCGCACCGACTCGGGCGTCCACGCGCTCGGCCAGGTGGCGAGCTTCATCCACTCGCGCGAGTTGCCGGACCGCCCGGCGGAGCGGCTCAACGCCGTGCTCTCCCACGACGTCGCCGTGCTCGAGCTCGAGCCCGCGGCCGACGACTTCGACGCCCGGCACTCGGCCACCGCGCGGATCTACCGCTACCGGGTGCTCGCCTCGGGTTTGCGCGACCCGTTCGAGGAGCGGCGCGCGCTCTGGTGGCGCCACCCGCTCGACCGCGAGCTGCTCGACCGCGCGGCCGCCGCGGTCGTCGGCAACCACGACTTCACCGCCTTCACCCCGACCCAGACCGAGCACGTGCTGTTCGAGCGCACCGTCGACCGCTGCGAGTGGCGCGAGCAGCGCCCGGGGCTGCTGGCGATGGAGATCGCGGCGAAGAGCTTCATGCGCAACCAGGTCAGGGCCCTGGTCGGGACGATGCTCGAGGTCGGCGGCGGCCGCCGGCCGCTCGAGGACTTCGAGCGGCTGCTGGCCGGCGCCCCGCGCGACGATGCCGGCGAGACCGCACCCGCGCACGGCCTCTACCTGGTCGAGGTGCGCTACTGAGCGACGGGAGCGAGTACGGGGTCGAGGCCTGGTCGTCGCCGGGGTGGCGACGTAGGGCGACGAGGTCGATCCCGGATGGGCGAGCGCGACCCGGATCGGGCTCGCGTCGCTGGCCGAGGACTCCTGGCTCAGTCCGGTCTGAGCGCTAAGCCGCCTCGGCCGGGGGCGCGTAGCGGTGGTGGATCGCGAGCGAGTTGCCGTCGGGGTCGAGGAAGAAGGCCTGCCAGCAGACGCCCGAGTCGATCGTCTCGCCCTCGAACTCGACCCCGCGCGATTCGAGCTCGGCCTTGGCGCCCTCGAAGTCCTCGACCCGGAGCTCGATCGGCAGCGAATGCGGCTTGAACTCGAGCCCGAAGGCGTCGGGCTGCATCAGCGCGATCGTCAGGTTGCCGGTCTCGAACTCGCCCGCGGGCATCTCGCCCCAGCGCTTCGAGAACCGCAGTCCGAGCACCCCGCCGTAGAACTCGGCGGCGGATTCGTAGTCGCGGGTCGGGACGCAGATGAAGTCGGTCCCAGAGATCAGCGGCGCATCAGTCATCGGTGGCTCCATCCAGCTCGGTGTCGCCGCCAAGGCTAGCCGGACGGCCGGGGAGGTACATCGCGGTGCCGGTGGCGAGCATCACCGGCTTGCCCTCGGCGTTCTCGACCCGGGTTCGCGCGATCGCCAGCGTCCGGCCCGAGTGCTCGACCGCGGCGCGCGCGAGCAGGTCGCGGCCGTCGCCGGGCACCGGTCGCAGGAAGTTCGCCTTCAGGTCCAGCCCCGCGATCGCGGTACCGGCCGGCGCCGTGGTCAGCACCGCGGTGATCATCGCGGTGTCGGCGAGCATCACGATCGTCCCACCCTGAAGCCGCGCGGCGGGGCTGTTGAGCCACTCGCTCGCCGGCATCCGCACCGTGGCGGTGCCCTCGCCCGCCGCGACCGGGGCGATCCCGGTGAGCCGGTGGATCGCCGGCGGCGGCAGGTCGCCGGCGAGGTGGCGGCGCATGATCTCGAGCCCCGGAAGCTCCGACCAGACCTCCTGCGGGAGGACCGCGTCGGCGGGCGGCGTGCGCCGGTACGGGTCGGGGCCCGGTCGCTCGGGATGGGCGAACGCCTCGCCGGGCTCGGCGGGAAGCCCGTCGATCCGCGGCAGGATCGAGAGCCGCGAGGTCCCGTGGGCGATCAGGGTGTCGTCGCGCGAGTCGAGCACGAAGACCTCGGTCAGCCCCATGGTCCGGCCGACGTGGATCGACTGGCCGCTCGCGGTCAGCGTCGCGCCGGGGCGGGCGGGGCGCAGGAAGGTGAGCGAGAGCTCGGCGGTCGTGAACGGGACCGCCGCGGGCAGCTGGGTCTGGAGCGCGATTCCGAAGGCGATGTCGGCGAGGATCGCCAGCGTCCCCCCGCCGAGCAGCCCCGCGTCGTTGGCGAGCCACGCCGTCGCCGGCATCCGCGCCTCGGCGGTGCCCTCGCCGAACCCGGTGGGCCTCGCCCCGGTCAGGTGCGCCAGCGGCGGCGGCGGCGAGCGACCGTCGCGGAAGGCCTCGAGCCGCTCCCTGCCGGGCAGCGTCAGCAGCCAGGGATCCGGGTAGCCGCCGCGGACCGGCTCCCGCCAGATCGCGTCCTCGGCGGGGCTCAATCGGGTTCGCGCGGGAGCACGTCCGTGGGGCCCTCGACCCAGGCGCGGACCCGATCGCCCGCGTGCCAGGCCGGGAAGCCAAGCCGGCGCGAGCGGACGGTATGGCCCGAGCCGAGCTTCAGCTCGACCAGCTGGTCGTGGCCGAAGAAGCGGCGGGAGACGATCTCGGCCTCGGCCGCCCCCTCTGGGCCGCTGATCCCGATCGCGATCGACTCGGGCCGGACGAGCACGTCGACCGGGCCCTGGACCCCGGCGTCGACCGAGAACGAGCCGAGCTCGCACTCGACCCGGCCGGCCGCCGCCTCACCCGGGACGACCTCGATCTCGCCGAGGAAGCGCGCGACCCAGCGCGAGGCCGGGCGCGAGTAGATCTCCTCCGGGGTCCCGACCTGCTCGACCACGCCGTCGCGCATCACCGCGACCGTCTCGGCGATGCTCAGCGCCTCCGCCTGGTCGTGGGTGACGAAGAGCGCGGTCACGCCCGCCCGCCCGAGGATCTCGCGCACCTCCTGGCGCAGCCGGTCGCGCATTCCCGCGTCGAGGTTCGAGAACGGCTCGTCGAGGAGGATCAGGTCGGGGGTCGGCGCCAGCGCCCGGGCCAGGGCCACCCGCTGCTGCTGGCCGCCGGAGAGCTCGTGCACGGGGCGGTCGGCGACCTCGCCGAGGCCGACCAGGTCGAGCACCTTCGCGACCCGGCCGCGGTCGGGGCGGCGGCCGAGCCCGTAGCCGACGTTGCCGGCGACGTCGAGGTGGGGGAAGAGCGCGTAGTCCTGGAACACCATCCCGATCCGCCGATCCTCGGGCGGCACGAAGCCGTCGGGGCCGCAGAGGACCCGGTCGCCGATCGCGATCGTCCCGGCGTCGGGTTGCTCGAGCCCGGCGATCAGCCGCAGCGTGGTCGTCTTGCCGCAGCCCGAGGGTCCGAGCAGGGCGCAGACCGATCCGGGATCGACCTCGAGCTCGACCCCGTCGACCGCGCGGGTGGGGCCGTAGTGCTTGCGCAGGCCGCTGAGCCGCAGCGCAGCTGCGGTCGCCGTCACGCTCACTGTGCCACCGTGCCGCGTTCCGAGAGCAGATAGAGCGGAACTGCCGCGACCGCGAGCAGGATCAGCGCCGGCACGGCGCTCGCCTCGTAGAAGCCGAATTGGGTCTGGTTCCAGATCTCTGTGGCCAATGTCCTGAAGCCGATCGGGGCCAGGACCAGCGTAGCCGGGAGCTCCTTGATCGCGTGCAGGAAGACGAGCGCGACGCCGGCGAGGATGCCGCCGCGCACGAGCGGTGCGGTGATCGTCCGGAAGACGTCCGCGGGCGACCGCCCGAGCCCCCTCGCGGCCTCCTCCACCCGGGGCGAGACCTGGCGCAGCGAGGCGCTGATCGGCCCGATCGCCAGCGGCAGGTAGTGGACGGTGAGCGCGAAGATCAGCATCGCGAGGGTCTGATAGAGCACCGGGACCGCCCGGGTGGCGAAGAAGACCAGCGCCAAGGCGACGATGATCCCCGGGAGCACGTAGCCGGCGTGGCCGACCCGGTCGATCGCCCTGGTCAGCACGCTCGGGTAGCGGCCGGCGAGCACCGCGATCACCAGCGCCGCGAGCCCGCCGGCGAGCGCCGCGCCGATCCCGGTCATCAGCGAGTTGGCGGCGAGGCCGACGGCGAGGTCGAACGAGGTGCCGCCGGCGCCGAGCCCCTTGGTCGCCCAGTAGATCAACACGCCGACCGGGAGGATCAGCGCGATCAGGACGATCGCCGAGCAGAACGCCAGCGCCGGCCAGCGCCAGCGGCCGAGCGCGTAGGGCCGCGGCGGCCGGCCCGGGCCGGGGCCGAGGCGGTGGACGGCGCGCCCGCGCATCAGCCGGGCGTTGCCCCAGAGCAGCGCCAGCATCAGGACCACGAGCACCATCCCGAGCGCTGCGGTCGCGGTGCGGTCGAAGCTCGACTTGTAGGAGATGTAGATCTCGCGGGTGAACGAGTCGAAGCGCATGATCGAGACGGCGCCGAAGTCGGAGATCACGAACAGCGCCGTGAGCAGGCCGCCGACCGCGATCGCCGGCCACAGCTGCGGCAGGACGACGGTGCGGAAGGTCTCGAGCGGCCCCCGGCCCATCGCCCTCGCCGCGTCCTCGAGCTGCGGATCGATCCGCCGCAGCGCCGACCGCACCGGCAGCAGGACCAGCGGATAGGTGAACAGCGTGAGTACACCGAAGGCGCCCCCGAAGCCGTAGATCGAGGGGATCGAGCCGACCCCGAGCGCGTCCGCGAGCAGGCCATCGGGGCCGAGCGCGGCGACGAACAGGTAGGCGCCGACATAGGTCGGGATCACCAGCGGCAGCGTGCAGAGCGTCGCCCACAGGCGCCGGGCGGGCAGGTCGGTGCGCACGGTGAGCCAGGCGATCGGCACCGCGATCGCGATCGCGGCGCCGGTGACCGCGATCGCGAGCCCCGCGGTCCGGGCCAGAACGGCCGCGGTGCGCGAGTCGAAGGCGGTCTCGAGCGCCGGGCCGAGGTCGCCGAGGACGACGATCGCCAGGTACGCCGCCGGTAGCAGCACCGCCGCGCCAACGATCAGGCCGGCGATCAGCAACGGCAGCGGAGGCCGGCGGCTGGCCCGCGCGGTCGGCAGCTCGTCCGCGCCGCCGGCGGTCGCGCTCTCCCTCCGTCAGGCGCCGCAACGGCGGCGCGGCTCGGCTTCGCTCCGCTCCGCCTCAC
>DASPGZ010000066.1:0-5895 GCA_035620355.1 Solirubrobacterales bacterium | reverse complement strand
GACCGCGTAGAGCTGGTTGCCCTCGCCGTCGAAGGTCGTGTTGTAGCCGTGCTGGACCATGACCAGCTCGTCCGCCTCGGCCCTCCCCTGCTTCGGGTCGACGATGAAGGTCCCGTAGAGGCCGCGGGCGATGTGCTCGGCCAGCGGCCCGACGTGGCAGTGGTACAGGTGGAGGCCGAAGGGCTCGGCCTCGAACTCGTAGACGGTCGACTTGCCCGGCTCGATGATCCCGGCGCCGATGTCGGGGATGCCGTCCATCACCGACGGGTGGAGGCCGTGGAAGTGGATCGTGTGCGGGTGCTTGGAGCCGTTCACGAACCGGATTCGCAGCAGCTCGCCCTCCCGCGCCCGCAGGGTCGGGCCGGGAACCCTGCCGTTGTAGGTCCAGGCCGGGAAGCTGAGCCCGGGCGCGACCTCGATCTCCTTGTCGGAGGCGACCAGCTGCCATTCGCGCAGCACCCGGCCGCTGCCCAGTCGCCTGGTCTCGCCGTAGTCGAAGTCGCGCAGGATCTCGGTCGGGTTGAAGCCGTTGGCGGCGTGGTCGACGCTCTCCCCGGCGCGGAACGTCGGCCCCTCGGCCCCGCCGCCGTGGGCCATCTTCGCCGCGGCCGCGTGGGCGGCCTCGTCGTGGGTCTGGGCGCTGGCCGACCCCGAGAGCGCGTGGTGGAGGCCCTGGTGCGGGATCGTCTCGTGCAGCAGCGCCAGCGTCGGCGCCGCGACGACCCCGCCCGCGAGCAGCTTGCGCCGGCTCATCCCGCGCTTTTTTTGTTCGTCCACAGATTGATTTTGACAAATCAAAATCTGTTCGGCAAGCGCCTGCGACAATCGGGGCGATGGAGTCCGGGACCGCGACCGAGCTCGACGCCCAGTACCGGGTCCTGCGCGAGGGCGCCGGAGCGTTCGAGCGAGCCGACCGGAGGCTGATCTCGGTCGCCGGCAGCGAGGCGGCCGAGTACCTGCAGGGGCAGCTCACGAACGAGGTCGAGGCGCTGGCGCCGGGCGAGGGCGTTTACACGGCGCTGCTCGACCGCAAGGGCCACCTCCAGGGAGACATGCGCGCGCTGCGGACCGCGGACGGGTTCGAGATCGACACGGAGGCGATCGCCGGCGACGCGATCCTCCGCCACCTCGCGATGTACAAGGTCGGCCGCGACGTCAGCGTCGAGGACGTGACCGAGGCCCGGACCGTGATCTCCGTGATCGGCCCCGCCGCTGCCGAGATCGTCCTCGCCGGGCCCACCGGCCCCGAGCACTCGCACCGGCCGGCCGAGCTCGGGGCGATCTCCGCCACCGCCGTCTCCACCGATCTCGGCGTCGACCTGGTGCTCGCCCGCGGCGAGGCCGGCGCCGCGCTCGAGGCGCTCGCCGCCAAGGGAGCCGAGGCGGTCACCGAAGCGGCCGCCGAGGTCGTCCGGGTCGAGTCGGGCCGGCCCCGGTTCGGGTTCGAGATGACGACGGCGACCATGCCCCAGGAGGCGGGGATCAACGAGCGCGCGGTCAGCTTCACCAAGGGCTGCTACATCGGCCAGGAGACGGTCGCCCGGCTCCACTACCGCGGCAAGCCGAATCGCCACCTGCGCGGGTTGCGCCTCGGGGCGCCGGCCGCCACCGGCGATCCGGTGCGGCTCGGCGAGCGCGAACTGGGCGCCATCGGAACCGCCGTGGTCTCGCCCGCGCGGGGCCCGATCGCGCTCGCGATCCTGCGCCGCGAGGCCGAGCCGGGGACGACGGTCGAGGTCGGCGGGTCCGCCGCGGCCGAGGTCGTCGAGCTGCCTTTCTGAGGCGGAGTCCGGACCGCGGCGGACCGACTCCGGGCTCCGCCGCTTCGGTTAGGGTTGCGCCCACGATGGGCGTTCCGAGGAGGCTGTTCGTCGGGCTCGCCGCGCTCTGCTCGGCGGTGACCCTGGCCGCCTGCGGCGAGGAGGACTTCGAGAACAGCCCGCGCCCGCCGTCGCCGATCGAGCTCAGCGCCCGGATCGGCGACGACGGGGTCACGGTCAGCCCCCGGGACGTCGGCGCCGGTCTGGCGACGATCACGATCTCGAACCAGACCCCGCGGGCCGAGCGACTGGTGCTCGAGGGACCGACCGACGAGGCCAGCGACGAGATCATCGCCGGCGGCACCGGCTCGCTGAAGATCGCGCTCGAGCAGGGCGACTACGAGGTCACCGACGGCGGCGGCGCCCGGATCACGGAGCTCGTCGTCGGCCCCGAGCGCGAGAGCTCCCAGAACGAGCTCGGCCTGCCCTAGAGGCCCGCCTCGGCCTCGGCCGCCTCTTCGGCGACCAGCGCGTCGATCCGCTCGAGCCTCTCCTCCAGCGCCGCGACCATCGAATCGAGCCCGGCGCGCGCCTTGTCGGAGCTGGTCTTGATCCCGGTCATCGCCGAGCGGATCGCCTGCGCCTGCTTCAGCAGGCTGATCGCCTCGGCGGCGGTGTCGCGGACCGCGATCGCGTCGACCTCCAGGTCGCGGTCGCGCGCCATCGCCACCCGCGCCGCGGCGAGCCGGTAGGCGATCGCGAGCCCGAGCCCCTCGGGCTGGTCGCGATCGACCGCGACGATCAGCTTGTTGCCCTCGTACTCGGTCAGCTCCTCGCGCCCGGACGGGAGGTTCTCCTCGCCGGCGACGACGAGCACCGCGAACGACGCCGCCCTCGCCTCCATCGCCCCGTTGAGCTCGGCCCAGGCCGCGTTCTTGCTCAGCCGCTTGTCCTTGGCCTCGAACACGATTCGCCCCTGGGAGGAGCCGGCGCAGGCGCCGATCTCGATCAGGGTGTCGCCCTTCTTGCCCCCGCCCTCTGCCCGCTCGCCGCCGGTATGCGTGGCGACGTCGCCGCGGGCGCCGGCGATCGCCTCGATCGCAGTGTGGACGCGCTCCTCGAAGCTGATCCCCTTGCGGGTTCCGGCCGCCTCCGCCTCGGCGAGCTCGAGCTCGTGCTCGTCCTTGTCGAGCAGGCGGGCGAGGTGCTCCTTGAGCTCGTGGACCTGGGTCTGCATCGCCCGCGACTGGGTCGCGTGCGACTCGCGCAGCTTCTCGACCTCGGTGCGGTGGCGCTCCTCAGTCTCGAGGATCTTCTGCCCGATCCGGACCTGCATCGCGTTCAGCGGGTTCGAGGTGTCCTCGGCGGTCAGCGAGGAGAACAGCTGCTCGCGCTGCTGGCGCGCCTCCCGGGTGACGATCTCCTTGATCTGCGCCTGGACCGAGTCGTTGCGCTCGGCACCGAAGGTGGCCGCGATCCGCTCGCTGAGCGCCTCGGCGCCCTCCTCCAGCGTGCCGCCCAGCCTGCGGTCGAGCTCGTCGAGGCCCTCGCCGAGCTCGCGCTTGACGTAGTCGACGTTGGCGGCCGTGCCCTCGCTCTCGATCAGGCGGGTGCCGATCTCGATCGCCTTGGTCACCGTCTCGGCCGGCGGCCGACCCTCGGTGGCCTGCTCGCGCACGACCCGGGCAGCGCCCGCGTCGGCGACGGTCAGTCGCTCGATCACGAGCCGGTTCTCGACCACCCTGACGGTGCCGTCGCCGGCGGGCTGATCGAGGGAGAGCTGTGGTCTTTCGGACGCTTCCATGAGAACTTGCCAAGGTAGTCGCGGCCTCGGACGCGAAGCTGACGCTGCAATGGAAGACCCGCAACCGCCCGAACCGCTCACGCCGAACGCCGAGATCGTCTGCGCCGAATCGCCGCACGTCGCCTCGACCCGCACCGACGCCGAGCGGCTCGACCTGGTCGAGCGCGAGCTGCGCCAGGGCTTCGAGGCGCTCGCCGGGCTCGGACCGGCGGTCTGCGTGTTTGGCTCGGCCCGCACCCCCGAGAGCGATCCGCTGTACGCCGAGGCCCACGAGCTCGGCCGGGCGATCGGCGAGGCCGGATTCGCGGTGATCACCGGCGGCGGGCCGGGGTTGATGGAGGCCGCCAACCGCGGCGCCCAGGAGGCGGGGGTGACCTCGGTCGGGCTCAACATCCTGCTGCCGTTCGAGCAGGACCTGAACCCCTACTGCGACATCGGGCTGACCTTCGACTACTTCTTCACCCGCAAGCTGATGTTCGTCCGCTACTCGACCTCGATCGTCGCCCTGCCGGGCGGTTACGGGACGCTCGACGAGGTGTTCGAGGTCCTCACCCTGATCCAGACCGGCGAGGCGATCGACCACCCGGTGGCATTGCTCGGGAGCGGGTACTGGGGCGGGCTGCTGGAGTGGGTCCGCGCCGAGCTGCTCGAGCCCGGGCGGATCTCACCGGCCGACCTCGAGATCCCGACGCTCGTCGATCAGGTCTCGGAGGCGGTGGCGATCGCCTGCGCCGGCTCCGGCACCGAGGTCGCCGGGTAGCGGGCGCGGGCCGCGTCGACGAAGGCCGCCATCCGCTCGGCGAGCTCGGGATCGTGGAGCTCGAGCACGTTCTCGGCGTTCATCTCGCCCGAGCGCGAGAGGTTGAACGAGCCGACGAAGACGGTGTCGTCGGCGACCGTGACCTTGGCGTGCATGAAGTCGTGAACGGTGGCCGGGCCCCACGGCGTCGACGGTTTGCCCGAGAACGGCAGCAGGGTGAGCGTCTTGACCAAGAGCGGGATCTTCCATTCGGAGACACCGTTGGTCGCCCATTGGCCGTAGACGGCGTCGGTCTGCGGCTCGTCGATGACGCCGGCGACGTCGACGTCGCCGCGCGTCCCGAGCTCGGCCAGGGTGGCGAGGATCGGCGCCGAGGTGATCACGGGCGAGGCGATCCGCACCCGACGCGTCGCGGTCGCGATCGCGCGGGCGATCGCCTGCGAGAGGTCGGCCCCCTGTCCGGGCGTGAACCACGCGCGCGCCTCCACCCCGCCCTCGAGCTCGATCCGCCGCGGTTCGATCCGGCCGGAGCGCTCGACGTCGCGGCGCTCCCACAGCTCCTCGAAGTTGCCAGCGTAGGCCGCGGCGAGCTCGGCCGAGTCGACCGCGATGCAGACGTTCTCCTGCCGCGTCCACGAGTCGATCGTCCAGTTCGCGGACCCGGTCCAGACCGCGGCGCCGTCGCGGACCACATACTTGTGGTGCATCAGATCGGGGATCCCGGGGACCGCGCGATCGTCGATCGGCAGCTCGTGCAGGAGCTCGGGCCGGGTCGCCGGCGGCGGGTGGATCGCGGGGGGCCTCGAGGAGTCGACGTTGTAGAGCAGGCGTACGGCGACGCCGCGTCCGGCGGCCTCGCGCAGGGCCCCGGCGACGATCTCGCCGGGCGCGCCCGGGAGCCGGATGTCATAGAGCGCCAGCTCGAGCGTGCGCCGCGCCGGGGCGATGAACTCGGCCACCGCCGAGGCGATCGCCTCGGCCTGCTGGCCGCCGTCGGTGAGCTCGATCGCCTTCACGCGCCCATTCTGGCGATGGCGCCCGCTCGGGCGGCGCCGAATTATGTGTGTGACTCATGCATCTGGGTACTGGCGTGGGTGCAAGCGAACGAGGGAGACGCGATGAGTGCGCATGCGAGCGCCAATTTCAAGGTCGAGTCCTGGAACGAGGAGACGACCGTCGAGGGCGAGTCCGGCGCCGGCAAGCTGAGCTCGGCGAGGGTCGAGCAGAGCCTCAGCGGCGAGATCGACGGAGCCGGATTGGCCCAGTGGCTGATGTGTTACCGCGCCGACGAGACCGCCGACTTCGTCGGCCTGCAGCGGATCGACGGCACCGTCGGCGGGCGCCGGGGCAGCTTCGTGCTGACCTCGAACGGGACCTTCGACGGCAAGGTCGCCGCCGGCGAGATGCGGGTCGTCGAGGGCTCCGGCAGCGGCGAGCTCGCCGGGATCTCCGGAGCCGGCAGCTTCTCCGCTCCGCTCGGCGACCAGGCCGCCGTCGAGCTCGACTACGAGCTCGGCTGAGGATGGCCGGGGGCACCCTCGACCGGACCGGCAACCTGCTCGGGGCGCTGT
>DASPGZ010000065.1:0-10107 GCA_035620355.1 Solirubrobacterales bacterium | reverse complement strand
CAGCGGCTCGTGCACCCCGACGGCGAGGTGGCGATGGCGCGGGCGGCCGCGGGCGCCGGGACGCTGATGACGCTGTCGACGATCGCCACCTCGCACCCGGCTGAGATCGCCGCCGAGGCGCCACCCGGACCGCGCTGGTTTCAGCTCTATCGCTTCCGCGACAGCGGGGTCACGGACGCGCTGATCGCCGAGGCGGTCGAGTCCGGGTTCGAGGCGATCGCGCTGACCGTCGACGCGCCGCGCGCCGGTCGCCGCGAGCGCGACCTGCGGACCGGGTTCGAGTTACCGGCGACGATCACGGCGCCGGCGCTGGCCTCAGCGCTCGGCTCGAACCGGCCGATCACCCCGCGCGAGGTGTTCGAGCACGTCGACTCGAGCCTCACCTGGGACGACCTCGCGTCGCTCGCCGCCGAGTGCCCCCTGCCGATCGTGCTCAAGGGCGTGCAGACGGGCGCCGACGCTGCGCTCGCGGTCGAGCACGGGGCGGCGGCGATGGTCGTCTCGAACCACGGCGGACGCCAGCTCGACGGGGTCCCGGCGCCGATCGAGATCCTGCCCGAGGTGGTCGACGCGGTCGCCGGGCGCTGCGAGGTCCTGGTCGACGGCGGGGTCCGCCGCGGAACCGACGTGGTCACCGCGCTCGGCCTCGGCGCGCGCGCCGTGCTGGTCGGTCGCGCCCCGCTCTGGGGCCTCGCCGTCGACGGCGAGCAGGGAGCCCGAGACGTGCTCGAGATCCTCCGCTCGGAGGTCGAGCTGGCGATGGTCCTGCTCGGCTGTCGGGAGCCGGACGAGATCACTGCCGAGCACGTCCGCGCCAGGCCTAGACTCGCTCCCTGATGGCCGAGAGGCACCCACGCGAGGCGGCGCTGCGACGCGTCCACGGCCCGGGCGCCCTGTTCGCGGCCGCCTACGGGAACGTCGGCTCGTCGATCTACTACGCGCTCGGCCTGGTCGCGCTGTACGCGCTCGGGTTGACGCCGGTGACCTTCGTGATCGCCGGGATCATCTTCGCCTTCACCGCCGCCACATACGTCGAGGCGACCGTCCTCTACCCCGAGGCCGGCGGCTCCTCGAGCTTCGCCCGCCACGCCTTCAACGAGCTCGCCTCCTTCCTCGCCGGCTGGGCGCAGATGCTCACCTACATCGTCACCGCGGCGATCTCGGCCTTCTTCGTCCCTCACTACCTGGCCGTCTTCTGGGAGCCGCTTGGCGAGGGGCCGGCCGACGTGATCTTCGGGATCGGGCTGCTCGCCTGCCTGGCGCTGCTCAACGTCCGCGGCACCGAGGAGTCGGCGCGGCTCAACCTGGTGCTCGCGGTCGCCGACCTCGCCACCCAGGTTGTCCTGGTCGTGATCGGTCTGCTCCTGGTGCTCAACCCGGACCTGCTCGTCTCGCAGGTCGACCTCGGGACCGCGCCGACCTGGGGCGACTTCCTGCTCGGGATCGCGGTCGGGATGGTCGCCTACACCGGGATCGAGACGATCTCGAACATGTCCGAGGAGGCGCGCTCGCCGAACAAGTCGATCCCCCGTGGCACCGGCGCCGTGGTCCTCGCGGTGGTCGGGATCTACGCCTTCCTGCCCGCGATCGCGCTCTCGGCGATGCCGGTCACCGAGGGGCCGGGGGGCGAGTTCACGACCCAGCTCGGGACCACCTACGCGGACGACCCGGTGCTCGGGATCGTCGAGAACATCGGCCTCTCGTCGGCGCTCACCGACGTCTTACGCGTCTACGTCGGGGTGCTCGCCGCGGTGATCCTGCTGATCGCGACCAACGCGGCGCTGATCGGGCTCTCGCGGCTGACCTTCTCGATGGGCCAGCATCGCCAGCTGCCCGAGATCCTGCGCCAGGTGCACCCGCGGTTCAAGACCCCGTACATCGCGATCATCTTCTTCTCCGTGATCGCGGCGCTGGTCATGGCCCCGGGCGAGACAGCCTTCCTGGGCACGATCTACGCCTTCGGGGCGACACTCTCGTTCACGGTCGCCCACGTCTCGGTGATCAAGTTGCGCAAGATGCGGCCGCTGGCCGAGCGCCCGCGCGGGAAGGAAGGCGAGCCGCCGTGGCGGCCGCCGGGCAACATCCGGATCCGCGGGGTCGAGGTGCCGGTGACGGCGGTGCTCGGCGGCATCGGCACCTTCGGCGCCTTCGTCGTCGCGATGGTCCTCGACCCGGTCGTGCTCGCCACCGGCGGCGGCTGGATGATCGCCGGGATCCTCCTCTACATCGCCTATCGGCGCTACAAGGGCCTGCCGCTGAGACAGACGGTCAAGGTGGAGAGCCTGACCCCGCTCGGGGTCGAGGAGGTCGAGTATCGAAGCGTGCTCGTCGCCTTCGAGGACGGCGACCCGTTCTCGGAGGAGGCGGTGGCGGTGGCGAAGGCGCTGGCCGCGCGCCGGCGGCGGGCGATCCACGTGCTCTCGCTGGTCACCGTGCCGGCGAACCTGCCGCTGGAGGCCGACCTCGACGGCCACGACGCCACCGCCCGCTCGAAGCTCGAGCAGGCGAAGCTGATCTGCGGCCGCCGGGTCAGCGGCTCGATCGAGCACGTCCGCCTCGGCCAGGCGGGGAAGGCGATCGTCGACGAGGCGAGGTCGATCGACGCGGCCGCGATCGTGATGCCGCTGCGCTACCGCGCCGGGGCGCCGCTCTACGGCAAGACCCTGCAGACGGTGCTGGCGAAGCGCCCCTGCCGGGTGATCGTCGCGGCCAACCCGGCGGAGTCCGCCGACGGCTCGCCGGTCGGCGGGGCGGTTGCGTGACGCGGAGTCCGACAGGACGAAGCGGAACCCCGCCGCTGTTGAGGCGGCTGCTTTGACGCGGAGTCCGACAGGACGAAGCGGAACCCCGCCGCTGTTGAGGCGGCTGTTTTGACGCCGAGCAAGCCGCCACCGGACGAGGTCTACCGGGGCGTGGCCCGGATCTTCGCCGTGGTGATCACCGCCTTCGGGCTGGTGATCATCGCGGTCACGCTCACCAACGGCGGCAACGCGGGAGCCGTCGGGATCTGGCTCGGGCTGATCTTCACCGCGCTCGGGATCGGGCGGCTGTACCTGTCGCTGCGGAGCGATAAGAGTGATTGACCCGTTTCGCAGCAGCGCCGAGCGGCTGCCGATCACCAGCCGCTGGCTCGGGGTGCCGGTGCTGTTCGCGGTCGCCTACTCGGCGGTTGGCTTCTCGCTCTTCTTCGCTCTCGGGCTGGTCGCCGACCGCGGCCTCGGGCTGACGCCGCTGATCTTCCTCGGCGTCGGGCTTGTCTTCCTGCTCAACACGCTCACGTATGTGGAGGGCGAGGCGATGCTCCCCGAGCGCGGCGGCTCGGCGACCTTCGCCCGCTACGCATTCCGCAACGAGCTGGTCAGCTTCATCGCCGGCTGGGCGATCCTGATCGACTACGTGATCGTGATCGGGCTCGCGGCGCTCTCGGTGCCGCACTACCTGACCCCGATCTGGTCCGGTTTCTCGGACACCGGGCCCGAGATCGTCACCGGGGCTGCCGTGATCGTGCTCACCGCGGCGCTGACGATCGCGGGCGTCACCGGCGCCCGCCGCGGCCGCCTGCTCGGGCTGATCTCGATCGCCGGCGTCGGGCTGTTGCTTGCCGTGATCGTCGTCGGGTTGCTGACCTCGTTCGACCTCGACGTGCTCACCTCCGAGCTCAACCCGTTCGACCCGGCGGGCAACCCGAGCCTCGATGACCTGATCTACGCCGGGGTGATCGCCACCGTAGCCTTCGCCGGGATCGAGGCGGCCGCCAATCTGGCGCCCGACATCGAGAGTGCCCCGATCGACCTGCGCAAGCTGGTCGTCGCCGCCGCGACCCTGGTGCCGCTGATCTACGTCGGCGTCTCGGTCGTCGCGCTGATGGCGGTCCCGGTGGTCCCGACGCCCGACGGACCGGAGACCGCGCTCGGCACCACCTACCTCGAGAACCCGGTGCTCGGCGTGGTCGAGAACTTCGATCCCGGCTGGGTCTCGACCGTGATGCAGGTCGGGGTCGTGCTGGTCGTCCCGGCGGCGCTGATCTGGGCCGCGAACACGGCGATGCTCGGGCTCTCGCGCCACGTCTACGTGCTCGCCACCAATCGCCAGATCCCGAGCTGGCTCGGCAAGCTCAACGACCGCTTCCGCACCCCGCACGTGGCGATCGTGCTCGCCGCGATCGCGGCGATCGGGCTGATCGTGCCGGCGGACGTCGACCTGCTCGGCGGGCTGTTCGCGTTCGGGGCGACGATCGCGTTCACGATCGCGCACCTGTCGATCATCAAGCTGCGGATCGACGCCCCCGACGCACCGCGCCCGTTCAGGATCCCCCTCGACGTCAACCTGTTCGGCGGCCGCGTGCCGCTGCCGACCCTGGTCGCGGCGACGCTCACGGCGTTCGCCTGGCTAAGCGTGATCGTCTACCACGACTCGGCCCGCTGGGTCGGCGGCGCCTGGATGATCTTCGGGCTGGTGTCCTATGTGATCTACCGCAAGGGGTTCGAGGGAACGCCGCTGACCGAGCGGGTCGAGGTCCCGGAGGGGGCGCTGGTCAAGGACCTCGGCTGGGTCGAGTACGGCGACATCCTCGTGCCCGTCTTCGGGACGCCGCTCGACGACGACATCGTCGGCACGGCCGGGCGCCTCGCGCAGGCCGCCGACCGGCCCGACGAGACCCCGCCGCGGCTCGAGGTGATCTACGTCATCGACCTGCCGCTGACCGTGCCCCTGGACTCGCCGCCGCCGCCCGATCGCGCCGCCGCGGCGAACGCGGCCATCGACCGGGCCAGGCAGGTGGGCGAGGAGTACGAGACGGTCGAGGTGCACCCGTCGGTGATTCGCGCGCGGACGATCGGCGGCGGGATCGTCGACGCGGCACGCGCCCGGGGGGTCGAGATGATCGTCATGGGGGCAGAGCCGCCGACGCGGATCAAGGGCGGCGCGATCCTCGGCGGAGTCGGCGGCGCCCGCCCGGCCGAGATCGGGCCGGTGACCGAATACGTACTCCGCCGCGCTCCCTGCCGGGTGCTGGTGACCGCGCCGCAGAGCGACGGCTCCAGGCGCGCCTCTGCGGGCCGAGGCCCGTCGGCCGACCAGGAGATCGGCCGCGAGGGCGGGCTGCCCGTGCCCGAGTAGCGGCGACTAAGATCAGCCCCATGTTCGTGCTCATCGTCGGCGCTGGGAGGGTCGGTTCCTCCGTCGCCCGCAGCATGCTCTCCGAGGGACACGAGGTGTCGTGTCTCGACGAGGACCCGGAGTCGCACGCGCGGCTCGAGATCGGCCTCGATCAGCCGTGGGAGGACATGGGCGGCCACTTCACCGTCGGCACGGCGCTCGAGCTCGACGCGCTGACGGCCGCGGGGATCGAGCGCGCCGACGTCTTCGTCGCCTCCACCGACGGCGACAACACCAACATCGTCATCTCGCAGCTCGCCAAGCGCCGCTTCAACGTGCCCAAGGTGATCGCCCGGATCCTCGATCCCTACCGCGCCAAGTGGTACGCCGAGCAGGGCCTCGACACGATCTGCCCGACCAGGGTCGCGATCGACATGCTCGAGCAGGAGATCCGCGAGGCGGCCGATCGCGGAGCCGCGGACCGGCCCCAGGTCGGCGCCGTCGACCACGAGGACGCGGACGTCTAGGTGGGCGACCGCCAGTACATCATCATCGTCGGGGCCGGCAAGGTCGGCTGGAACCTCGCCCGCGAGCTGATCGAGAAGGGCAGCGAGGTCACCGTGATCGAGTCGAACCGCGAGCGATACCTGACGGTCGAGCAGGAGCTCGAGCACAACATCCAGTACGGCGACGCCTCCGAGCTCTGGGTGCTCGAGCGCGCCGGGATCTCGCGCGCCGACATGGTGATCGCGGTCACCGGCGACGACGAGGACAACATCCTGATCTGCCAGGTGGCGAAGGAGAAGTATCTCGTCGACCGGACGATCGCGCGGGTCAACAACCCGCGAAACCGCCAGCACTTCGACCTGCTCGGGATCAAGCCGGTGGTTTCGGCGACCGACCTGATCCTGCGCCTGATCGAGCACGAGGTACCCGAGTACGGGCTCGTGCACCTGCTCGACCTCCCCGAGCAGCGGCTCGAGATCATCGAGATGGAGCTGCCGGCCGACTCGCGCGCCGCGGGGACCAGGGTCGGCGACCTGGCGATGCCCGAGGGCAGCCTGCTGATCTCGGTCCTCCGCGACGACAGCGGCTTCGTCCCCAACGCCGAGACCGTGCTGCAGGCCGGGGACGAGATCCTCGCGGTCCTCGACCCGAGGGTCGAGGAGGATCTGACCGCGTACTTCGGGCCCGATGGCAACTCCAACAGCGGCTGATTTCCTGATCGTCGGCGGCGGGCTCGCCGCCGCCTACTGCGCCTCCGAGCTGCGTAAGCAGGGCGCCGACGGCTCGATCCTGCTCGCAGGCCGTGAGCCCGAGCCGCCCTACGAGCGCCCGCCGCTGTCGAAGGAGTACCTGCGCGGCGAGGCCTCGCGCGAGGACGCCTATGTGAACCCGGCGGACTGGTACGAGCACAACGACGTCGACCTGCGCACGCGGACGAACGTGATGTCGCTCGACCCCGAGGCCAGGACCGCGAAGCTCCAGGGCGGGGAGGAGGTGCGCTTCGAGCGGGCGCTGCTGGCGACCGGGGCGAACGTGAACATCCTGCGGCCCGAGGGCGCCGAGCTCGAGGGGATCCACTACCTGCGCGCCTTCGGCAACTCCGACGCGATCCGCGAGGAGGCGGCCGGGGCCGAGCGCGTGATCCTGATCGGCGGCAGCTACATCGGCTGCGAGGTGGCGGCCTCGCTGACCGCGATGGGGACCGCCTGCACGATCGTGATGCTCGAGGGGGTGGCGCTCTCGCGCACCTTCGGCGAGGAGGTCGGCCGTTGGTTCGACGACCTGCTCGTCGCCCACGGGGTAGAGGTGCTCGGCGGCGAGGAGCTGGCCGCGTTCGAGGGCAGCGGCAAGGTCGAGGCGGTGGTCACCGAGAGCGGCCGCACGGTCGAGGGCGACATGGTCGTGGTCGGCGCCGGGGTGCGCCCGGACTCGATGCTGGCGGAGCGCGCCGGGCTCGAGGTCGAGAACGGGATCGTCTGCGACGCGAGGCTGGAGACCTCGGTGCCGGGGGTGTTCGCCGCCGGCGACGTCTGCTCCTACGACAGCGTCGTCCACGGCCGGCGACTGCGGGTCGAGCACTGGGACGTGGCCCTGCAGCAGGGGCGCCACGCCGCCCGCGCGATGCTCGGATCCGAGGAGCCCTACCGCGAGATCCCCTACTTCTTCAGCGACCTCGCCGACTGGGCGTCGCTCGAGTACGTGGGGCCCGCCTACGAGTGGGACGAGATCGTCTGGCGCGGCGACCCCGACGCCGGCGAGTTCAGCGTCTGGTACCTGGGAGACGGCGCCGTCCGCGGCGCGCTCGCCGTCGGGCGCTCGGAGGACCTGATCCACGCCCGCACCCTGATCGAGACCGGGGCTGACATCTCGGGCCAGAAGGCGGAGCTCGGCGACGCCGACGGCGACCTCGAGCGCATCGGGCAATAGGCGCCCCAGACGCTATTTTGTCCGTGGGTCACGGCCCGCGATGCGCCCTGGTGTAACGGCAGCACGCCTCGCTCTGGACGAGGTAGTTGGGGTTCGAATCCCTGGGGCGCAGCTCTCCTGAAGGTCTCGCGAAGGCGGTTTTCGTGATGAAACGGGCCGCCCATACGTATTCATCCCTGCAAGCGGGATATATGCCTTTGTTACTTTGATCACGCCATGGACGTTTATCAGCGCAGGCGCCTGGTCGCGCTGAGCGCGATCGCGGGCATCTTCATCATCTTCGTGCTCCTGATCCGCAGTTGCGGCGGAGACGACGAGGCGACCCCGATCGCACCGGTCGCCGGGGCCTCCGGGACCACCGGCGCGTCGCTGCTCTCCCAGGACGACTACGTCTCGCAGGCCGACGCGATCTGTCTCGAGGCGAACACCGCGCTCGCCAACGTCGACGAGTCCGATCTCGCCCAGGCCGCCGGCGAGCAGGAGGAGATCGTCACCGGCCAGCTGCAGCAGCTGCAGACGCTCTCGCCGCCCGACGACGGCAACGACCAGCTCGACAAGTTCCTCGCCGCGCTCGAGGACCTCGCGATCGCCTACGGCGACAAGGCGACCGCCGCCGAGCGCGGCGACGATGCCGCGGCGGCCGAGCTCGACGCGACGATCGACCAGGCTCAGGCCGACGTCGCCAAGGCGGCGAAGAAGTTCGGGTTCGAGGTCTGCGGCGATCCGTCGCAGGTCGGCGACTCCGACGGCGGCGACTCCACCAGCACCGACGACACCGCCACCACCGACACGGGCGCCGCCACCGCGCCCCCGGCGACCGAAGTGGTCCCGGAGACCGCCGCACCCGAGACGGCCGCGCCGGCGCCCGAGACGGCGCCCCCGACGGACACCGGAGCCGCGGCCCCCCCGGCGACCGACGCGGGCGGCACCGACTCGAGCTCGGGCGGCGTCAGCCCCTAACGGCCCCGAGGGACCCCCCGTCGGACGACGAAGAGGCGCTAGGCGGCGGCCGACTCGGCCCAGCTGCCGTAGAGCTCGGCGTAGCGGCCGCCGGCCTCGATCAGCTCGTCGTGCGTCCCCGATTCCGCGATCCGCCCGTGCTCGAGCACGACGATCCGGCCGGCGCGGCGGATGGTCGAGAGCCGGTGCGCGATGACGATCGCGGTCCGCCCGGCTAGCAGGCGCTCGAGCCCGCGCTCGATCACCCGCTCGGTGCGCACGTCGATGTTCGAGGTCGCCTCGTCGAGGATCAGGATCCGCGGCTCGGCGAGCAGCGCGCGCGCGAACGCGACCAGCTGGCGCTGGCCGGCGGAGAGTCCGCCGCCGCGCTCGCCGACCTCGGTGTCGAAGCCCTCGGGCAGCCGTTCGATGAACTCGACCGCGCCGACCGCGGCCGCGGCCGCCCGGATCTCCGCCTCGTCGGCGTCGGGGCGGCCGAAGGCGATGTTGTCGCGGACCGAGCCCGAGAACAGGAAGCTCTCCTGGGGCACGATCCCGAGCTGGCCCCGGAGGCCGTCGGCCTTGAGCTCGCGCAGGTCGTGGCCGTCGACCAGCAGCCGGCCGCGCTGCGGGTCGTAGAAGCGGGCGATCAGCTTCGCCAGCGTCGACTTGCCGGCGCCGGTCTCGCCCACCAGGGCGACCGTCTGGCCGGCCGGGACGTGCAGGTCGATCGCCTCGAGCGCCCAGCCCGGCTCCGCCTCGAGCGCGAGCTGGTCGGCGGTGGCGTCGCCGCCGCCGGCGTAGGAGAACCAGACGCCGTCGAGCTCGATCTCGCCCCGCAGCGTCCCCGGGTCGATCGCATCGGGCGCGTCGACCATGTCGGGGTCGGTGTCGAGCAGGTCGAAGATCTTGTCGAGCGCCGCCATTCCCTGCTGGTAGGTCGTGTAGAGCTGCGAGATCTGCTGGATCGGGTCGAAGAACTGCGCCAGATAGCCGATGAAGGCGACCACGATCCCGAGCTCGATCTGCCCGTCGATCGCCTGGTAGCCGCCGAACAGGACGATCGCGGCGGTCCCGATCACCGACAGCAGCTCGACCGCCGGGAAGTAGGTGGCGTTGAGGTAGACGGTGCGCATGTTGACCTCGCGGTTGGCCTCGTTGAGGTCGTGCATGCGCGAGACGTGGCGGTCCTCGCGGCCGAAGGTGCGCACCACCCGGATCCCCGAGAGCGTCTCCTGCAGGTAGGCCGTGATGTCGGCGATCTTCTCCCGGGTGAGCCGGTAGGCGCCGGCGGAGGCGATCCGGAAGATCACGCTGCCGATCATCAGCAGCGGGAAGGTGAGGAAGGTGACCAGGGCCAGCTCGACGTCGAGCGCGAGCATGATCACCACCACGCCCACGAGCGTCAGGGTGCTCTGGAACAGGGTGATCACGCCGTCGGTAACCAGCGAGTCGAGCGCCTGCACGTCGTTGGTCAGCCGCGAGATCAGCACCCCCGGCCTGCGCCGGGTGAAGAAGCCGATCGACATCTTCTGGATGTGGACGTAGATGCGCTCGCGCAGGTCCTGCAGCGCCCGCTGGCCGACCCAGCCGACGAGGTAGGTCTGTGCGTAGGAGGCGGCCCAGTAGATCGCCACC
>DASPGZ010000064.1:0-7801 GCA_035620355.1 Solirubrobacterales bacterium | reverse complement strand
TGGAGCGTGTGCGGGCCGAGCTCGCGCTCGGCGCCCCGACCCGCGACGCGCTCGGGGCGCTGCGCCGGCGCGTTGGCTCGCCGCGGGTCGACTCGTTCGCGGCCGCCCTGCTCTCCCAGCAGCTCGCCGGCGGCGACCTGGCGACGCTGTTACGCCGGTTCGCCGCCGCGGCCGCCGACCGCGACCGGACCGAGGCAGACGCGCGCTCGGCCACCGCGCAGGCGCGATTCACGGGCCTGCTGGTGGTCGCGATGCCGGTCGGCGCCGCGCTGCTCGCCGAGCTGCTCGAGCCGGGATTCGTCGGTGGGCTGCTGGCGGATCCGGCCGCGGCGACGATGCTCGGTCTCGCCGCCGCGCTCCAGCTCGCCGGCTTCGCCGCGATCCGGCGGCTGAGCCGGGTCGAGGACCGATGACCGCGCTGCTCGCGGGTGGCGCCGTCCTGCTCGCGTTCGGGGCGATCTGGGAGCTCGCCGGCTCGCTCGGTGAGCGGTCCGCCGGAGGGCTGCGCGGCGCGCTCGAGAGCCTGACCGCCGGGCGCGCCGACTCGCTCGGCGAGGCCGCGGCTCGTCTCGGCCTGCCGGCGAGGCTCGAGCGAGCCGGGCTCACCGGCCGGATCGAGCCGTGGGCGATCGTCGCCGCGAAGCTCGCCGGGATCGTCGTCGGCGCGGCGGTCGCGGTCGCCGCGGTCCCGGTGCTCTCGCCGCGGCTCGGGATCGCGCTCACCGCCATCCTGGTCGCGGCCGGGTTCCTCGCCCCGGACGCGCTGCTCGAGCGCGCCGCCCGGCGGAGGCGGATGCGGTTCCTGGCGGCGCTCCCCGACGCGCTCGACATGCTCGCCGTCGGCGCCGCCTCCGGCCGCGACCCGTCCACCGGGCTCGCCGAGATCGCCGGCGGTACCGGCGGCCCGCTGGCGGTCGAGCTCGCTCGCACGGTGGCCGAGGTCGAGTGCGGGAAGCCGCTTCGCGAAGCGATCGCCGAGCTGCGCGGGCGGGTTCCCGGCGGCGAGGTCGGGGCGCTTGCGGCTGCGATCGAGCGCTCGCGCACCTACGGCTCGCCGCTGGCCGAGCAGCTTCACCTGCAGGCGACCTCGCTGCGGCGCGATGCCCGCCGCAGGATCGAGGACCGCGCGGCGCGCTCGGCGCCGAAGATCCAGCTCGTCGTCGCGCTGGTCCTGGTGCCGTCGGTGCTGCTGGTGATCGTGGCCGCGATCATCGCCCACTCTGGTGCGCTGCTGGGACAGTTCTGAGCAATAGAATCGCCCCGATGCAGGCAGGAAACGGCGCCTTGCGCGGCGGGATCGATCTCGGGGGGACGAAGATCCAGGCCGCGATCGTGAGCCCGGCCGGCGAGGTCTCGGGCGAGGCGCGCCGCCCGACCCCGACCGAGGGCGGCCCCGAGGACGTCTGCGCGGCGATGGCCGAGGCGATGGTCGAGGCCGCCGAGGCCGCCGGCGTGCAGACCGACTCGCTCGCCGGGATCGGGGTCGGCTCGCCCGGCGACACCAACGAGCTCACCGGCGAGGTCGCCGAGGCCAGCAACCTGCCCGGCTGGACCGGCAGCTTCCCGATGGGCCAGACGCTCTCGGACGCGCTCGGCGCCGCGGTCCGGGTCGGCAACGACGTCGACGTCGCCACCGAGGCCGAGTTCAAGCTCGGCGCCGGCAAGCCCTACGACTCGCTGCTCGGCGTCTTCTGGGGCACCGGCGTCGGCGGGGGCCTGATCCTCGACGGCAAGCGCTGGACCGGCCGCGGCGCCGCGGGCGAGATCGGCCATGTGGTGGTCGAGCGCGGCGGGGCCCGCTGCCCCTGCGGGCGCAAGGGCTGCATGGAGGCCTACGCGGGCCGCAAGGCGATGGAGGCGAAGGCCCGCGAGGAGCACGAGAAGGGCACGAAGACGAAGCTGTTCGAGATCATGGAGGAGCGCGGACGCGACCGGCTCACGAGCGGGATCTGGGAACGGGCCCTCGAGCACGACGACGAGCTCGCCGAGCACCTGGTCCAACGCGCGCTGAAGGCGCTCGGGGCCGGGGTGGCCTCGGCGGTCAACCTGCTCGACGTCGAGGCGGTGATCATCGGAGGCGGGCTCGGGGTGCGCTTTGGCGAGCCCTACGTGGAGAAGATCGCCGAGCACATGCACCCGCACCTGTTCGTCGACGAGCGCCCGCCGGCCATGCACGTCGCCCAGCTCGGCGACCTCGGCGGGGCGATCGGGGCCTCGCTGCTGTTCGACGAGTAGCGTCATCATACCCCCTGGGGGTATGTTAGGATGATCCTCCGTACCCGACCCGGAGGAAACGCGTGAGCGAGCAGACGGCCGGCCTCGAGGCCGCCGACCACGATCACCACGAGATGCCGACCGAGGGCAGCGCGCTCACCGGCGTCGCCGTCAGCGCCACCCTGCACTGCCTCACCGGCTGTGCGATCGGCGAGGTCGCGGGGATGGCGATCGGGACCGCTCTCGGGTTCAGCAACCTGGGCACGATCGTGCTCGCGGTCGCGCTCGCGTTCCTGTTCGGCTACACGCTCACCAGCCTGCCGCTCCTGCGCGCGGGCCTGGCGCTGAGCGCGGTGATCCCGATCGCGCTCGCCTCCGACACGATCTCGATCGCGACCATGGAGGTGGTCGACAACCTGATCATGCTCACCGTCCCGGGGGCGATGGAGGCGCACCTCTCCGACCTGCTGTTCTGGGGCGCGCTCTCGTTCGCGCTCGCGGTCGCCTTCGTGCTCACCGTGCCGGTGAACCGGTGGCTGATCGCCCGCGGCAAGGGCCACACCGCAGTGCACGAGACAGGCATCCACGGCGGCCCGCCGCCGCGCGTCGTCGGCACCGTGCTCGCGGTCGCCGCGATCTTCGGAACCACCGTCCTGATCGCCGAGGGGATCACGAACGAGGACATGGGCCACGGGGGCGGGCACGAGGCCGCCGCGCCGGCCGAGGCCGGCGGCGAGCACGGCGGCCACGCCGAGTCGGGCGCGACCGCCGGCGAGGGCTCGCTGGGACTGACCGCCGAGGACCGGGGCCTGACCCTGGAGCTCGACCGCGCCGAGCTCCCACGCGACCGGCGGGCGACGCTCGGCTTCCGGATCGTCTCCGAGGACGGCTCGCCGATCACCGACTACGAGGTCGAGCACGAGCGCGAGCTGCACCTGATCGTCGTCCGCACCGACCTGAGCGGCTTTCAGCACCTGCACCCGACCAGGGACGCCGACGGGCGCTGGTCGACGCCGATCACGCTCCCCGAGGCGGGCACCTACCGGGTCTACGCCGACTTCAACCACGACGGCGGGGACTACACGCTCGGCTCCAACCTGACGGTCGAGGGCGAGACCGAGATCCGCGGACTGCCCGCGCCGAGCGAGGTCGCCAGGACCGACTCCGGCTACCGCGTGGCCCTCGACGGGGAGGCGCACGCCGGCGAGGCGAGCGAGCTGACCTTCGAGGTCACCCGAGGCGGCGAGCCGGTCGACGTCGACCCCTACCTGGGCGCCGACGGGCACCTGGTCGCCCTGCGCGAGAGCGACCTCGCCTACCTGCATACCCATCCCGAGGGCTCCGCGACGGGTGACGGGATCCGCTTCGCCGCCGACTTCCCAAGCGAGGGCGCCTACCGCCTCTTCCTCCAGTTCAAGCACCGGGGCGAGGTGCGGACGGCCGAGTTCACCGTCGACGTGCCCGGCTAGCGCGGGCGCCTTCGGTCAGACCCAGGGGTGGCGCCAGCCGCCGTAGCCGGTGAGCAGGTGGCTGGCGGACTCCGGCCCCCAGCTGCCCGGCTCGTAGGGCTCGACCGGCGGCGGGCTGTCGAGCAGCGGCTGGACGATCCGCCAGGTCTGGTCGATCGAGTCGAAGTTCGGGAACAGCTGCGTGTCGCCGCGCAGCGCGTCGTAGAGCAACCGCTCGTAGGCCTCGGGCTGGGGCACGTCCTGTTCGTTGAAGAGCAGGTCGAGATGGACGCGGTTGAGGGCGTCCTCGCCCGATTTCTTCGCCATCAGGCAGAGCTCCGCGCCGGGGTCGGGCTTCACCCGGATGATCAGCTCGTCGGGGTCGGGGATCATGCGCCCGCCGATCCCGAGCCGCGGCGGGCGTTTGAACACGACCCGGATCTCGGTCGCCTCCTCCGGCATCTGCTTGCCGGCGCGGAAGAAGAACGGCACCCCGGCCCAGCGCCAGTTGTCGACCTCGAGCCGCAGGGCGACGAAGGTCTCGGTCTGCGAGCCGAGCGCGACCCCGTCGATCTGGCGATAGCCCCTGTACTGGCCGCGAAAGAAGCGGCTCGGGTCGGCTTCGGGCATCGCCCGGAAGAGGTCGTTGCGGCGGTCGCGAATCGCGTCGACGTCGTCGGTGCCCGCCGACGGCGGCTCCATCGCCACCAGCGCCATCGTCTGCAGCAGATGGTTCTGGACCACGTCGCGAAGCGCGCCGACCTTGTCGTAGAAGCTGCCGCGGTCCTCGACCCCGAAGTCCTCGAGCATCGTGATCCGCACCGACTCGACGTACCGGCGGTTCCAGACCGGCTCCAGGACCGCGTTCGCGAACCTGAGGTAGAGGATGTCCATCACCGGCTCCTTGCCGAGGAAGTGGTCGATGCGCAGGATCTGCTGCTCCTCGAGCACCTCGCACAGCTCCTCGTTCAGCTTCCGGGCCGAGTCGCGGTCGTGGCCGAAGGGCTTCTCGAGCACCACCCGCGCCTTCTCGGTCAGCCCGGCACCGGCGAGGTTCTTGACCACCTTCCCGAACATCGACGGCGGGATCTCGAGGTAGAAGACCGCCTGCTCGTACTCGCCCATCTCCTCGGCGAGCTCCTTGTAGAGCTTCGGGTCGTCGAACTCCCCCTGGACGTAGCGGAGCCGCTCCTCGAACCGCTTCAGCGCCTGCTCGTCGACGTCGTCGACGGTCGCCTCGACCGCCTGGCGGGCATGGCCGTCGAGTTCGTCGCGATCCCACTTGTTGCGGGCGATCCCGAGGATCCGCCGGCAGGTGAGCTCGCCGCGCGTCTCGAGCCGGTAGAGCGCCCTGAAGGTCATCTTGCGAGCCAGATCCCCGGTGATCCCGAAGATGACCATGATGTCGGCCTCGGCAGCCATCGACGCGCAGACTATTGGCCCGCGCGCTTAGTATCCGCGCATGCAACTCGGAATGGTCGGTCTCGGGCGGATGGGGGCGAACCTGGTCCGGCGGCTGATGCGCGACGGACACGAGTGCGTGGTCTTCGATGTGAATCCGGACGCGGTCGCCTCGCTCGCCTCCGAGGGCGCGACCGGCGCCGATTCGCTCGACGACTTCGTCGCCAAGCTCGAACAGCCGCGCGCCGCCTGGGTGATGGTCCCGGCCGGGGAGATCACCGAATCGACCGTGAACGAGCTCGCCTCGAAGCTCGACTCGGGCGACGCGATCATCGACGGCGGCAACTCCTACTACCGCGATGACATCCGCCGCTCGACGGCGTTCGCGGAGCAGGGCATCGACTACATCGACTGCGGCACCTCCGGCGGCGTCTTCGGGCTCGACCGCGGTTACTGCCTGATGATCGGCGGACCCGACGAGGCGGTCCAGCGGCTCGACCCGATCTTCGCCACGATCGCCCCCGGCGTCGACTCGGCCGAGCGGACGCCGGGACGCGGCGGCGATCCCTCGACCGCCGAGAACGGCTACCTGCACTGCGGCCCGAGCGGCGCCGGCCACTTCGTGAAGATGGTCCACAACGGGATCGAGTACGGGGTGATGGCCGCCTACGCCGAGGGCCTCAACATCCTCAAGAACGCCGACGCCGGCCTGCACCCGCGCGAGGCCGACGCCGAGACCGCGCCGTTGACCGACCCGCAGTTCTACGAGTTCGAGCTCGATATACCGGAGGTCGCCGAGGTCTGGCGCCGGGGCAGCGTGATCGGCTCCTGGTTGCTCGACCTGACCGCCGCGGCGCTGCAGGAATCCTCCGACCTGGCCGGGTTCGAGGGCAAGGTCTCCGACTCGGGCGAGGGGCGCTGGACCTCGATCGCCGCGATCGAGGAGGGCGTCCCGGCGCCGGTGCTGAGCTCGGCGCTCTACTCGCGCTTCGCCTCCCGCGATCTCGACGATTTCGCCAACAAGGTGCTCTCGGCAATGCGCAAGCAGTTCGGCGGCCACGACGAGAAGAAGTAGGCCGCCGGGCCGGGTGAACGAGGAGGTCCTCCCCGACCCCGAGGCGGCGGCCCGTCGCGGGGGCGAGGTGATCGCCGACGCCGCCGCCCGCGCGCTCGGCTCACGCGGGCGCTTCTCGCTCGCGGTCAGCGGCGGCCACGCCCCGTGGCGCATGTTCGAGCTGCTCGGCGAGCACCAGCTCGAGTGGCCGCGGATCGACCTGTTCCAGGTCGACGAGCGGGTCGCCCCCGACGGCGATCCCGAGCGCAACCTCACCCACCTGCTCGCGAGCCTCCCCGGGCCGGCGATCGAGCGCCTGCGCCCGATGCCGGTCACCGAGCCCGACCTCGACACCGCGGCGGCGAGCTACGCGGCCGGGCTCCCGGACGAGCTCGACCTCGTCCACCTCGGCCTCGGGCCCGACGGCCACACCGCCTCCCTCGTCCCCGGCGACCCGGTGCTCGAGGTCGCCGACCGCGCGGTCGCGGTCACCGCCGGCGAGTACCAGGGACGACGCCGGATGACCGTCACCTACCCGGCGATCGCGGCGGCGCGCGAGGTCCTCTGGCTGGTCACGGGCGCGGACAAGACCGACGCCCTGGCGAAGCTGAAGGCGGCCGATCCCTCGATTCCCGCGGGCCGGGTGAGGGCGCGCCAGGCGACGCTGCTGGGCAGCGCGGAGGCGATCGGCGGCTAGGAGGCGTTAGAGCGGGTGGGCGGTGCGCTCGACCCGATCGCCCGTGGCGACGATCACGTCGGCGACCAGGGTCGGGGGGAAGAGGCCGTGGTCGACCACCCCCGGGGTCTGGCTCAGCCGGCTGGCGAGTCCCGCGGCACCGGGGATCTCGCCCAGGTAGTCGGCGATCACGCCACCGTCGGGCGACGGCCCGGTCCCCTCGCGGATCACCGCGTCGCCGAGCTCCCGCAGGGTGGCGGCGAGCCCGAACCGCAGCAGCTCGAGCGGGATCGGGGCGGTGATCTCGCCGACCGGCTTCGACGAGTCGGCGATCACGACGAAGCGCTCGGCGGCCGCGGCGACGATCTTCTCGCGCGTGTGGGCACCACCGCCGCCCTTGACCAGCCAGCCGTCGGCGGCGACCTGATCGGCGCCGTCGATCGCGATGTCGAGCCGCTCCAGTGACTCGAACGGCTCCACCGGAATGCCAAGCGAGCGCGCCTGGTCGGAGGTCGCGACGGATGTTGAGACGCACCGGATCTCCTTCAGGCCGCGCTCCGCGAGCGCGGGCAGCAGATGGGCGACCGTCGAACCGGTGCCGAGTCCGACCAGCATCCCGTCCTCGACCAGCTCCGCGGCGGCCTCGGCGGCGAGCTTCTTCTCGGCCTCTTGTGAGTCGCTCATGCCCGGGATATAAACGCATGCGCTGGCGACCGGCTGCGCGGCGGCGTCGTTAGGCTGGTCGGTGGATGAGCCAGGATCCGGATCAGCCCTTCGACGAGCTCGACGAGCTCGCGGTCAACACGATCCGCACGCTCGCGATCGACGCGATCCAGAAGGCCAACTCCGGGCATCCGGGGACGCCGATGGCGCTCGCCCCGGTCGCCTACACGCTCTGGCAGCGCTACCTGCGCTTCGACCCCGAGCAGCCGATCTGGCCCAACCGCGACCGCTTCGTGCTCTCGGCCGGCCACGCCTCGATGCTGCTCTACGCGCTGCTCCACCTCT
>DASPGZ010000063.1:0-6100 GCA_035620355.1 Solirubrobacterales bacterium | reverse complement strand
AGGTCGCCGGGCCGCAGGCGCCCGGCGAGCTCGCGCTCGGCGGTCCGCGCGTCGCGAAGCCAGAGCACCGGCCGCCCGCCCGCCCGGTCGGCCGTCGCCCGGGCGACGTCGAGCCCGCTGACCCCCGCGAGCTCGCCCTCGGGGAGCTCGCGGGCCGCGTAGACGTCGAGCACCCCGACCTCGTCGGCGGCGGCGAGCGCGGCGCCGAAGCGCTCGGAGAGCGCCTTGGTCCGCGAGTACAGGTGCGGCTGGAAGAGCGCGATCAGCCGCCGCGGCCGCAGCTCGCGGAGCGCCGCCAGGGTCGCCTCGACCTCGGTCGGATGGTGGGCGTAGTCGTCGTAGATCTCGGCCCCGCCGCGAGCGCCCTTGCGCTCCTGGCGGCGCTTGATCCCCGGGAAGCGCCCGAGCGCCTCGGCCGCGGGCTCGAGCGCGATCCCGGCGAGCTCGATCGCGCTCAGCGCCGCCCGCGCGTTGAGCAGGTTGTGACGGCCCGGGACCCGGAGCTCGAGCCGCTCCGGCCCCGGGCCGGCCTCGTCGAAGCGCACCGCCCGGCCCGCGGCCGCCGCGGCGATCGGATCGAGCTCGGCGTCGGCGAGCAGGCCGAGGCCGCCCGCGGCGGCGGCCGCGAAGCGCTCGAAGGCGGCGGTGAGCTCTGCCCGCGAGCCCCAGCGGGAGTGATGGTCGAGCTCGACGTTGGTGATCACGGCGATCTCGGGGGCGAGCTCGAGGAAGCTGCCGTCGGACTCGTCGGCCTCCGCGACCACCCACTCCCCCGCCCCCCAGCCGGCGTTCGCGGTTTCGCCGTCGGGCCCGGCGCCGGGCAGCTCGCCGCCGAGGAAGAACGCGGGGTCGGCGCCGGCCGCGTGCAGCGCCTCGACCAGCATCCCGGCGGTGGTCGTCTTGCCGTGGGTCCCGGAGACCGCGATCAGCCGCTTCAGCGAGCAGAGCTCGGCGAGCAGCTCGCCCCGGTGGAGGACCCGCTGGCCGCGCTCGCGGGCCAGCGCCAGCTCCGGGTTGTCGGGCGCGATCGCGGTCGAGACGACGACCTCGGCCGCGGCGGGCACGGCGTCGGGGTCGTGGCCGACTCGGGCGTCGATCCCCGCCGCGCGGACCCGCTCGAGGTAGGAGCTCGCGGCCCGGTCGGAGCCGCTGACGCGGGCCCCGAGCGCGTCGCAGACCAGCGCCAGGCCGCTCATCCCGGCGCCGCCGATGGCGATGAAGTGCAGCTCGCGGCCGCTCCAGTCCTCAGTGCTGGAATCAGGCGCCTCAACAGCGGCGCGACTCGGCTTCGCTTCGCTCCGCCTCATAGTTAAGAAGACTCGCGGATCGCGCCGAGCAGCTCCGCCGCGACCCGCTCGGCGGCGTCGGGGCGCGCGAGCCCGCGCGCGGCGCTCGCCATTCCCGCCAGCCGCTCGGGGTCGCCGAGCAGCTCACCGGCGAGCCCCCGCAGGGTGTCCGGCTCGAGCTCGGAGTCCTCGAGCACCACGGCGGCGCCGGCGTCGGCCATCCAGGCCGCGTTCGCGTGCTGGTGGCGCTGGGACGCGTACGGGTACGGGACCAGGATCGACGGGCACCCCGCGGCCGCGATCTCGAAGATCGAGCCGCCGGAGCGTGCGAGCACGAGGTCGGAGGCCGCGAGCGCGTCGGCGAGGCCGGGCTCGTAGGCGAGCAGCGTGTAGCGCTCGGGGTTCGGGGCGGCGGCGAGCGCCGCCCGGGCCGCCTCGTGGTCGCGGTTGCCGCTGATGTGGAGGACGTGGAAGTCGCGGCCGCTCGCCTCCGGGCCGCTGAACGCCGCGAGCGCGCAGAGGTTGATCGAGCGCGCCCCCTGGCTGCCGCCGAAGACCAGCAGGCAGCGGTCGCCGGCGGCGATCCCGAATCGCTCGCGGGCGGCGTCGCGGTCGGCGGCGCCGATCGCCCCCGGCACCGGGCGCCCGGTGACCACGAACCGCGACCCCTCGTAGCCCTCGATCGGAAACGCGAGGCAGACCCGGTGGGCGCGCCGCGCCAGCAGCCGGTTGGTGAGGCCGAGGTGGCGATCGGCCTCGCTCAGCACCAATGGCAGGCCGAGCCGCAGCGCCGCGAGCCCGGCGGGCCCGGCGACGTAGCCGCCGCCGCCGAGCACGGCCTGCGCCCGCCGCGCGCGCAGGGCCCTGCCCGCCGCCGGGATCGCGGCGGCCGCCAGCCGCAGCGATCCCGCCGCCCGCAGCGGGTTGCGGCGGTCGAGCCCGCGCACGCGCAGGAGCTCGATCTCGTAGCCGGCCGCGGGCACAGCCTCGGCCTCGGCCCGGCCCTCCGCGCCGATGAACGAGACCTCGGTGCCCTCAGCCCTGAGCGCGTCGGCGACGGCCAGCGCCGGCACGACGTGTCCCGCGGTTCCCCCTGCCGCGATCACGACCCTTGGCGCTTCTGCCACTTGCTGCTGAGCTCCTCGCGGGCGCCCTGCGGGCACCCGACCCGCGCGCGCGTCCGCCGTCGACAACCCGCAGTCTTCCATCGGCGCTCGACGGCTTGGCGGCCGAGCCGGCGCTCCCCCCGCGGGCGATGTTGAGCAGCAGGCCGACCGCGGCCAGCATCACCAGCATGCTCGCGTTGCCGTAGGAGACGAACGGCAGCGGCACGCCGGTCAGCGGCGCGAGCCCGAACACGGCCAGCAGGTTGACCAGCGCCTGGACCAGGACCAGCGAGGTGAGCCCGGCCGCGAGCAGCTTTCCGTAGCGGTCGCGAGCCGACTGGGCGATCCGGAAGCCGGCGTAGCCGAAGAGCCCGTAGAGGCCGACCAGCGCTCCGATCCCGACCATCCCGAGCTCCTCGCCGACCACGGCGGCGATCATGTCGGTGTGGGCTTCGGGCAGGTAGAAGGCCTTCTGCAGGCTCTCGCCGAGGCCGACCCCGAACAGCCCCCCGGAGCCGAGCGCGATCTTCGCCTGGATCAGCTGGAAGCCGGCGCCGCCCGGGTCGCCGCCCGGGTCGAGGAACGAGGTGATCCGCGCGACCCGGTAGGGCTCAATCAACACGGCGAGCAGGACCACGGCGGCGGCAGCGGCCGCGAGCAGGCCGATGTCGCGCAGCCGGGCGCCAGCGCCGATCAGCAGCGCCGCGACCGCCAGGCAGGTGACCAGGGCCGTGCCGAGGTCGCCGACGCCGACGACGAGCACGCCGAGGCCGACCACGGCCAGCACCGGGACCATCGGGCCGATGCCGCCGGCGAGCAGCTTCGGCCGGTTGGCGAGCATCTGCGCGCAGAACAGGATCAGGGCGATCTTCATCACCTCCGAGGGCTGGATCTGGAGCGGCCCGGCGGCGAGCCAGGCGCGCGAGCCGTTGACCTCGACCCCGACGCCCGGAACCATCACGACCACGCAGAGGAAGAAGGCGCCGATCAGGATCAGCGGCGTCATCGGGCGCAGCGCCTTGACCCCGCGCCGGGCCAACAGGTGCATGACCACGAGCCCGATCGCGCCGAAGATCAGCGTCCGCTTCAGGTAGAAGGCGCTGTCGCCCGACTCACCGAGCAGCGAGGTGGTCGAGCTGGCGCTGAAGACCATGACCACGCCGAAGGCGAGCAGGCAGAGCGTCGCGGTCAGCAACAGCGAGTGCTCGATCGAGACGCCCGAGGCTCGCGAGGGCTTCTTCGTGGACATCTGAGCCTCTTTCGCCCCCGGGGGGCGAAATCATCCTGGTCCGAGCGCCGCCACCGCGGCCCGGAACGCCTCGCCGCGAGCCTCGAAATCGCGGAAGGCGTCGAAGCTGGCGCAGGCGGGCGCCAAGAGGACGATCTCGCCCGGCCGGGCCGCGGCCGCGGCGGCCGCGACGGCGGCCTCGAGACCGTCGAGGCGGCCGTGCTCGACCCCCGCCGCCCAGGCGGGTTCGAGCGCGCGTTCGAGCGGCTCCGCGGCGGGGCCGATCAGGTAGGCGGCGCGGCAGCGCTCGGCCACCGGCGCGGCGAGCGCGGCGAAGCCGCCGCCCTTGAGCGAGCCGCCGAGGATCACGTGCACACCGCCCTCGAACGAGCGCAGCGCCGCGCTCGCCGCGGCGACGTTGGTCGCCTTCGAGTCGTTGACGTAGAGCACCCCGTCGACCTCCGCGACCCGTTCGAGCCGGTGGGGGACGCCGGCGAAGCTGCGCAGGCCGTCGGCGATCGCCTCGCGCTCGATCCCCAGCGAGGCCGCCGCGGCCGCGGCGGCGGCGGCGTTGGCGTGGTTGTGGGGGCCGATCAGCGCCATCTCGGAGAGCTCCAGCAGCGGCTCACCCCAGAGCTCGAGCACCCCGCCGGCGATCACCGCGCCGCAGTCATCGGTGAGCCGGGGCTCGGTGCAGAAGGCCACCCGGCGGCCGCAGCCGCCAAGGTCGAGTCCGGTGAGCTGCGGGTCGGAGCCGTCGTAGACGCAGACGTCGTCGTTGCCCTGGTTCGCGAACATGCCCAGCTTCGCCGCCAGGTAGGCGGCGAGCGTCCCGTGGCGATCGAGGTGGTCGGGGGTGAGGTTGAGCAGCACCCCGCAATCGGGCGCGAACGCGTCGGTGTCCTCGAGCTGGAAGCTCGACGCCTCGCAGACGATCGTCGCCTCGGGCTCGACCGCGCCGACCAGCGAGGCGAGCGGGCGGCCGACATTGCCGGCGACCGCGACCGGCTCGCCCGCCCCGCGCCAGATATGGCCGAGCAGCTCCGCGACCGTGGTCTTGCCGTTGGTACCGGTGACAGCGCAGAAGCGGTTCGCGAGCAGGCGCCAGGCGAGCTCGAGCTCGCCGAGCACCGGCAGGCCACGCTCGCGGGCGACGACGATGGCCGGCGTGCCCGCGGGCACGCCCGGGCTCTTGATCAGGCAACCGGCCTCGGCGGCGGCGGCGACCCCGTCGCTGCTGAGGACGACCTCGACCCCGGCGCGCTCGAGCTCGGCCGCGCCCTCGGGCTCCGCGGAGTCGACCCCGATCACCCGCTCGCCCCGCTCGGCGAGCAGCCGCGCGGCGGCCTGGCCGGAGCGGGCGAGGCCGACGACGCAGAACGGGCCCTCCGGGAGCGGCGGGCGCGGCTTCGAATCGGGCATCCCCGGTAGTTTCGCGCCTGATGGCCACGCTACCTTCCGGGACATGAGCGACGAACAGCATCCGAATTCGAAGCTCAAGACCGCGTCGGGGAAGACCGGGCGGTTCGTGATCGAGGTGATCGCGGCCGTGGTCATCGGCGCCGGCGTGCCGCTGCTGTGGATCTGGATCGGCTCCCTGATCCAGAGCTCGCGCGGCGCCCAGAACGTCGAGGGCTCGACCGCGGCGATCCTCGTCATCGGCATTCTGGTCAGCTACGTGATCATCCTGATGATCGCCGGGGCGATCCAGGCCCGCGGTCAGGCGAACCAGCCACGGGCCCCGACCCGCTACCCGTGGAACCGCAGCATGCGCGACGAGCGCTACCGCCCGGGGTCCCAGAAGCTGACCCCGGTCGAGGCCGTCTTCGTCGGCACCGCGATCGTCGCCTCGATCGCGATGCTGATCTGGTTCTTCGCCTTCGCCGGCTCCCCGCTGCCGACCTAGGTGTTCGAGACAAGCCACAGCGCCAAGACCAACGCCCCGGCGAGCGCGGTCTGGGCCCGGTGGGCGAACCCCGGGCGCTGGCACGAGTGGGACCGGCGGGTGCAGGGCGCCGAGACGGAGGGCGAGCTCGCCGAGGGCTCGGAGGTGCGGGTGAAGCTGCACAAGGGCGGCACCGTGCGCCAGCGGGTGACCGCGCTCGAGCCCGGACGGCGGCTGGTGACCGAGTACCCGCTGCCCGGAGCGCGGGTCGGGCACGAGCACCTGGTCGAGCAGCGGGGCCCGAGTGCCGAGGTCAGCCATCGCCTCTACCTCGACGGGCCGCTGGCGGGTCCGTGGTCGGTGATGCTCGGCCGCCGGAAGCTGCGCGAGACGGTCGCCGGCTTCACCGACCTGGCGCGGGCCTGAGACAATCCCGCCCGGGTGGGGCGGGTCACGCTCAGGACCCGATCGAGTTCTGGTACAGGACGTATCCGATCCCCGAGCAGACCGCGGCGACGATCCAGAACCGCAGCATGATCTTGGTCTCCGACCAGGCGAGCAGCTCGAAGTGATGGTGGACCGGCGCCATCAGCAG
>DASPGZ010000062.1:0-2635 GCA_035620355.1 Solirubrobacterales bacterium | reverse complement strand
CTCTCGCAGCACCCTCGAGCGAGCCGCCAGGTGATCATGGTCACCGACGGCGAGCCGACGGCGCACCTCGAAGGCGATCGCGCGGAGTTCAACTGGCCGCCCGTCCCGAAGACGATCCGCCTCACGCTCATGGAGGCCTCGAAGCTCGCGCGGGCGGGCGTGACCCTGAACGTGTTCATGCTCGAGGACTCGCCAGGGCTGATCGGTTTCATGGAGCGGCTGGCCGAGCTCACCGCAGGACGGATCTTCCTGATGGACGACCGCGACCTCGGGACCTTCGTGCTCCGGGATTTCGTTCGACGCCGAGCGTCGTAGTCGTTCCCCGGCCGGGTGAGCTCGCGCCGCCAGCGTTCGAGCGCGCTCACTCCTCGAGCTCGGCGAGGATCTCCTCCGTGTGCTCGCCCAGCAGCGGTGGGGGGAACCTCGCGGGCGGCATCCGGCCGCCGACGCGGATCGGGTCGGCGACGAGTCGGAGCAGACCTCGGGCCGGGTCGTCGATCTCCTGGATCGCGGCCGCTCCTTCGGCCGACGCGAAGACCTCGTCCAGCGTTCGGACCGGTGCGCAGGGAACCGCCGCCGCCTCCAAGGCCGCGAGCCACTCGGCGGCGCTCCTGCTCGCCAGCTCGGCCGACAGGAGCGGGATCAGGGCATCCCGGTTTCGGACGCGCGCCGCGTTCGTGGCGAAGCGCTCGTCCGCGGCGAGCTCGGGACGCCCGATCACCTCGCACGCCCGCTCGAAGAGGCGGTCGTTGCCCGCGGCCAGGATGATCGGCCGGTCGGCGGTCTCGAACAGCTGGTACGGGACGATGTTCGGATGCGCGTTGCCCAGTGGCTCGGGGACGAGACCGCCGAGGAGGTAGTTCGCCGCCTGGTTCACGAGCGCGGCCACGCTCGCGTCGAACAGCGACACGGTCACCCGCGCGCCGCGGCCGGTCCTCCCGCGGCCGATCAACGCCGCCTGGATCGCGTTGCTCGCGTAGAGGCCGCAGACGACGTCGAGGAGCGCGACGCCGACCTTGGTGGGTTCGCCGCCGGGGTGACCCGTGAAGCTCATCAGGCCCGAGAGCGCCTGCACGATGATGTCGTAGCCGGGGCGCGCGGCTCCCTGGCCCTCGCCGAACGCGGTGAGCGAGCAGTACACCAGCTGCGGATGCTCGGCGGCCAGCGACCCGTGATCCAGCCCGAACCGCTCCATGAGTCCCGGCCGGAAGTTCTCGACCACGATGTCCGAGGTGAGCGCGAGCCGACGGGCGGCCGATCGCCCTTCGTCGCTCGAGAGGTCGAGCGTCACCGAGCGTTTGTTGCGGTTCAGCGAGAGGAAGTACGCGGCGTCCCCGCCGATGAACGGCGGGCCCCATCCGCGGGTGTCGTCGCCGGTCTCGGGACGCTCGATCTTGATCACGTCCGCGCCGAGATCGGCGAGCAGCATGGTCGCGAGGGGGCCGGCCAGCACCCGGGAGAAGTCCGCCACCCGGATGCCCGAGAGGGGCAGGCGGGTCGGGACGTCCTCGTCGGGTGCCACGCGGCTCCTCGGGAACGGGCGGAGAAAGAGCGGCGCCGCCGGAGCCCGAAGGCTCCAGCGGCACCGAGAGATTTGTACACCGGCGCCCGATCGTCGGTCAAATCGGAGGGCGGCTTTTGTCACTCTTTGTCGGGTGGCGCACCGACGCCGAATCGGACACGATGACCTGCGTGAACGAGGAAAGCCTCCAGCGGGCGAACGCCTTCCTTGCCGCCGTGGCCGCCCGAGCCGCGCCCGGCGAGCTCGTCGACCTGTCGCCGTCCGAGCTCGGCAAGGAGATCGGCGTCGTGGAGCCTCTCGCGGCGGCGCGAGCGGTCCGAGCGCTGCTCGCCCGGCGCAGGCTCGAGGCGGTCGACGGTCGGTACCGCCTCCTGGACGTCCGACCGATCGAGGCCGGCGAACGTGAACAGGTCCCCAGGCCGAGGCGCTCGGCCCGGCGGCAGCCTCGTGCGAGCCGACAGCAGGAACCGAGCGGGAGACCCACGTACTCGGCGATCGGGCGGGAGGTCGTCGAACGCACGATCGAGCTCGGGCGCGAGGCGGGCACCCTCCGCGGGGCCCTGCGGGCGGCTCGCGAGGAGGCCCGTGAGTCGAGGGAGGCTCGCGAGGACGCCGAACGCCGGGCCCAGCACCTCTCGGTCAGGGTGAAGGAGCTCGAGGCTCGCGCCGAGATGGCCGAGACGAACCTCCGGACGCTCCTCGCGGCCGCGAAGGGAACGGGTCGCGACGCGACGCTGGGTGACACCGAGATGGAGGCGATCCTCGGCGTCCTCAAGGGCGAGCCCGGCGAGGGCGACGCCGAAGGCGACGGCGACCGCGACGGCGACGGCGACGGCGAGACGGCGTAGCCCGGGTCAGTGGGTCCCGGCGGAGGCGGCGTCGGGCACCATCCGGTCCTGGCCGAACCGCGTTGCGGAGAACGGCTCGATCAGCTCGGGGGTCCGATCCGTCGCGATCAACTCGGCCATCGTGGCCCCGAAGATCGGCGCTCCCTTGAACCCCCACGTGCCCATGCCGGCCATGAGCCAGAAGCGCTCCACCTCGCTCGCGCCGAGGATCGGTGAGGAGTCCGGCGTCATGTCGCACAGCCCGGTCCACTGGCGCAACGCGCGC
>DASPGZ010000061.1:0-2818 GCA_035620355.1 Solirubrobacterales bacterium | reverse complement strand
GGCGAGCGCTACGCCGCGGTCTACGAGATCAACCTCGCCCGCTGCATCTTCTGCGGCTACTGCGAGGTCGCCTGTCCGTTCGACGCGATCACGATGGGCCACGAATACGAGCTGGCCGACTACAACCGCAGCGATCTGATCTTCACCAAGGAGATGCTGCTCGCGGAGTCAATCGAGAAGACGCCCCTTCGACGCGAGGGCGAGTGACGTGGAGGAGGTCGCGTTCTTCGCGGGGGCGATCGGGGCGCTGGGAGGCGCGATCGCGGTCATCGCGCTGCGCAACCCCTTCTACAGCGTGCTGGCGCTGATCGTTCACCTGATCTCACTCGCCGGCCTGTTCCTGATCCTCTACGCCGAGTTCATCGCCGCGGCGCAGATCGTCGTCTACGCCGGCGCGGTGATGGTTCTGTACCTGTTCGTGACCGCGTACGTCGGCGGCGTAGAGGAGTCGATCTGGGAGCCGATCCCCGGGCAGCGCTTCCTCGCGCCGGTGCTGGTCGCGGCGCTCTTCATCGAGATCTCGATCGCCGTCATCGGCACCGGGCTGAAGGCGATCGAGTCCCATGGGCCGACGCTCCCGGGCGACTTCGGCTCGCCCGGGTCGATCGGCGAGCTGCTGCTCGAGCGCTTCCTGGTCGTCTTCGAGGCGGCCTCGATGCTGCTCCTGATCGCCGCGGTCGGCGCGATCGTGCTGGCCGGGCGGAGGAAGCGCGACAGCGACGAGCCCGAGGTCGCGGCCTGATGGACATCGCCTGGTACCTCGTCCTCTCCGCGCTGCTGTTCGCAGTCGGCGCCGGTGGCGTGCTCATCCGGCGCAGCCCGCTGGTGATCCTGCTGTGCCTCGAGCTCATGCTGAACGCGGGCAATCTCGCCCTGGTCGCCTTCGCGCGCTCGGCGGGCAACGAGGAGGGCCAGGTGTTCGCGCTCGTGGTGATGGTGGTCGCAGCCTGCGAGGTCGTGATCGGGCTGGGGCTGATCGTGGCGATGTTCCGGCGGCGGCTGGCCCTGGACGTGGACGCGATGCGGGAACTGAAGGGATGACGGACGCGTGAGCGCGACCGATTGGGCATGGCTCGTCCTCGCGTTCCCGCTCGCGGGCTCGCTCGTGATCGCGCTCGGCTTCCGGGTGCTGTCGGCCAAGGCGGCCGGCTGGATCGGCACCGGAGCGATCGCCCTCGCCTTCGTGAGCTCGATCGGCGCCCTGCTGATGCTGCTCGACGAGCCGACCGACGCCCGCCAGCTCACCGACTCGCTCTATCAGTACGCCTCGGCCGCCGGGCTCGAGATCGACCTCGGCATCCTCGTCGACCCGCTGTCGGTGTTCATGTGCCTGGTGGTGACCGGCGTCTCGACGCTGATTCACCTCTACTCGGTCGCCTACATGGACTCCGACGCCGGCTACCGGCGCTTCTTCTCCTACCTCAACTTCTTCGTCTTCTCGATGCTGCTCCTGGTCCTGGCGGGCAACTTCGTGATCCTGATCGTCGGCTGGGCGTTCGTCGGCTTCGCCTCCTACGCGCTGATCAGCTACTGGTACCGGCGCCACACGGCGACTACGGCGGGCATGAAGGCGTTCGTGATCAACGTCGTCGGCGACATCGGCCTCGTGTTCGCCGCCTTCTTCGTCTTCCGCGAGCTCGGCACGTTCGACTTCCTCGACTCGTTCGACGCCGCCCGCGAGACGTTCACGACCAACGAGGGCGTGGTGGTCGCGATCTGCTGCCTGATGCTGGTCGGGGCGTTCGCGAAGTCGGCTCAGGTGCCGCTGCACACCTGGCTCCCCGACGCGATGGAGGGGCCCACCCCCGTCTCGGCGCTCATCCACGCGGCGACCATGGTCACCGCGGGCGTCTATCTGATCGCGCGCATGTTCCCGTTCTTCGAGCTGGCGCCAACCGCCGCCGACATCGCGGCCTTCATCGGGCTGGCGACATTGCTGATCGCCGCGACGATTGCGCTCGCGGTCACCGACCTGAAGCGGATCATCGCCTACTCGACCATGAGCCAGATCGGCTACATGGTCGTCGGCGTGTCGATCGGCGCCTACGTCGGCGGCCTCTTCCTTCTGATGGCCCACGCCTTCTTCAAGGCGCTCCTGTTCATGGCCGCCGGCTCGGTGATCGCCGCCATGGCCAACGTGCAGAACATCGACCGGATGAGCGGCTTTCGCCGCGCGCTGCCGCTGACCTCGGGGCTACTGATCGTCGGCTGCCTGGCCCTCGCCGCCTTCCCGAGCACCGCCGGCTTCTTCTCCAAAGACGAGATCCTCGCCTTCGCCTCCGATCGCGGCGGGATGTACCTGATCTTCACCGTCGGCGGCTACATCGGCGCGTTCATGACCGCGATCTACGCGTTCCGGATCGGCTTCCGGGTGACCACCGGCGAGCCGTGCGAGGAGGCGCGGGAGCTCGAGGGCGGGCACCTCCATCACGCCGAGGCGCGCAACCCGGCGACCGGCGAGGTCGAGGACACCGACGTCGGCTTCCCCGGACCCGAGCACCAGATCGCCGAGCGCCGGCGGCCGATGGCGATCGCGATGTCGGTGCTTGCGGTCGGGGCGCTCTTCGGCGGCCTGATCCAGATCCCGGGCGTCGACGCCGTGCTCGAGCACTTCCTCGAGGGCACGTTCGAGTCCTCGCCGCTGTTTCACATCGTGCCCTCGACCGCCGCCTCGTGGTTCGGGCTGCTGATCGGCGGCGTGATCAGCATCGCCGGGATCGGGGTCGCGTACTACTGCTACGTCGCCAACCCCGGCGTCACCGCGCAGCTGATCGCGCGCGTGCCCCGCGTGCACCGCTTCCTGCTCAACAAGTGGTAC
>DASPGZ010000060.1:0-9654 GCA_035620355.1 Solirubrobacterales bacterium | reverse complement strand
GGAGGAGATCGTCGCGATCCCCATCTTCGACATCACCTTGAGCAGGCCCTTGCGGACCGCCTTCAGCAGCCCGTCGAGCGCCTGCTCGTGGGTGACGCCCGGGGGCAGCTCGGCGCGACCATGCAGATCGGAAAGTGACTCGAGCAGCAGATAGGGGTTGACCGCGGCGGCGCCGTAGCCGATCAGCGCAGCAAGGTGGTGGTTCTCGCGCGCCTCGCCGGTCTCGACCACGAGGCTGGTCTGCAACCGGGTGCCCTCGTCGACCAGGTGCTGGTGCACCGCGCCGAGCGCCAGCATCGAGGGGATCGGCACCCGGTCGGCGCAGAGCCCGCGGTCGGAGATCACGATCAGGTTCGCCGAGCCGGTGACCGCGGCGCTCGCCTCGCGCGCGATCCGGTCGAGCGCCGCCTCGAGCCCGCGCTCGCCGGCCTCCAGCGGCCAGGTGGCGTCGAGGGTGGTCGAGCGCAGCGCCGGGTGCGAGGCGCGGGCGACGCGCTCGAGCTCGGCGTTGGTGAGCACCGGGTGCTCGAGCACGAGCTGCACCGGGTGCTCGGGACCCTCGGAGAGCATGTTGCCCTCGGAGCCGATCCGCGACTCGAGGCTCATCACGATCGACTCCCGGACCGAGTCGATCGGCGGGTTGGTGACCTGAGCGAATCGTTGCTTGAAGTACGAGAACAGCGACGGCTCCTTCTCCGAGAGCGCCGCGAGGGCGAGGTCGTTGCCCATCGAGCCGGTCGGCTCGAGGCCCGCCTCGGCCGCGGGCGAGATCAGCACCCGCAGATCCTCCTGGCTGTAGCCGAAGGCGAGCTGGCGGCTGCGCAGCGGCTCGGCCGCCGGCAGCGAAGTCTGCTCGTCGAGGTCGTCGAGCCGGATCTCGCCGTCCGAGCACCAGTCGCCGTAGGGGCGCTTGCGGGCGACCTCGAGCTCGGCCTCGCCGTCGGCGTGCAGGAGCCCGCGCTCCAGGTCGACGATGAACAGCCGGCCAGGGTGCAGGCGCCCGCGGCGGACGATCTTCGCCGGGTCGACCGGCAGCACGCCGGCCTCGGACCCCATCACGACCAGGCCCTCGTCGGTGACCATCCAGCGCCCGGGGCGGAGGCCATTGCGGTCGAGGCAGCCGCCGATCACCCGCCCGTCGGAGAAGGCCATCGCGGCGGGGCCGTCCCAGGGCTCGATCACCGACGAGCTGTAGCGGTAGAAGCACTCGAGCTCCGGCGGCATGTCGTCACGGTGCTCGTGGGCAGCCGGGATCATCATCATCATCGCCTGGGTCAGCGGCCGGCCGGCGAGCGTGAGCAGCTCGAGCACCCGGTCGAAGGCGGCAGAGTCCGAGCTGCCCTCGGGGATCAGCGGCAGGCACCGCTCGAGGTCGGCGCCGAAGAGCTCGGAGTGCAGCGCCGCCTCGCGGGCGCGCATCCAGTTGACGTTGCCGGCGACCGTGTTGATCTCGCCGTTGTGGGCGAGCAGCCGCAGCGGCTGGGCCAGCTCCCAGCTCGGGAACGTGTTGGTCGAGAAGCGCGAGTGGACGACGGCGAGCGCGCTCTGCAGCTCGGGATCGCGCAGGTCGGCGTAGAACCGCGACAGCTGCGGCGCGGTCAGCATCCCCTTGTAGACCACGGTCCGGGAGCTGAAGCTGGGGATCGAGAGCGACGGGCCGGCCTCGAGCTCGGCGATCCGGCGGGCGACGAACAGCCGCCGCTCGAACTCGTCCTGGTCGATCACGTCGGCGCCCGCGCCGACCAGCAGCTGGCGGAACTCGGGGGCGACGTTGCGGGCGGTCTCGCCGCAGCTGGCCAGGTCGACCGGGACCTCGCGCCAGCCGAGCGGCTGCTGCCCGGCCTCGATCACCGCCTGCTCGAGCAGCCGCTGCTGCGACTCCCACAGGGTCGGGTCGCCGGAGAGGAAGCAGCTGGCGACCGCGACGCTCCCCGGGTCGGGCAGCTGCGCGCGGGTAATCCCGAACTCGCCGGTGCGGGCGCGCAGGAAGCCGTGCGGGAGCTGAATCAGGACCCCGGCGCCGTCGCCGGTGCTCGGGTCGGCGCCGGCGGCGCCGCGGTGCTCGAGGTCGTCGAGCGCGGTCAGCGCCAGGTCGATGACGTCGTGGCGCGGTTGCCCGTCGAGGCGCGCGACGAAGGCGACGCCGCAGGCGTCGTGTTCGTATGAAGGGTCGTAGAGACCGGCTGCCGCGGGTTCACGCGGCGGCCGATCGCGCAGGCGCGGGCTCACCCCCACAAATTTACGGCAGAAAGCCGGGTCGGTGGTGTTTTGTCAGCGCCGGCGGCTCAGGGCCGCTCGAGCTGGTCTTCGCGCTCGGCCGCCTGCTCGTCGTGGAAGGCGGCCGCCTTGCCGGCGCGGTTCACCTGGCCGTCGAGCTCGGCCGCCTGCTCGGCGTGCTCGGCCGCCGCGGCGGCGTGCTGATCCGCCTTCTCGGCGTGCTCGGTCGCCTGGCGGCGATGGAGCTCGGCCTCCTGGCCGCGCTCGCGCGCTTTGGCGACGTTCGAGTCCGCCTGCTCGCGGTGGGCGACCGCCTCGCCCGAGAGCCGCTCCTGCTCGATCTCCCGCTCGGCTGCCCTGCGGCGCAGCTGCGCGGCGACCAGCGCGACGACGACGATGACGGCGATCACGATGACGATGATCAAGGCTGTTGACATGGCGCTCTGCTACCCGAGATGGGGCCCGGTCAATCCGGGTCGTGGAGGTCGGACTCGGCGACCTCGCGCCCGGCCCGGTCGAGCACGCGGACGCCCGTGAGCTCCTCGTAGCCGACCGGGGTGACCGCGCCGGTGCTCCCCCGCCCGTCGGTGACCTCGATCGAGCGCAGCGGCATCCGGCGGCCGTCGCCGGTGACCAGCTCGAGCCGGTAGCGGCCGTCGGGGAGGCCGTCGTAGATCACCGCGAGCACCCACGAGGCCCGGCCCTGGTAGCCGTAGACGTAGCCCACCCGTTCCCCGCCCGGGAGCTCCACCGGCGCCGCGTCGAAGTACTCGCCGTTGGCGACCGCGAGCGTCTCGCGGTAGGAGTCGGCGAGCTCGCGGTCGTCGCCGAGCGCGAGCCAGACGGCACCCGCGGCGCAGACCGCCGCCACCAGCGCCGCCGCCGGTAGCGCCAGCCGCCGCCACCACGGCCTCCCGGGCGGGCGCGACGAGGTCCCGATCGCCTCGCCCACCCGGGCCTCGAACCCCGCCGGGGGTTCCGCCGTCGGCGCGACCAGCAGCAGCTCGTCGGCCAGCGTCGCCAGCCGCTCGAACCGCACCCGGCACTCGCGGCAGTCGGCGAGGTGCTCGAGCGCCCACGCCCGCTCCTCGCCGTCGGCGATCCCGAGCGCCAGCTCGGGCGCCAGCTCGCGGAACCGCTCGTGGTCGCCCGCGCTCATCGCATTCCCTCCTCGGCCTGGCTCAGCTTCAAGCTCGCGGTCCTGATCCGGGTCTTCGCCGTCCCCAGCGGAATCTGCTCGATCTCTCCCACCTCGCGGGCGGTGTAGCCGAACAGCGCCGCCAGCAGCAGGGCGCGACGCTGGTCGTCGGGGAGCGCGGCGAGCGACTCACGCAGCTCCGCCGTCCCGCGCTCGGGCTCGCCGGGATCGGGCGCCGCGGTCGCCCAGAGCGCACGCTCGGCGTTGCCGATCGCATCCGGGTCGAGCGGCTCGGTGCGGCGGGCGCGCAGGTGGTCGATCGCCAGGTTGCGGGTGATCGAGAGCAGCCAGGTCGCGACCCGCCCGCGGCGGGCGTCGTAGGCCCCGGCGTGGCGCCAGGCGCGAGTGAACGCTTCCTGGGCGAGCTCCTCGGCCACGGCCGGGTCGCCGACCATGGTCACCGCGAGCCCGTAGACCCGCGACTGGAAGCGGCGCACGAAGGCGGTGGCCGCGCCCGCGTCCCCCGCGGCGAGGCCGGCTACGAGAGCTTCGTCGGATGGCGACCGGATCACGCGTAGGGTTGTACGGATTCCGCCGCCGAGAAGATTGCCCGGCGGATCCAATCCCTGGGGCGTCCCCGCCCGTAGGCAAGGTTGAAGGAAGTCACCAGAAACCGAGGAGGTTCACCCGTGGCCCGCAAGCTCCTGGTCCTGACCGCGCTCCTGATCGCGATCCCGCTGACGTTCGCCGCCTGCGGCGACGACGACGACGAAGCGACAACGGCCGCGTCCAGCGACACCTCGACCGAGACGTCCACCGAGTCGTCCACCACCACGACCGCGTCTGGCGAGACGGTCGCGATCACCGAGGCGGACTTCTCGATCGATCCCTCCGACCCGTCGACCAAGGCCGGCACGGTGACCTTCGACGTCACCAACGACGGCCAGACCGTCCACAACCTCGAGGTCGAGGGCAACGGGGTCGAGGAGGTCACCGACGACATCGAGCCGGGCGGGACCGCTCAGCTCGCCGTCGATCTGCAGCCCGGGACCTACGAGATGTACTGCGCGATCGGCAACCATCGTGAGCTCGGCATGGACGGGACCGTTACGGTCGAGTAGCCGGGCCACCGTCGTCGTCCCGGCCCGATGGGGGCCGGGGCGGCGGCACCCAGCCGCCGAAGGCGCGCTCGAGCTCGAGCGCGACGGCGATCGCGACGTGGTCGCGGTCGAGCCCGGCCGCGACCTGGACCCCGAGCGGCAGGCCGCGCTCGTTCAGCCCCAGCGGGACCTCGGTCACCGGGAGGCCGAGCAGGTTGAAGACCGCCGTCGGCGCGATCATCCAGGGCCGGCCCACGGTGCGCCCGTGGCGTGGGGCGACGCGGGAGAAGGGCGGGTGCAGGAGGACGCCGTCGCCGATCGCCTCGGCAATCTCCTCGCCCAGCCGGCGCTCGGCCGCCAGCGCCCGGCGCTCGAACCGCTCCGGGACGTGGGCGGCCAGGTTCTCGGAGGCGAGCGTCATCAGCAGGGCGGAGGTGTACGGGCTGCGCCCGCGGACCGCGTCGGCGACCAGGCGGCCGAAGCCGGGGATCTCGGCGCCGCCCTCGGTGAGCAGCTCGCGCAGGCCGCCGGACTCGCGCATCGCGTTCAGATACGGCTGGATCACCGTCCGCACCGACGGCAGCGAGACCCGGACGACCTCGGCGCCGGCCTCGCGAAGCGCCCGCGCGGCGCGGATGCGGGCGTTGCGGAGCTCGAGCGAGACCGGCAGCAGGGTCGCGTCGTCGGAGAGCACCACCCGCAGCCCCTCGATCGAGATCTCGCCGGGGTCGCCGAGCTCGGCGTCGCGGACCGTCGCATCGATCCCGTCGGGACCGGCGATCGTCTTCAGGAGCGGCATCAGGTCCTCGGCGCGCCGGGCCAGGGGGCCCGAGCCGAGCAGGAACGAGCCGCGGTCGTTCGGGAACGGGTAGTGGCCCGTATGGGGGACGAGCGCACCGCTCGGCTTGTGGCCGAAGACGCCGTTGAAGAACGCCGGCAGCCGGATCGAGCCGCCGATGTCGGTCCCGAGGCCGAACGGGGCGAAGCCGGATCCGATCGCGGCGCCCTCGCCCCCCGAGGAGCCGCCCGCCGTGCGCCCGGGGTCGTAGGCGCTGTTGGTGCGCCCCCAGACCCGGTTGTCGGACTCGATCCAGAGGGTGAGCTCGGAGGTGTTGGTGACCCCGAGCGGGATCGCCCCGGCGGCGACCAGCCGCTCGACCGCGGTCGCCGAGCGCTCGGCCACGAGCTCACGGCGGGCCACCGAGCCCGAGGTGTGGGGCATCCCGGCGACCGCGAACGACTCCTTGATCGTGCAGGGGACGCCGAGCAGCGGCGGCGGATCCTTGCGCCCGCGGCGCGAGCCGAGCAGCCGGTCGGCCTCGTCGGCCTCGGCGCGGGCGGCGTCGAAGCGGGTGGCGACGAGCGCGTTGACGGCCGCGTTTCGCTCCTCGATCAGGGCGATGTGGGCCTCGACCACCTCGCGCGCGGTGAGCTTGCGCTCGCGGATCGCCGCCGCCAGCTCGAGCGCCGAGCGCTCGGTGAGATGGTCGGAGCGGGGTGGGGCGGCCACGGCCGGCACGGTCGGCCAGCCTAGCGCCGGCTCAGTCCGGCGAGGGTGATCGTGGTTCGCCGGGGCGCAAAGGGGGAATGACTAAGGGTCATGTCCGCATCGGAACAGCCGACCGACGAGTTGCCCACCGGCCGCTCGTCGCTCGCCGATCCTCCGTTGATCGCGGCCGGGCGCCGGCTCGGCGCTCGCTACCGGCTCGAGCGCCGGATCGGCCACGGAGGGATGGCCGTGGTCTGGGAGGCCACCGACGAGCGGCTCGGGCGCCGGGTCGCGGTCAAGGTGCTCTCGGAGACCTTCACCGCCGACCGCGACTACCTCGGCCGCTTCGCCCGTGAGGCGCGGGTAGCGGCCGGCCTCCAGCATCCGAACCTGGTCGATGTCTACGACTACGACGCCGGCGAGCGCCCCTACCTGGTGATGGAGTGCGTCGAGGGTGGCGACCTCGCCGGGTTGCTCGAGCGCGGCGAGGCGCCGTCGGTCGAGCAGCTCGCCGAGGAGCTGCTGGCGGCGCTGCGCCACATCCACGACGCGGGCGTCCTGCACCGCGACATCAAGCCCCAGAACGTGCTCGTCGACGGCTACGGCCACGCCCGGCTGACCGACTTCGGGATCGCGATGCCCGCCGACGCGGACTCGTTCACGCGAACCGGCGAGCTGATCGGGACGAAGAGCTACATCGCGCCCGAGGTGATGCGCGGCGCACCGGCGAGCGAGCGCTCCGACCTGTTCGCGCTCGGGGTCGTGCTCGCCGGCGCCGCCCGCGACGGCGCCGACGCGAGCGCCTGGTCGCTGATCGACCGGCTGCGCGACCCCGATCCGCAGGCGCGCCCCGAGTCGGCCGAGGCGGCGCTCGCCGAGCTCGCCGCCGGCGACCGACAGCCGGTGGGCGAGCCGACCGAGCGCTTCCCGGTCGAGCCGGAGCCGTTGGCGCTCGCCGGCTCGGGCGGGCGACCGTTCGAGCCGACGCCGACCGCGGTCCGCTCCGGGTGGGGCCGGGCGCGCACCGTCGCCCTGGTCGCGCTCTGCGCAGTGGCCGGAGCGGCGGCGGTGACGCTGTTGGCCGGGGGCTCGGATGACCCGCCGCGGACCGCCTCGTCCGGCGGGGCGGGGGACGGAAGCGGATCGGGCGACCGGTCCGGCAACGCTGACGGCAGCGGCAACGGCGCGGCGACAACCGATGGCCCGGCGGCGTCCCAGGAGCCGGTGGCGCCGGAGCCCGCCCCCGAAGAGTCCGCGCCGGCCACCGGCGGGACGGGGGGCGGGGCGGACCCGGTCGCGCTCAACGACCAGGGTTTCGAGCTCGTCAGCCAGGGGCGCTACGAGGAGGCGGTGGCGCCGCTCGAGCGCGCGGTCGAGGGCCTGCGCGGCTCCGGCGACGAGGCGACCTTCAACTACGCGATGTTCAACCTCGCGAGCGCCTACCTCGGCGCCGGGAGGCCCGCCGACGCGATCCCATTGCTCGAGCAGCGGATGCAGTTCGACGACGGCCAGCTCGGCGAGGTCGAGGCGGCACTCCAGCGCGCCTACGCCGAGGCGGGGGTGGCGCCCGAGGGCGACGCGAAGCCCGGCAACGGTCCCAAGAACGGCAAGGTGCCGCCGCCGTTCGAGGAAGAAGCGGGCGACGACTAGGGCGGTGCCCCGGGGCGACGCGGCGGTGCCGCTAACCCCGCGCGCGTCCGCGAATCAGAGGACGCATGCGGTGTTTGCCTCGAATAGCGAGGTCAATCTCGCTCGCATCGCCCGCGCGACGATGCGCGCGGGGTTGGCGCCGGGCGCCTACTCCCCGCGGAACTGCGGCGGGCGCTTCTGCGCGAACGCCACCACACCCTCGACGAAGTCGGCGGTGCGGCCCTGTTCGCGCTGGGCCTCCGCCTCCGCGTCGAGCTGCTCGGCGAGGCCGGCGTAGGGGCCGCGGTTGAGCAGCCGCTTGATGTTGGCGTAGGCGCGGGTCGGGCCGCCGGCAAGCTGAGCGAGCAGCGCGGTCGCGGCCTGCTCGAGATCGGAGTCGGGGACGACGCGGTTGATCAACCCCCACTCGAGCGCGGTCGGCGCGGGGACGCGCTCGCCGAGCATCGCCATCTCGGTCGCGCGGGCGGCGCCCACGCGGGCCGGGACGGTGAGCGTCGTGCCGCCGTCGGGGACGAGGCCGACGTTGACGAAGGCGAGCAGGAAGAACGACGACTCGGCGGCGACGATCATGTCGCAGGCGAGCGCCAGCGAGCAGCCGATCCCCGCGGCCGGGCCGTTGACGGCGGCGATCACCGGCTTCTCGAGCTCGCGGACCGAGAGGATGATCGGGTTGTAGAGCTCCCGCAGCCGCAGGCTCAGATCGGGGACCTCGCCCTCGGTCCCCGCGCGCTGCTCGGAGAGGTCGGCGCCGGAGGAGAAGGCGCGACCGGCGCCGGTGATCATCACCGCCCGGACCTCGGGCGAGCGGCCCGCCCGCTCGAGCGCCGCCGCCAGGTCGCGGCCGAGCTCCTCGTTCCACGAGTTGAGCGAGTCGGGCCGGTTCAGGGTGATCGTCGCCGCCCCCGACTCGACCTCGAGCGTCACCGCGTCGGCCATCGGCCAACCCTACGTGCTTTTTAGCCCGCGGCCTCGGCCCGGCGGAGCCCGGTGCGGGCCCAGTTGACCATCACCAGGATCAGCCCCGCGGCGACCCCCAGCGCGAGCAGCGTCTCGGCCGGCGCGCCGATCACCAGGTTGCGCCCGGCCTCGAGCATCGCGGTCATCGGGTTGACGTCGGCGACCGTCGCCACCCAGCCCTGGATCAGATCGCGGGGGACGTAGACCGGCGCGGTCATGATGATCAGGAAGGCGGGCAGCTGGATCAGCGGCGCCGCCTGCAGGGTGCGGAAGCGCATCGCGAGCCCGGAGGCGAACAGGGTCGCGGCGAAGTTGAGCAGCACCGCGATCAGCAGGATCTCGAGCAGGTCGCCGACGCTGCCGGTGATCTCGGCCCCGGTCGCCACCGCGACGACCGTGACCACCGCCCAGACGAGCAGCGCTCGGACCAGCGCGGTGAGCACGTAGCCGGCGATCAGCGCCGAGCGGTTGCGGGTCGCGAGCAGCATCCGGCGGGCGAAGCCGAACTCGAAGTCGGCCGCGATCGAGAAGCCGGTGAACACACCGCCGAAGACCGCCGACTGCATGAGCACGAAGACGTACTGGAAGGTCGTGTAGTCGGGGTAGTCGAAGTTCGGCGCGTCGCCGACCGCCGAGAGCCCGCCCGCGAACGCGGCGAAGAAGAACAGCGGGAAGATCAGCGACGGCAGGAACAGCGACGGCTTGCTCGCCATCACGTGCAGCGAGCGCCAGGCGATCGCCAGCGCCGCCCGCACCCATCGTCTGCGAACCGGGCTCACGTGCGCTCCATTCTCGTCCGCAGGGCAGCGGTCGCAGCCCACATGCCGAGCACCAGGATCCCCACCGAGACGCCGAAGGCGAGCGCCAGCGCCTCGCCGTCCCAGCCGGTGATGAAGAGGCTGCGAAAGCCCTCGATCACGTAGCTGACCGGGTTGATCGTCGCGATCGTCTGGAACCAATCGTTGGCGATCAGATCGCGCGGCAGCGCTCCGGAGCTGAGGAAGAGGAGCACGAAGAGGAGCGGGAAAGCGCCCTGGACGGCCTCGCCGTTGCCGGTCCGCAGGCCGATCGCGAGCCCGATCGATCCGAACGCGACCCCGACC
>DASPGZ010000059.1:0-2968 GCA_035620355.1 Solirubrobacterales bacterium | reverse complement strand
CGGTAGGCGGCGCGCCGCCGGGCGACCGCCCAGGTGGCCGCGGCGGGGCCGGCCGCGGCCACGAACGGCGCCGGCCCCGGGCCGAGCAGGACGAGCGCCGCGAGGAAGATCGCCGCGGTCCCGAGCAGCGCCAGCCGCCGTCGCTCGAGCTCGGTCGGCAGGTGACCCTCGCGCCCGGCCCGGCGCAGCGGTTCGAGCGCCTCGGCGAGCCAGCGGCCGAGACCGGGGATCGCGGCGATCCCCTCGCGCGTCGCGACCGCACCGAGGCCGCCCGCCAGGGCGGCGCAGAGCACCCCGGCCGCCTCGCCGGCGGTCACCGCCGCCGCCAGAGCTCGCGGACCCCGACCCCGGCGGCCGCCCGCAGCACCTCGCCGACCTCGGTCACCAGCCGCCGGCCGCCGGCGCCCCGCGACATGTGCACGACCAGGTCGACGCCCCGCGCGAGCTGCTCGCGGATCGCTCCGTGCGGGAGCCCGACGCCGGCCATCAGCGCCAGCGTCTCGACCCGCCGCAGGGCGTCCTCGGGCGAATTGGCGTGCACGGTCGAGAGCGCCCCGTCGTGGCCGGTGTTGAGCGCGGTCAGCAGGTCGAGCGCCTCGGCCCCACGAACCTCGCCGATCACGATCCGGTCGGGCCGCATCCTCAGCGCGTTGCGGAGCAGGTCGCGGATCGTCACCCCGCCGCGTCCCTCGACCGAGGGCGGCCGGCTCTCGAGCCTGACCACGTGCGGCTGGCGCAGGCGCAGCTCGGCGGCGTCCTCGATCGTCACCACCCGCTCCTCGGGGGCGATCCAGGCCGAGAGCGCGTTCAGGAGCGTCGTCTTGCCCGAGCCGGTGCCGCCGGAGACGAGCAGGCTGCGGCGCGAGCGGACCGCCTCGGCGAGCAGGTCGCGCAGCTCCGGGGTCAGGGTGCCGCCGGCGACCAGCTCCTCGGGGTCGGGGCGGACCGCCGTGAACCGGCGCACCGAAAGCGCCGGGCCGTCGACCGCCAGCGGCGGGATCACCACGTTCACCCGCGAGCCGTCGGCGAGCCGGGCGTCGGCCATCGGCGAGAGCTCGTCCACCCGGCGCCCGACGGGCGCCAGGATGCGCTCGATCGCGTCGCGCAGCGCCTGCTCGGACTCGAACGCGATCGCGGTCGGCTCGATCCGGCCGCGACGCTCGACGTAGACCGAGTCGTGGCCGTTGACCATCACCTCCTCCACCTCCGGATCGGCGAGCAGCTCCTCGAGCGGCCCGAGGCCGACCGTGTCGCGCAGGATCAGGCCCGCGATCTGCTCGCGCCGGGCGTCCGAGAGCACCGAGGCCGCCTCGTCGACGAGCTCGCGGACGGTCGGCTCGAGCTCGCCCGCCGTCCCCCCGGCGGCGGCCTCGGAGCGGCGGCGCTCGACCAGGTCCCGCCGCAGTTCGGCGGCGAGCTCGCGGGCGTGATCGTCGGCGGTCGCCACGCTTGGTTGAGCCCCGTCGGCGTGCGATCTCTCCCCGCCGCGGCGATCATGGGCCCGTGAGCTCGCTCGAGGTGATCCTGGTCGTCGCCGTCCTGGTAGGGATGTCGGTCCAGGCGGCGATCGGCTTCGGCTTCGCCCTGATCGTCGCCCCGGCCGCATTCGCGGCCCTCTCACCCGAGCGCGCCGTGACCCTGGTGGTGCTGCTGGCGATCGCGATCAACCTCCTGGGCCTGTTCACCGAGCGACGTCGGCGCGCGGTCGCCGGCCGCGAGGTGGCGACGATCCTGGTCGCCGCGGTCCCCGGGGTGGTCGCCGGTGCCTGGCTGCTCGAGCGCGCCGACCGTGAGCTGCTGCAGCTGCTCGTCGGGGTGGTCGTGGTCGCCGCAGCGGTCGCCCAGGCGATCGCGAGCCGCCGCCCGGCCCCGCCGCCCGCGTCGTCCGCGAGCCGGCCGGTATTGGAGCTCGGTGGCGGGCTCGCCGCGGGCACGCTGACCACCTCGGTGAGCATCAACGGCCCGGTGCTCGTGCTCGTGTTCACGCGGCTGGGGCTGCGGGGCGAGCGCCTGCGCGACTCGCTCGCCGCGGCGCTGCTCGGGTTGGCGCTGATCGCGCTCCCGGTGTTGCTGATCGGCTCCGAGGACGCGGCGCTTCCCGACGGATGGGTCGCGCTCGCCTGCGTCCCGGCGCTGCTCGTCGGGCATCGCTTCGGCGCCGCCGTCTTCGCCCGGCTCGGCGATCGCGCGCACGCCCGGATTGTGCTGATCGCGGCCGGGCTCGCCGGCGCGCTCAGCATCGGCGCCGCGCTGCTCGGCTGACCGCCGGCCCGCCGCTCAGCCGCCGGTGTGGCTGATCACCTCGGGCACGACCGCGGCCCAGTGTGCGCGCGGCGGGTACTCGTGACCGAGCCCGGCCAGGGCCACCAGCCGCGCGTTCGGGATCTCGGCCTCCAGCGCCTGCCCGTGGCCGAGCGGGAACATGGGATCGTCGGTCCCGTGGAGGATCAGGGTCGGAGCCCGGAGCTCGCCCAGCCTGCGCCTCCAGCCCTCGCCGGTCTCGAGCTCGAACGGGTTCGTCGCCTGGGCGGCGATCGCGTCGGCATGGTCCGCGATCAGGGCGCAGGTCTGGCGCATCGCCACCTCGTCGAAGCCGGGCGAGCTGCCGGCGAGAGGGCGCTCGGCCTCGACCAGGTATTCGATCACCGCGTCTCGATCGTCCCAATCGGGTTCCGGCGCCTGTTCCCCGAAGCTCGTGGCGAGCTCCTCCGAGGGCGGCGGCAGCCCCTCGTCGTCCTCGCCGTCCGCGGGCGACGACGCCGCGAGGACCAGCGAGGCGACCCGCTCGGGATAGTCGAGCGCCGCGAGCAACGCGACGGAGCCGCCCTGCGAGAGACCGAGCAGATGAGCCCGAGAGAGGTCGAGCGCGTCCAAGACCCCGATCGCGTCGGCCGCGAGGTCGCGCATCGCGTAGGGGGGCGCGCCGACCTCGTAGCTCGTCGACCGGCCGCAGTCGCGGTTGTCGTAG
>DASPGZ010000058.1:0-12432 GCA_035620355.1 Solirubrobacterales bacterium | reverse complement strand
CCCCCGGCTGAGGCGGCCCGGGCTCTAGCCGCTGGTCTTGTCGAGCACCTGGAGCAGCTCGTGGGCGGCGAGCTCGATCTCCTTGTGGCGCCACTCCGCGGCCCGGTAGTGGCAGGCGATCAGGCCGGAGCGATGCACGCGGCGCAGGTCGCCGTAGACGAACGCGTAGCGGGCCTTGGTCTCGTCGGTGGCGCCCTCGGTGAGCCCCAGGTGCCAGGCCGCGTACTCGTCCCACGAGTGGCTCTCGAGGTACTTGTTCTCCTGCTCCGCGCCGGGCTGCACCTCGCCCCAGTCGCTCTCGAGCACGTACTGGCGCGCCTCGATCAGCTCGCGCGCGTGGGCGACTGCCTTGGTGTTGACCGCGTAGGAGGCGATCGGTCGATGATCGCAGGCCCGCTCACCCCGATCCGGTGAGCACCTGCCTGGCGACGTCGAAGACCTCGGTGTTGTCGTTGGCGCCGCTGAGGCGTTCCGACTCGGGCCCTGCCGCGGTCAGCGGCACCGGCACCCCGGTGTGGCCCGGGGTGGTCCAGTCGGTGGTGAACCGCTTGTCGGTGCCCTCGATCGTGAACGGCCCGTTGCGCCAGCGCTTCGGGATCGGGTAGCCGAGCACCGAGGTCGAGTTGCTCTTCGGGCCCTCGATCGTCATCCCGCCGGTCTCGTGGTCGGCGGTGACCACGACCAGGAGGTTCGGATCGGTGGCCCGGTAGCTCTCGATCGTGCTCACGATCCGGTTCAGCAGGTCGGCGGACTTGATCACCAGCCCGGCGTGGCTCGCGTGTCCGCCGACGTCGATCTCGTCCACGTCGATCGCGAGGAAGAAGCCGTCGGGATCCTGGCTCAGGACCTCGATCGCCTTCGCCACCAGCGCCTCCTCGGGGACGTAGTGCGGATCGTCCTTGCGGTCGTAGTCGGCGAGCAGTTCGCGTACGTAGGGGTCGCGCTGGACCAGCCCGAGGAGCTTCGGGCCGGTTGCGGAGGCCACGCTCTCGGCGTCGGAGGCGTACTGGTAGCCGAGCGACTGCGCCTCGGCGATCAGGTTGGTCTTCGAGCGGCAGCGATCCTCGGGCAGGTCGTTGGGGATCGCCCCGGGGGTGCCGCGCTTGCACCAGTACTCCTCGCCGCCGCCGAGGATCACGTCGGGCTTGGTGTCGTTGAGGAACTGCCGGGCGATCGTCCGCCGCTGGTCGCGGTTGCGGACGTGGGCGGCGAACGAGCCGGTCGTCGCGTTGGTGACGTCGGCGTCCTCGACCAGGCCGGTCGACTTGCCCGCGTCGCGCGCGATCTCGAGCAGGGTGGTGAGCCGCTCGCCGTCGGGGCCGACGCCGACGTAGCCGTTGGTGGTCTTGGTGCCGGTGGCGATCGCGGTCGCGCCCGCGGCCGAGTCGGTGATCGCGGAGTTGGCGGACTGGGTCCGGATCGAGCCCGAGACCGGGAGCGCGTCCATCGGCTGGGTGACCTCGAGCCCGTAGCGCGCGAGCTGGGTCGCGGCGCGCTGGGCGGGGCCCATGCCGTCGCCGATCAGCACGATCACGCTGGTTCCGGCCGGGGTCGCCGCCTGGCTCGGCGCGTCGGCGCGGGCGAGCCACAGGCAGGCCGCGAGCGCGACGACGATCGCGGCGGCGGTCGCCGCCCTCGCCCTGGGTGAACCGCTGCTTCCGTGCCTGGCGGTCATCCGCCACCTCCTCGATCTCCGGCCGGCGAACACGCCCCGGGACGGATTGTTGAACAAATGAACCTGACTGCGAACAATAGAGCATTGTGGAACAATCAGTCGATGCTCCGGTCTCCCGCGCGTCCTCTCCTCTCCGGCGCGTTGGTGATCGCGGCGCTGGTGGCCGGCTGCGGCGGGTCGGAGGAGAGCGAATCCCCGGCTCCGCCGCCGGCCGACCCCGAGGCGCCGGTCAGCGGGACGCTGCGCACGTTCACCTACAGCGACACGGCCAGCGACGTGATCCTCGACCCGTTCCGCAAGCAGAATCCCGATCTCGACCTGAAGACGGCGACCTTCGACAGCGTCCAGGAGGGGGCCGCGAAGATCGCCGGCGGGTTCGAGGCCGACGTCGTCAACGTCTGCTCCGACGAGTACCAGCCGTTGCTGACCCGCGGCCTGCTGCGGCCGATCGACCCGGCCGGGATCGAGGGCTGGGACGAGCTCGCCTTCCGCGACAACGAGGGCGTCGAGCGCTCCGACGGGCTGGTCAACTTCGTGCCGATCGCCGCCGGCCCCCAGGGGCTGCTCTACAACACCGAGGAGGTCGTCCCGGCGCCCGACTCGTGGGCCGACCTGTTCGACCCCGCCTACGAGGGCCGCGTCTCGATCGACGGCGGCACCTGGCTCACCCCGATCGCCGAGACCGCGGCCGCGCTCGGGGCCGAGAACCCGATGGTGCTCAGCGACGAGCAGGTCGAGGAGGCAAAGCAGAAGCTGATCGATTCGAAGTCGCAGTTCCGCGCCTTCACCGGCTCCGACTCGGAGAAGCTCAACCTGTTCAAGGGCGGCGAGATCGTGCTCGCCGACGGCGGCCGCTACAACGCCCTGCTGCTGCAGGCCGAGGGCGAGCCGGTCGAGTGGGTCGCGCCAAAGGAGGGCGCGCTCTCCTGGGTCTGCGGGCTCGGGATCACCTCGGACGCCGAGAACATCGACGCCGCGTACAAGCTGATCAACTACTTCGTCTCCGAGCCCGCCCAGGCGATCGCCGGCCAGAACGGGTTCGCGATCGTCAACCCCGCGGCGGTCGCCAAGGTGCCGGCGAAGTTCCGCGAGACCGCCGATCCGAGATCGATCTCGAATGCGATCGCCGAGGTCCAGCCCGACAACTTCGAGGCCTGGATCCGCGCCTGGCAGGAGGTCCAGACCGGTTGAGCACCGAGGGCGCGACGGTCGCCGAGGCCCGCGACCTGCTCGCCGAGCTGGTCGAGATCCCGTCGCCCTCGGGCTCCGAGGGGCGGATCGTCGACCGGATCGAGGAGCTCGCCGAGGGCTGGTCGATCCCCGCCCTGCGGGTGCGCAGCGAGCTCGGGCGCGACAGCCTCGTGCTCGGGCGCGCGATCGAGCCGGCGCTCGCGATCGCGGCCCACGTGGACACGATCGCCGCGCCCTGGCCGGCGGCGGCGCGGATCGAGGGCGACGTCGTACACGGGCTCGGCTCGGCCGACGACAAGGGCGGCGTCGTCGCCTGCCTGCTCGCCGCCCGCGACCTGGTCGCCGACGGCGAGGACCTCGACCGGCTCGAGGTCGCCTTCGCCTTCCCCGTCGACGAGGAGCGCGGCGGCAGCGGCTCGCGCACGGTGGCGCTCGAGCTCGCCCCGCGGCGGGCGATCGCGCTCGAGGCGACCGGCCTGCGCGTCGGCGTGGTCGAGACCGGCGACATCGACGTCTGGGTCCACGTCCGGGGGCGCTCCGCGCACGGCGCGCTCACCGACGCCGGCGATAACGCGATCCACGGGGCGGTCGGGCTGATCGGCGACCTCGGGCGGCTCGGGCTCGAGGCGCACTCGCACCCGCTGCTCGGCCCCTCGCAGGCCGAGGTCGGGGCGATCAAGGGTGGTACCGACTTCAACACCGTGCCCGACAGCTGCAGCTTCCAGCTCCAGATCCGGGTGGTCCCGGGGCAGGACGGCGACGCTACCCTGGCCGCGCTCGAGGGGCTCGCCGCCGAGCACTCGGCGACGGTCGAGATCGTCGAGATGACCGAGCCGTTCGAGGCGGCCCCGGACTCGCCGATGGTCGCGGCGCTCGAGCGGCTGACGACCGAGGTCGCCGGAGAGGAGCGCGAGCGGATCGGCGTCCCCGCCTGGACCGACGCCCACAACATGGTCGACTTCGGCGGTGCCGAGGCGGTCGTCTACGGGCCCGGCGACTTCTCGGTCGCCCACCTGCCCTCGGAGCACGTCGACGCCGGCGAGGTGCTCCAGTGCGCCGAGGTGTTCAAGAGTCTGGCGCGGGAGGCCGCGGGCTGGTGAGCGCGCCGACCACCTCCGCGAGCGCCTCGACCGCGGTCGCGATCTGCGCCGCGGTGAGCGCCGCGGAGACCTGGATCCGGACCCGCGCCGTCCCCTCGGGGACCACCGGGTAGCCGAAGCCGGTCACGTAGACGCCGCGTTCGAGCAGCCGGCGGCTGGCCTCGATCGCGACCGAGGTCTCGCCGACGATGATCGGCACGATCGCGCTCTCGCCCTCGAGCGGCTTCAACCCCGACTCGGATAGCCGCTCGCGCATCAGGCGCGTGTTCGCGTGCAGCCGGGCGACCAGCCCCGGGTCGTCGCGGAGCTCGGCGAGCGCCCGGCGCGAGCTCGCGGCGACCGTCGGCGCGATCCCGTTCGAGAACAGCTGCGGGCGCGAGCGCTGCTCGAGCACGTCGCAGAGCGCCGCGCTGCCGGCGACGAAGCCGCCCGCGGCGCCGCCGAGCGCCTTGCCCAGGGTCCCGGTGACGATCACGTCCTCGGCGCCCAGCAGCCCGAAGCGCTCGAGCACTCCGCGGCCGCCGTCGCCGACCACCCCGATCCCGTGCGAGTCGTCGACGATCAGGGTCGCGCCGTGTTCGGCCGCGACCTCGGCGAGCGCGGGGAGCGGCGCCAGGTCGCCCTCCATGCTGAAGACGCCGTCGGTGACGATCAGCAGCCGGTCGAGCGCCGGGGCCTCGGCCAGCGCCCGCCGCAGCGAGGCGACGTCGCCGTGCTCGTAGACGGCCTTGTGACCGGGCCGCGCGAGCCGCATGCCGTCGATGATCGAAGCGTGGTTGAGCCGGTCCGAGAGGACCGCGGTGCGCTGATCGCAGAGCGCGTCGAGCAGGGCGGCGTTCGCGTTCCAGCAGGAGAGGTAGGTGAGCGCCGCCTCGGTCCTCAGGAAGTCGGCGAGGTCGCGCTCGAGCGCCACCTGGGGCTCGAACTTGCCGCAGATGAAGCGGACCGAGGCGGTCCCGGCGCCGTAGGAGCCCAGCGCCTCGACCCCGGCCTCGACCACGGCCGGGTGGTTGGCGAGCCCGAGGTAGTCGTTCGAGCACAGGCAGAGCACCTCGCCGCGGCCCACGATCTCGACCAGCGGCCCCTGCGGCGATCCGAGCACCGGGATCCGCTTCAGCGTCCCGGCCCGCTCCATCTCGTCGAGCTCGAGTCGCAGGGTGGAGTCGAGCGCGCTCACGCGCCGAGCGCCGCCTCGATCGCCTCGCCGACCAGGTCGTAGGCGCGGTCGAGCCGCGCCGGCGGCAGCACCAGCGACGGCTGGATGTTGAGCGAGGTGGTCGAGGAGTCGGCCAACACACCTCGCCGCAAAAGCTCGGTGGAGACCGCGTCCTGGAGCTCGGGGTCGCGCGCGGCGGTCTCGCGGTTGCGGACGAACTCGATCGCCTGGAAGCAACCGACCGCGCGCACGTCGCCGATCCGGTCGAAGCGCTCGCGCAGCTCGCCGAGGCGCCCGGCCGCGAGCCGCTCGAGCTCGCGCACGTTCTCGAGCACCGGCTCGTCCGCGTACAGGTCGAGCGTCGCCAGGGCGGCCGCGCACGACGCCGGCAGCCAGGCCCAGGTGCTGCCGGTAGGCACGTCGTCGAAGCCGCCGAGCGCGGCCTCGGTCCCCAGCAGAGCACCGATCGGCATCACCCCGCCGCCGAGCGCCTTGCCGAGGCAGATCAGGTCGGGCTCGACGCCCCAGCGCTCGACCGCGAGCAGGTGCCCCGAACGCCCCATCCCGCTCTTCACCTCGTCCGCGCACAGCAGCCAGCCGAACTCGCGGCAGAGCTCGGTCAGCGCGGGCCAGAACGAGTCCGGCGGCGCGACGCAGCCGCCCGAGCCGAGCACCGGCTCGATCACCACCCCGGCGACCTCGCCCGGGTCGACGGCGTGGAAGAGCAGGTGGTCGCGGATGTAATCGACGGTCGCGTCGCCGCTGCCCCCCGGGCGCGGGTCGCGAAGCGGGCTCCGGTACGGATGCGGGTAGGGGACGTGGGCGAATCCCGGGACCAGGGCCCGGAGCCCGCGCGAGATCTCCGCCGCCTCGGCGCCGAGCGCGGCGGTCGTCGTCGACTCGCCGTGGTAGGAGCCGTGGAAGCCGAGGATCATCGGCCGGCCGGTCGCACGGCGCATCATCTTGACCGCGATCTCGACCGCCTCGGTGCCGTTGAGGGCGATGTCGTAGCGGCTGATCGCCCCGGGGGAGATCGCCAGCAGGCGCTCCCCCAGCTCCGCGGTGAGCCTCGATGCGAGCGCGTGGCTGTCCTCGTTGCCGAATCGCCGCAGCGCCTCGATCGCCGGCTCGAGCAGCTCCTCGCGGCCGGCGCCGAGCGGCACCGAGGCGGATGCCGAGACGCAGTCGAGGTAGACGTTGCCGTCCTCGTCGGTGGCGGTCCAGCCGCGCTTGGAGGCGAGCGCGAACGGGGTCAGCCCGTGGCTGAGGCCGGGGTAGGCGGTGGACCCGATCCGCTCGAGCAGCTCGCGGCTGCGCGGGCCGGGAGGCTCGACCGAGATCGAGGGTGCTTCGATCTCGTCCCAGTCGGGCGGGTAGAGCGGGCTCACCGGCGCAGGCCCCGCAGCTTCTCACGCGGTCCGCGGGCCGCGCGCACGACCTCGCGAGCGCAGTTGCGGCCGTTCGCCCCGGTCACCCCGCCGCCCGGGTGGGTGCCGGCGCCGCAGAGCCAGAGCCCGTCGATCGGGGTCCGGTAGTCGGCCCAGCCGCGCACCGGGCGCAGGTTGAAGAGCTGGTCGAAGGCCATGTCGCCGTGCAGGGCGTGGCCGCCCCAGATCCCGAGCAGCGACTCGAGGTCGGGCGGCGTCAGCACCTGGCGCTCGACGATCGAGCCCGGCAGGTTGGGGAAGTAGGAGCCGATCTTCTCGATCGCGCGGTCGGCGACCGGGTCGCGGAGCTCGTCCCAGGTCCCCTCGGCGAGCGTGTAGGGCTGTGAGTTGACGTCGATCGTGACCACGTGCTTTCCCTCGGGGGCCAGCGACGCGTCGTGGACGGTGGGGATGCAGAGCTCGATGTGCGGGTCGAGGGCCGGGCGGCCGGCGCGGGCCTCCGCCTGGGCCTCGTCCATGCTCGCGACCCAGGGGCTGATCTCGACGATCCCGAGGTGGTAGGGCTGGACGCCGTCGCCGTCGACCGCCTCCGCCTGCGGGAGCTGGTCGACGCCGAGGTTGATCTTCATGCTGGTGCCCTCGCAGCGGTACGCGCGCAGCGCCGCGGCGAACCGCTCCGGCAGCAGCTCCTGCCCGACCAGGTCGAGGAAGGTCGTCTTCGGGTCCGCGTTCGAGAGCACCCGGCCGGCGCGGATCCGCTCGCCGCCGGCGAGCGCGACCCCGACCGCGCGGCCCTGCTCGACCACGATCCGCTCGACCGGGGCCTCGGTGCGGACGGTGGCGCCGGCCTCGCGGGCGGCGTTTGCCATCGCCTCGGTCACCCTGCCGATCCCGCCGCGGACGAAGCCCCACTGACGGATCCCGCCCCCGGCCTGCTCGGCCGCATGGTCGTGGAGCAGGACGTAGGCGGTGCCGGGGGTCGAGGGGCCGGCGATCGAGTCGTTGATCGCGTGCCAGCCGAAGGCCGAGAGCACCCGGTCGTCGCCGAAGAACTCCGACAGGTACTGGGTCGCCGAGGTCCCGAACATGAACAGGGCGTCGGAGATCCGCGAGCGGTGGCGGGCGGCGCGCAGGCCGAGCCCGCCGAGCTTGCGCAGGTCACCGGGCCTGATCCTCGAGGGCTCGGGGGCGGTGGTGTCGATCAGCGGCGTGATCAGGTCCGCGATCTCGGCCAACTCGGCCTCGAACTCGGGCAGCGCGCGGGCGTCCTCAGGCGAGAACCTCGCCACCTCGGCCTGGGTCTCGGCGAGGTCGTCGGAGACCAGCAGCGAGGAACCGTCGTCGAACAGGGCGAGCGAGGGGCCCGCCGGATCGACGCGGATCCCGCGCTCGACCAGGCTCATGTCGCGCCAGATCGGCTCGCGCAGCATGCTGAGCACGTAGGCGCCGGTCGAGGCCCGGTACCCCGGCGCGAACTCCTCGGTCACGCAGCAGCCGCCGACGATCTCGCGGCGCTCGAGCACGACCGTGCTCAATCCTGCCCTGGCGAGGTAAAAGGCGGCGACCAGCCCGTTGTGCCCGCCGCCGACGATCGCAACGTCGTAGCCCTCGTCGCTCATGTCTCGAGCTGGCGGATCTTCGCCAGCTTGTAGGCGATGATCGCGAAGATCCCCGAGGCGAACAGCATCAACAGGCTCATCGCGGCGCCGCCGTTGAGGTCGCCGGTCTCGAGCACCAGGTCGTTGACCACCTGGCCGAGCATGTAGCCGCTGGTGCCGCCGACCAGGGTCGGGCTGGCGAAGTCGGTGAACAGCGGGATGTAGACCAGCAGCAGCGAGACGAAGATCCCGGGCGCGATCAGCGGCAGCAGCACCCGCCGGGTCGTCGTCCACCAGCCGGCGCCGAGGTCGCGGGCCGCCTCGAACAGGTTCTTGTCGACGGCCTTCATCGCGGCGTAGATCGGGATCACGGTGTAGGTCAGGTAGCTGGTCGAGAGCACGACGATGACCGCGAACTTGCTGAACAGCAGGGCGTCGATCGGCGCGTCGATCAGGCCGATCCGCTGCAGGCCCTCATTGATCAGCCCCTCACGCCCGAGCAGCATCCGCCAGGCGTAGATCCGGACCATCGGGTTGAGCTCGTCGGCGAGCACCAGGAAGAGCAGCAGCGGGACCTCGAAGCGCCCCGCCTTGTAGGCGAGCACGTAGGCGATCGGAACCGCGATGCAGAGCTGGATCAGCATCGCGATCGTCGCGATCTGGACCGTGGTCCAGGCGACGTCGCGGTAGAGCGGGTCGCCGATCACGTCGGTGAAGTTGCTCAGCGTGAAGCCCGAGTCGCCGCTCAGCACGCCGTGCTGGAGGCTGATCACGAGCATCGCGATCATCGGGCCGAGGAAGAGGATCAAGAGCAGCGCGGTCGGCGCGGCCATGAACGCGAGCGGCCGCAGCAGCGAGCGGCCGCGCCTGCGCTGGTGGCGGACCGGTAGCGAGGCGGCTTCCATCAGCGGGTGCCCCCGGTGAGCAGTTCGGTCAGCGCCTTGTCGCCGCCGCGGTCGCGGGTCAGGCGCTTCATCAGCCGCCAGCCGGCGAAGACGACGATCACCTGGGCGAGCGCGATCACGGTCGAGACCGCGTTCACCATCGGCAGGTTCTCGGATTGGCGCAGGATCGAGAAGACCCAGACCGGGAAGGTCTGCTCGAAGCCGCCGGTGAAGAACGAGACCTCGAAGTTGTTGAACGACCAGGCGAAGGCGAAGATCGCCGCCGCCGCGAGCGACGGAGCGATCTGCGGGAGGACGACGTAACGGAGCATCTGGCCCTGCGAGGCGCCGAGGTCGATCGCCGCCTCCTCGACCGAGCGCGAGAAGCGCACCAGGCCGGCGGAGATGATCGCGACGACCAGCGGGAAGGTGACCACCAGCTGCATCAGCGCGACCGTGGTCAGCGAGAGCGAGACCCCGCTCTCGCTGAAGAAGATCAGCCCGGCGACGCCGATGATCAGCCAGGGGACGACTAGGACCGAGCCGTGCAGGCCGGCGAGCGGGCCGCGTCCGGGGAACCGCAGCCGGGTCAGGCCCCAGGCCGCGAGCGTGCCGAGCGTGAGCGAGCCGGCCGTGACCACGGCCGCGACCACGAGCGAGTTGAGGATCGCGTCCCGGGCCTCGGGCGTCGACCACGCCTCGTCGTACCAGCGGGTGGTGAAGCCCTCCCAGGGCAGCGAGATGATCGACGAGTCGTTGAACGAGAACAGCGCCAGCATCAGCACCGGCCCGAACATGATCAGCATCGCGAACGCGATCATGAGCACGCTGGCGATCCCCGGCACGCGCCGGCGGATGCGCGAGCCGAGGCTGCGGCGGTGCGCGACCGGCGGCTGTTCCGCCGTCGGCACCCGGCCCGCTGCCGCGGTCGCGCCGCTCACCCCGCCGCGACCTCCTGCCAGGCCCGGTCGTAGAGGTCCGAGGCGCTCGGCTGGGTCTCGGGGATCGCGGTCTCGAGCGAGGACGGGTCGGCGCCCTGACGGAGCTCGGGCGGTATCAGCGGCAGCGCCTTCGGGGTCATCGCGACGAAGCCCTGTTCCCCGGAGATCGCCTGGGCTTCGGGCGACGCGTAGTAGTTGAGCAGCTTGTAGGCGGCGTCGAGGTTCTCGGCGGAGGAGGTGATCGCGAGCCCGCAGACCCACGAGAGCACGCCCTCCTTCGGCGCCACCCACTCGGCCGGGACGCCATCGCGGATCATCGCCTCGGTCGTCCCGCGCCCGCCGTCGGCGATCACGGCCTCGCCGGACTTGAACAGGTTCGCCATCGAGGCGTCCGATTCGGGGAAGTCGCGGAACTGGTCGCGGTGGTCGAGCAGGTACTGCTTCACCTCGTCGATCTCCGGCGGGCTCAGGTCCATCGGGTCGTCGCCGACGCCGATCCCCATCGAGGTGACCCCGATCGCGGTAAGCGGGCTCGACTCGAGCGCCGCGTTGCCGGCGTACTGGGGGTCGAACAGGTCCGCGTAGGAGTCGACCCCCGAGACCTGGTCGGTGTTGACGATCAGCCCGTGCGGCCCGGCCGAGGCGGGGACGAAGAGCACGTGGCCGGCCTCGTCGCGGACGTCGTCGGAGTCGGAGAAGGCGAGCTCGTCGAAGCCCTTGACCGCCTTCGGGTCGAGCGGCCGGATCAGGTTGCGGATCAGGATCGGCTCCATCTCGTCGGTGCAGAGCTCGACCACGTCGGCCTCGAACCCGCCGGCGAGCTTCGCCGCCGCCGCCTTGTTCGAGTTGAAGCTCGCCTTCTGCAGGTCGAGATCGGGGTTCGCCTTCAGGAACGGGGCGAGCATCTCGTCGGTCATCGTGTCCCCGTAGGCGAAGAAGCGCAGCGTCCCGGTGGCCGGGGCGCTCGGGTCCTTCGGCGCCGGCGCCACGGCGGTCTCACCCTCGTCCCTGCCGCAGCCGGCGGCGAGCGCGAGGACCGCCAGCAGCGCGACGGCGAGGATCATTGGCCGCGAGCCCACCGTCATTCGGCCGCCACCGCCACCGGGCCCTCCAACAAGAGGCTGTGGCGCGCGTGCCAGCTCAAGACCACGTCGTCGCCGGGCTCGGGGACCGGGCGCTCGTCGTCGTTGAGCTGGTGGACGATCAGCCGCTCGCCGGTCGAGACCTCGACCACGGTCTGCGAGAGCGAGCCCAGATAGACGGTCTCGACCACGGCCCCGCGCACCCGCGAGCACTCGCCGTCGAGCTCGGTGTCGATCCGGATCTTCTCCGGGCGGACGGTGATGAACTCGCCCGCTTCGTCGGGGCCGACGATCCGCATCCCCTCGCCGAGCTCGAGCACGGCGACCCCGTTTCGGTTCTCGGCGCCCGAGAACCCGAGCAGGTTCGAGGTGCCGATGAAGTCGGCGACGAACGAGGTCTCGGGGCGCTCGTAGAGCGCGCGCGGGGCGTCGACCTGCTGGACCACGCCGCCGTCCATGACCGCGATCCGGTCCGACATCGTCAGCGCCTCCTCCTGGTCGTGGGTGACGTAGACGAAGGTGGTCCCGGTCGACTGTTGGATCCGCTTGAGCTCGAGCTGCATCTCGCGGCGCAGCTTCAGGTCGAGTGCCCCCAGCGGCTCGTCGAGCAGGAGCGCCGCGGGGCGGTTGACCAGGGCGCGGGCGAGGGCGACGCGCTGGCGCTGCCCGCCCGAGAGCTCGGCCGGGCGGCGGTCCTCGTAGCCGTCGAGGCGGACCACCGTGAGCATCTCGGCGACCCGCGAGCGGGTCTCGGAGGCGCCTACGCGCTTCAGCTTGAGGCCGAAGGCGACGTTGTCGGCCACGGTCATGTGCGGGAACAGGGCGTAGTCCTGGAAGACCATGTTGACGTTGCGGCGCTTGGGCGAGACGAAGGTGACGTCCTCGCCGTCGAGCAGCACCCGGCCGGCGTCAGGCTCCTCGAAGCCCGCGATCACGCGCAGGGTTGTGGTCTTGCCACACCCCGACGGGCCGAGCATCGAGAAGAACTCCCCCGCGGGAATCTCGAGGCTGACGTCGTCGACGGCGCGCACCTCGCCGAACTCCTTCACCAGTCGCTCGACGACGATCATCGGTTTGCTCATCGGTCACCCTCCACCACGATCGCGAACAGGTCATTTACGTTGGTCCCGGTCGGCCCGGTGACGAGCGCGTCCTCGAGCGCCGTCAGCGCGACCTGGGAGCGGTGCTCGAGCAGCGCCGAGCGCAGGTCGATCCCGGCGGCGGCGGCGCGCTCGATCGTGCGTCCGTCGACGATCGCGCCGGCGTGCAGGGTGCCGCCGTCGGAGCCGTCGGTGTCGATGAAGACGGCGGCCACCGGGGCGCCCTCGAGCTCGAGCGCGGCAGCGATCGCCGCCTCTTGGTTCGGGCCGCCCTCGCCCCAGGGAGGCGTAGCCGACCCGCGCCGCTGTTGAGGCGC
>DASPGZ010000057.1:0-20946 GCA_035620355.1 Solirubrobacterales bacterium | reverse complement strand
TCTGCGGCGATGGCCAAGTCCCGTCCGATCGCCGAGATCGGCAAGGACGATGCGTTCGCATCGGTCGCGGCGCGGGTGGTCGAGACCCGCACCCAGGAGCTGGTCGAGCACTCCGAGGGGGTACTGGACCTGAGCGACATCGAGCGCCTGCACGACATGCGGGTGGCGACGCGGCGGCTGCGCGCGTCGCTCGAGGTGTTCCAGCCCTGCTTCCCGAAGAAGCGCTACAAGGCCGCCCACCGGGAGGTCAAGGGACTCGCCGACGCGCTCGGCGAGCGCCGCGACCGCGACGTCGCGCTCGAGGAGCTGGACCGCTTCGCGGCCGGGCTCGGCGCCGCCGATCGCCCCGGGGTGCGCAGCCTCGCGGCCGCGGTCCGCGACGAGCAGGCGGAGGCGAACCTGAGGCTGGCGCCGAGCGTCACGGCCGAGCGGGTGGCGGCGCTCGCCGAGCGCCTGCGCTCGCTGGCGGCGGCGGCGCGGGGGCTGGTCGAACCGGCGCAGGCGGAAGGGCCGGAAGCGCCGCCCCAGTCCCCACGCCCGCCCGAGCCGCGCCCGGCGCTCGCGCCCGAGCTGCCGCCGGCACCGGCGCGAGCCAACGGGAGCGAGTCCCAATGAAGCCGCGACCGGTGCGCAAGCTCGACCCCGAGGCGACACTGGTGGAGAACGCGGCCCGGATCGTGCGCACGCGGCTCGACGAGATGCGTTCGTTCGCGCCGGCCGCCCTGCACCCGGAGTGCGCCAACGATCAGCACGACCTGCGGATCGCGGCCAAGCGCCTGCGCTACGTGCTCGACTCGACCGGCTTCTGCTTCGGCGACGCCGCCGACACGGCCCGCCGCAGCGCCCGCGACGTCCAGAGTGTGCTCGGCGACCTCCACGACTGCGACGTGATGCTGCCGCGGGTGACCCGTCACGTCGAGCGCCTCCGGGCCGAGGACGCCGCCGCCCTGCGGGCCGGCTCGCGCGCCGAGCTCGAGCCCGGGCCCGTGGCCGAGGCCCCACACCGGACCGCCTATCGCGGGCTCCAGGTGCTCGCGGTCAACGTCGAGGCGCGGCGCGGGATGCTGTTCGAGCGCTTCGTCGAGCTCTGGGGCGAGCTCGAGGACCGCCGGGTCTGGGACCGGCTCGAGCGGGCGATCGAGCGCGAGCTCCGCGACGCGCGTCAGCGCCGCGCGGCCGCCGAACGGGCGGCGAAGGCCGCCCGCGAGCTCGAGCGGGCCGCGCGGGCCGAACGCGAGGCCGCCGACCGCTCCCGTCGTGCCGCCCAGGCGCTCGACGAGGCCCGCCGCATCGAGCGCCCGGGCGACCAGCTCTAGGATCGCTTGGCGGCGGATCGGCGCCGGGTAAGGTGAGCTGGTGGCAGGGAACCACAGAGCTCGCCGCCGCCATCTGGTGCCGGCGGTCGCGGCCGCGTCGATCGCGCTCTGCGCCGGCGCCGCGACGGCGATCGCCCTCGCCCCCGGCGGCGACAGCGCCGGCGACCCGTATTTCCCCCACCAGGGCAACACCGGCTACGACGTCGGCCACTACTCGCTCGAGCTCGACTACAAGCCCGGCAACGGCAACCTCGACGCGACCGCGTCGATCTCGGCCACCGCGACCCAGGAGCTGAGCGCCTTCAACCTCGACTATCGGGGGCCGCGCGTGCGCTCGGTGACGGTCGGCGGCCAGCCGGCGGCGTTCGGGCGCTCCGGACAGGAGCTGACGGTGACGCCCGCGGCCGCGATCGCCTCCGGGGCCGGGTTCGAGGTCGTGGTCTCCTACCGTGGCCGGCCGCGACCGCTTCGCGACCCCGACGGCTCGGTCTCGGGCTGGATCCCAACCGACGACGGCGCCTTCGTCGCCGGCGAACCACAGGGCTCGCCGACCTGGTTCCCCTGCAACGACCACCCGACCGACAAGGCGACCTTCGACTTCGCGATCACCGTCCCGCGCCGGGTCGAGGCGATCGCCAACGGGGCGCTGGTCGAGCGCCGGCGCCACGGTCGCCGCGTGACCTGGCGCTGGGCCGCCGAGCAGCCGATGGCCGCGTATCTGGCGACCTCCACCATCGGCCAGTTCCGGGTCGAGCGCAAGCGCTTCGACGGGCTCGAGTCGGTGGTCGCGGTCGACCCGCGCGAGGCGCGGGCGGCGAAGCGACCGCTGCGGCGGATCAAGGGGATCACCCGCTTCTTCTCGAGGCTGTTCGGGCCGTATCCGTTCGGGCAGACCGGGGCGATCGTCGACCGCGCGCCGGCGGTCGGCTACGCGCTCGAGACCCAGACCCGCGCGATCTACTCCTCGGCCCCTTCGGAGGTCACCGTCGCCCACGAGATCGCCCACCAGTGGTTCGGCGACTCGGTCAGCGTCGAGCGCTGGCAGGACATCTGGCTCAACGAGGGTTTCGCGACCTGGGCCGAGTGGCGCTGGGACGAGCAGCTCGGCGGCCGGACGACGGCGCAGGTGTTCTCGCGGCTCGAGCGCACTTCTGCGAGTCGCACCAACCTCTGGGACCCGCCTCCCGGGAACCCGGGAGGCCCCCGCCAGCTGTTCAGCGAGTCGGTGTACATCCGGGGCGGGATGGCGCTCGAGGCGCTGCGCCAGCGGATCGGCGAGCGGACCTTCCTCGACCTCATACGCGCCTGGGTCGCCGAGCACAGCTACGGCAACGCCACGATCGACGAGTTCATCGCGCTGGCCGAGGCGCGTTCGGGCGAGGATCTCGGCGCGCTATTCGAGCGCTACCTGTTCAAGCCGGGCAAGCCCTAGGAGGACGTTTCGTGTCGGCCCGGCCGGGTCGTCCCTGCGCGCGCGCCGCAAGGGCGAGCCCACGCAGCTGCGCGAGGTCGCCTGAGCTGCGGGCGGCGGTAGCCTTTGCATCGCGTGGAGCCCGTTGATACCGAGACAGCAGTACCCGCCGGGGTCGACGAGCAGCCCGCAACCGCCGCGCCGCCGGCGGGTCCGGACCTCGAGGACCCCGAGCTCTACTTCAACCGCGAGCTCTCGTGGCTCGCGTTCAACGACCGCGTCCTGCAACTGGCCGAGGACGAATCCGTACCGCTGCTCGAGCGCGCCAAGTTCGCGGCGATCTGGGAGTCGAACCTCGACGAGGAGTTCATGGTCCGGGTCGCCAACCTGCAGGACATGCTCGAGTCCGGCACCCAGGCCCGGGCGGCCGACGGGATGTCCGCGACGGAGGTGCTCGCAGCGATCCGGACCAGGGTGCTGGGCCAACGCGAGCGCGCGGGGCGGGTAGTCGAGCGCGAGCTGCGGCCGCAGCTGGCCGAGCACGGGATCCGGATCATCACCCCCGAGCAGGCCTCGGACGAGGAACGCGCCGAGCTCGGCCACCTGTTCGAGCGGCAGGTGTTCCCGGTCCTGACCCCGCTCGTGATCGGCCGCGGGCGGCCGTTCCCCTACATCTCGAATCTGTCGCTCTCGCTCGCAGTGGTCCTGCGCGATCCCGAGAAGGACAACGAGATCCTCGCCCGGGTGAAGGTGCCGAAGGAGCTCCTGCGCCGGTTCATCAGCGTCGGCGACAGCGGCAAGACGCTGGTCCCGCTCGACGCGCTGATCGCCGACAACCTCGAGTCGCTGTTCCCGGGGATGGAGGTGCTCGACCACTCGCTCTTCCGGGTCACCCGCGACACCGACTACGACGTCTCCGACGAGACCGACGACCTGCTTCAGGCGGTCGAGGAGGAGCTGCGGCGGCGTCGCTTCGGCGAGGTCGTGCGGCTCGAAATCGACGCCGGGATGAGCGAAAGGCTGCGCGACCAGCTGATGGTCGCGCTCGGCGCCTCCGACGACGAGGTCTACGAGACCGAGGGGTTGATGGACCTCGGCGACCTCTGGGACGTGGTCGGGCTCCCCGGCCACGACGAGCTGCGCGATCCGCCGTACACGCCGGTGACCCCGCCGCGGCTGTTGCTCGGGCCCGAGGGCAAGGAGGGCAACGTGTTCTCGGCGATCCGAGCCGGCGACATCCTCGTCCATCACCCCTACGACTCGTTCACCGGCACGGTCGAGCGCTTCGTCAAGCAGGCGGTCTCCGACCCCGACGTGCTCGCGATCAAGCAGACGGTCTACCGGACCAGCGCCGACTCGCCGCTGGTCCCGAACCTGATCGAGGCGGCCGAGCGCGGCAAGCAGGCGGTCTGCCTGGTGGAGCTGAAGGCGCGCTTCGACGAGAGCGCGAACATCCGCTGGGCGAAGAAGCTCGAGCAGGCGGGCGTCCACGTCGTCTACGGGATCCCGGCGCTGAAGACGCACGTCAAGTGCGTGCTCGTGATCCGCCGCGAGGGCGAAGGCGTGCGCCACTACGTCCACATCGGCACCGGCAACTACAACCCGAAGACGGCCCGGATCTATACCGATCTCGGTCTGTTCACGGCCAACTCCGAGATCGGCGCCGACATCGCCGAGATGTTCAACTCGCTGACCGGCTACGCGCGGCCGCGCGACTACCGCGAGGTCCTGGTCGCGCCGTTCAGCCTCCAGCGCGGCCTGCTCGACGAGATCGGGCGGACGATCGAGTCGCATTCGGACGCCACCCCGGGGCGGATCCGGCTGAAGATGAACTCGCTCCTCGACGCGCCCACGATCCGGGCGCTCTACCGCGCCTCGCAGGCGGGGGTCGAGGTGGATATCAACGTGCGCGGGATCTGCGCCCTGCGTCCCGGGGTCGCCGGCGTCTCGGAGAACATCACCGTGACCTCGGTCGTCGGCCGCTTCCTCGAGCACTCGCGGATCTACTCGTTCGAGCGCCACGACGAGTCGGCCAGCGTCTACATCGGCTCCGCGGACCTGATGCCCCGCAACCTCTACAACCGGGTCGAGCTGCTGACCCCGATCTTCGACGACAAGGTCCGGGCCGAGCTCATGGACGTGCTCGACCGCTCGCTCGCGGACAACACCAACTCCTGGGAGCTGGGCGCGGACGGCACCTGGACGCGGCGCCGCCCCGACGGCGAGCCGAGATCGGTCCAGCCCGAGCTGATGGAGCGACACACCGAGCGGGCCGCCTCGAGCGCGACTGTCGAGCAGCCCGTTGCCTGAAGCCTGAGCGCGCCAAACTAGCGCGGCTATGAGCGAGCGTCACGACGCCCACGGATACTGGCTTGCCGAGGCCGGCCCGGCCGAGCCGGCGCCGGCGCTCGAGGGACAGCGGAGCGCCGACGTGGTTGTCGTCGGCGGCGGCTACACCGGGCTCTGGACCGCGTGGCAGGTCAAGCGGCTGCAGCCGGAGGCGAGCGTCGTGGTGCTCGAGCAGGAGGGCTGCGGCGTCGGGCCGAGCGGCCGCAACGGCGGTTTCCTCAACGGCCTCTGGTTCAGCCTGCCGACGCTGCGAAAGCACTTCGGCGACCGCGAGGCGATCGCCGTCGCCAGGGCGGCCCAGCGCTCGGTGACCGAGATCGGCGACTTCTGCCGCGACCAGCGGGTCGACGCCTGGTACCGGCAGGCGGGATACCTGCAGGTGTCGACGGCGCCCGCATGGGATCGGGCCTGGGAGCCAGCGATGGCGGCCTGCCGCGAGCTCGGCGAGCCCGACGCCTGCGTAGCGCTCGACCCCGAGCAGGTGCGGCTGCGATGCGACTCGCCGATCTTCCGCGGCGCCAGCTTCTACAAGGGCGCGGCGACGGTGCAGCCGGCGCGGCTGGCGCTGGGGCTGGCGCGGCGGGTTCGTGAGCGCGGGGTCGCGGTCTACGAGCACAGCGAGGTGACCTCGGTCGAGCGCCGCGGCGGCGACGTGGTCGCCGAGACGAAGCACGGCAGCGTGCGGGCCAAGGCCGCGGTGATGGCCGGCGGCGGCGCCCTCGCGCGGCTGCCCGGGATGCACCACCGCCTCACTCTGACCTCGAGCCACATCGTGATCACCGAGCCGGTCCCCGACGTGCTCGAGCGGATCGGCTGGACCGGGGGCGAGTGCATAACCGACTCGCGGGCGATGGTCCACTACTTCCGCACCACCCCGGACGGCCGGATCGCCTTCGGCTGGGGCGGGGGAAGGGTCGCCTTCGGGACCCGCACGGACGGCCGTGCCGAGCACGATCCGGCGGTGATCGACGAGGTCCGCGGCCACCTGCGGCGCTTCTTCCCCGGGCTCGAGGGGAGGCGGATCGAGCACGCCTGGGGCGGCCCGATCGATGTCTCGCCCAGCCATCTGCCGGTGATCGCCGAGCTCGACCAGGGGATCCACTGCGCCTTCGGCTCCACCGGCCACGGGGTCGGGCCCTCGCACATGCTCGGCCGCTCGCTCGCCTCGCTGGCGCTCGAGCGCCGCGACGAGGCGAGCCGGCTCGCGTTCGTCGACCCGCCGGCCCAGCGGGTGCCGCCCGAGCCGTTTCGCTACGTCGGCGGATCGATGATCCGGCGCGCGATCCTGCGCAAGGAGGCCGCGCTCGAGCGCGGACGCACCCCGGGCCCGGTGACCCGCGCGCTAGCGGGGATCCCGGAGCGGCTGGGTATTCACATCGGGCGCTAGCTCGTCGCGAGCCTATCGCCGGCTGACCGGCTGACGCCGGGCGGCGACCTACGATCCGCCTGTGGCCGCGCGCCGGACGATCGCCCATCTCGACATGGACGCCTTCTACGTCGCGGTCGAGCTCCTGCGCCGCCCCGACCTGCGCGGGCTGCCGGTGATCGTCGCCGGCCGTGGACCCCGCGCCGTGGTCACCACCGCCAGCTACGAGGCGCGCCCGTTCGGGGTCGGCTCGGCGATGCCGGTCGCGCACGCGAAGCGTCGCTGCCCCGACCTCGTCCACCTGTCGGTGGACATGGCCCATTACCGCGAGCGCTCCGCCGAGGTCATGGGCCTCGTCGGCGAGCTCGGCGTCCCGACCCAACCGGTCTCCCTCGACGAGGTCTACCTCGACCTCTCGGCGACCCCCGACCCGGTCGCCCGGATGAGCGACCTGGTGCGCGCGATCCGCGAGCGGCTCGATCTCGACGCCTCGGTCGGGATCGGTCCCAACCGCCTGGTCGCCAAGGTCGCCTCCGACGCCGAGTAGCCGCGCGGCTTCTGCGTCCTCACCCGCGAGCAGGCCGCGAAGCGCTTCGCCGTCGAGCCGCCGCGGCTGATTCCCGGGATCGGGCCGAAGACGGCCGAGCGGCTCGAGGCGATCGGGGTGCGGACGATCGGCGAGCTGCAGGCCCATCCGCCCGACGACCTGGTCCGCCGCTTCGGCAACAGCCATGGACGTTCCCTGCACGAGCGCGCGCACTTCCGCGACGACTCCGCCGTCGCCCGTGGCGAGGTGAAGTCGCGCTCGGTCGAGACCACCTTCGATTACGACATCGCCGACTACGACCGGCTCGAGTCGATCCTCTCGGAGCAGGCCGGGCGGCTCGCCGCCGAGCTGCGCGAGCGCGAGCTCTGCGGCCGTACGATCGGGATCAAGGTCCGGCTCGACGATTGGACCACGGTCACCCGCGTCCACACCGTCGAGGCGCCCACCAACGACGCCGAGCTGATCACCCGGACCGCGCGGACCCTGCTCCGCAACTACGCGCCGCCGCGGCCGGTGCGCCTGCTGGGTGTCCGGGTCGCCGGGTTCGGCGAGCCGACGCCGCCGCCGCCCGGCGAGCCGCAGGCGCTCACCCTGCTGGCCGGCTAGAGGACGCCGAAGACGACCACGTAGGCGATCACGCCGGCGATCGACGCGGCGGCGACCTGGATCGCGGCCGGCTCGTCGCCCTGGGCCCAGAACGCCAGCGCCCCGACCAGACCCGCGACCGGCAGCAGGAAGCCGCCGACGGTCCCGGCGATCAGGTAGTTGCGGCGCTTGGTCTCGGCGGGGGTCATCGCGAAGGCGGCGAAGCCTACGCGCCGCGGAGTCGCTCGAACTCCTCGTCGGAGAGCTCGAGCTCGAGCGCGTCGAGGTTCTCGCGCAGGTGCTCGAGCGAGAGCGTCCCCGGGATCGGCAGCATGATCTCGGAGCGCTTCAACAGCCAGGCGAGCTTGACCTGCTGAGGGGTCGCGCCGTGGGCGGCGGCGACCTCGGCGATCGCCTCGCGGTTGCCGCCCCGCAGAGGGAGGAAGGGGACGAACGGGATCCCCTGCGCTTCGCAGAAATCGAGCACCTCCTCGTGCTTGCGCTCGCCGAGGGAGTACTCGTTCTGAACCGCCGCGATCGGGACCACGGTCCGCGCCAGCTCGATCTCCTCGATCGAGACCTCGGAGACGCCGACGTGCTCGATCGTGCCCGCGTCGCGGGCCTCGGCGAGCACCGAGAGCATCGACCCGACCGAGTTCTGGGGCCGGATGCGGTGCGCGTAGTAGAGCTCGATCGTCTCGACGGACAGGCGCTCGAGGCTCTCCGAGAGGTGGCGCCGCAGGTCGTCGGGGCCGGTGCCCTGGGCATACGCGCCCTTGCTCCCCACCGTGATCGCCGGGTCGAACGGCGCCAGGGCCGCGCCGATCGTCCGCTCGCTCTCGCCGCTGGCGTACAGATGCGCCGTGTCGATGAAGTCGACCCCGGCCTCGACCGCGCCGACCAGGAAGGCGCGGTTCTCCGGCGTGTCGGTGAGCCGGTTGGTCCCCAGCCCGACCCGCTTGTGGGGCTTGGAGCCGACGGTGATCACCAGCGCGAGGTGACCACCTTCTTGCGGGTGTAGAACTCGACCGCGTCCTTGCCGTTGGCGTGCAGGTCGCCGTCGATCGAGTCCTTCCAGCCGGAGAACGGGAACCAGGCGACCGGGGCCGCGACGCCGACGTTGACCCCGAGCATGCCGGCCTCGGCACCCCACCGGTAGGCGCGCGCGGCGCCGCCCGAGGTGGTGAAGATCGAGCCGGCGTTGCCGTAGCGCGAGCCGTTCGCGAACTCGAGCGCCCCGTCGAGGTCGTCGACCCGGACCACCGCGAGCAGCGGGCCGAAGAGCTCCTCGCGCGCCAGGTCCGACTCGGTCTCGGCCGTCGCGACGATCGATGGGCCGATCAGCGAGCCGCCGGGCCCGGCGTCGCGGCGCCCGTCGAGGACGAGCTCGTCGTCGCCCGACTCGGCGGCCTCGACCGCGGCCGCGATCCGGTCGCGGGCCTCGGGGCCGACCAGCGGGCAGACCTCGACCCCGTCCTGGTCGCCGGGGCCGACGCCGAGCTCGGCAGCCGCCTCGGCGAGCGCGTTCAGCGAGCGGTCCTGCTCCTCCGGGGTCCCGACCAGCACGGCGACCGATCCGGCGAGGCAGCGCTGGCCGCCGGCGCCGAAGGCCGAGCTCATGATCGCCGGCACGGTCACGTCGAGGTCGGCGTCGGGCATCACGATGAGCGAGTTCTTCGCCCCTCCAAGCGCCTGGAAGCGCTTGCCGGAGGCGACCGAGCGCTCGGCGATGTAGCGGGCGGTCGAGGCCTGGCCGACGAACGAGATCGCGTCGATCTCGGGGTGGTCGAGCAGGCCGTTGACCGCGTCGTGGGCACCGTGGACGAGGTTGAGCACCCCGTCGGGGAGCGCGTCGATCGAGTCGATCAGCTCGAAGATCAACTCCGACGGGCGCGGGTCGCGCTCCGACGGCTTGAGGATGAACGTGTTGCCGCAGGCGATCGCGTAGGGCAGGAACCAGAGCGGGATCATCGCCGGGAAGTTGAACGGGGTGATCGCGCCGACCACGCCGACCGGCTGGCGCACGAGCTCGACGTCGACGCCGCGCGCGACGCCCTCGAGGTTCTCGCCCTTGAGCAGATGCGGGATCCCGCAGGCGGCCTCGGTCGACTCGATCCCGCGGACGACCTCGCCGCGGGCGTCGTCGAGGGTCTTGCCCATGTCCTCGGTGACCAGCCGGGCGATGTCCTCTTGGCGTTCCCAGAGCGCCTCGCGCAGGGCGATCACCGCACGGGCGCGCTTCTGCGGCGCCACCGCCCGCCAGGCCGGCTGGGCCTCGCGCGCGGCGCGGGCCGCGGCGTCGATGTCGGCGGCGCCCGAGAGCGGCACCAGCGCGGTCAGCTCGCCCGTCGCCGGGTTGCGATCCTCGAGCGTCTCCCCGCCGGCGGCCTCCACCCAGCCTCCGCCGATGTAGTTGCGCAGCGTCCTCGTTGCTGTTTCAGTTGCCATACGGGTACCACCAGTCCTTCTTCTCGATCTCCGGTTCGATGTGCACGTGCTTGGTCTCCTGGAAGGCTTCCAGCCCCTCGCGGCCGAGCTCGCGCCCGAGCCCCGACTGCTTGAAGCCGCCGAACGGCCCGGCGTCGTTGTCCGTGAGCGGGTCGTTGAACCAGACCGTGCCGGCCTTGAGCTCTCGCATGCAGCGCAGCATCGTCTTCATGTCCTCCGTGTAGACGTTGGCACCGAGGCCGAAACGGGTCGAGTTCGCGAGCTCGATCGCCTGGTCGAGCGAGTCCACCCGGACCAGCGGCGCCACCGGGCCGAAGGTCTCCTCGGAGAGCAGCGCGGTCTGCGCGTCGGCGCCGGTGACCACCGCCGGGGCGTAGAAGTGCCCCTGGTCGTGGCCACCCCGGTCGCCGCCGACGACCAGCTCGGCACCCGCGGCGACCGCCGCCTCGACCTGGCCGGCCACCTTCGCCCGCTGTGCGGCGGAGACCATCGGGCCGACGTCGGTCGAGGGGTCGCGGGGATCGCCGATCACCAGCGAGCGGGTGTGGTCGGTGAACGCCTGGAGGTAGTCGTCGTAGATTGAGTCGAGGACGTAGAAGCGCTCGGCCGAGGTGCAGACCTGGCCCGCGTTCAGGAACGCTGCCCAGGCTCCGCCACGCGCGGCCACGTCGATCTTTGAGGCGACGTCGGCGCAGACGATGAACGGGTCCTTGCCGCCCATCTCGAGGTTGACCCGGGCGACCCGCTCGGCGCAGACCGAGGCGATCCGCTTACCGGTCTCGACCGAGCCGGTGAAGGCGACGCACTCGATCCGCCCGTCGGCGACGATCGTCGCCCCGACCTCGCCGGCGCCCGCGACCACGTTGACGACCCCGGCCGGCAGGTGATCGAAGCACGAGGCCGCCGCGAGGGTCGAGAGCGGGGTGATCTCCGAGGGCTTGCTGACCGTGGCGTTGCCGGCCGCGAGCGCCGGGGCCAGCTTCCAGGACAACAGCAGCAAGGGGTAATTCCAGGGCACGATGCAGGCGACCGGTCCGACCGGGTCCTTGAGCACCAGCGCCAGCTGGCTCGCCTCGATCGAGGGGATCACCCGCCCGGCCGAGTCGCGGCCGATCTCGGCGAAGTAGTCGAAGGCGGCGGCGGTCCAGCCGATCTCGTCGGCGTTCTCGATCAACGGCTTGCCGCCCTCGAGCGTCATCAGCTCGGCGAGCTCGTCGGTGCGCGCGCGGAGGCGGGTCGCCACCTCGTGCAGGAGCTCGGCGCGCTCGACCGCGGGGGTCCGCTCCCAGCCGCGCTGAGCCTCGGCGGCGGCGGCGATCGCCGCGTCGAGCTGCTCGGGCGACGGCTCGCGCACGGTCGCGACGGCGGTCTCGTCGAACGGGTTCTCGACCGCGAGCTCGGCACCGTCGCCGTCGACCCGCTCGCCGCCGATCACGTGCCTGGTCTCGATCGCACCCATTTGGCCAAGGCTAGCGGGGGCTTTGGAGCCGGATGATCGGGTAACAATGGCTCGCCTTGTCCGATTCGACGAAGAGCGAGCACGCCGAGCGCCGGCAGGAGACCGAGGAGGAGCGGCTCGACCGCAACCTGATCGAGCTGCTCCAGGAGCTGCGGGTGGCGAGCCTCGGGGTCCAGTTCCTGTTCGCGTTCCTGCTCGTGGTCCCGTTCCAGCAGGGCTGGGTCGAGGTCACCGACTTCGAAAAGCGCGTCTACTACGTCACCCTGCTGCTCACCGCCGCCGCCGGGATCTGCCTGATGGCGCCGGTTGCGCGCCACCGAATCCGCTTCCGCGACCTCGACAAGAAGTGGATCGTCGACAGCTCCCACAAGTACGCGATCGTCGGCATGGTCTTCCTGGCGCTGGCGATCACCGGCGTGATCATGCTGATCTCCCACTTCGTCTACAACGAGGCGACCGCGGCTGTCGTCACCGCGGCGCTCGTGCTCGGGATCGGCTGGGTCTGGTTCGCGGCGCCGCTGCTGCGAGAGCTGCGCGACCCGGACTGAGGCTCTTTCATCCCCCTTTCATCCGGGGGCGTAGATTCGCACTCCGATGCGGGTTCTGGTTGTCGAGGATCAGGTCAAGATGGCCGCCCTGATCCGGCGCGGGATGCGGGGCGAGGGCCTCGCCGCCGACCTTGCGGCCACGGGCGAGGACGCGCTCTGGATGGCGCGCGCCACCGACTACGACGTGATCGTCCTCGACCTGATGCTCCCGGGGATCGACGGCCTCGACGTCTGCCGGCGGCTGCGAGCCGACGGGATCTGGACGCCGATCCTGTTGCTGACCGCGCGCGACGCGGTCGCCGACCGCGTCGCCGGCCTCGACGGCGGCGCGGACGACTACATGACCAAGCCGTTCTCGTTCGCGGAGCTGATGGCGCGGCTGCGGGCGCTGGTGCGACGGGGGGAGGTCGAGCGCCCGGTCGAGCTGAGCGCGGCGGGACTGCGGCTCGACCCGGGCTCGCGGCGCGTCTGGAGGGGCGAGCAGGAGATCACGCTCTCGGCGAAGGAGTTCGCGCTGCTCGAGGCGTTCATGCGGCGCCCGGGCCAGGTGCTCTCCCGCTTCGCGCTGCTCGAGCAGGCCTGGGACTACGACTACGAGAACCGCTCGAACATCATCGAGTCCTACGTGCGCCTGCTGCGGCGCAAGATCGACCGCCCGTTCGGCACCGACTCGATCGAGACCGTGCGCGGGTCCGGCTACCGGCTTCGCGACCAGGACCCCGGATGAGCCGTCTGCCGATCCGGGTCCGCGTCACGCTGGCGTTCACCGCGGTGATGGCGGTGGTCCTGGTCGCCGTCGGCCTGCTGCTCTACCTGCGGCTCGAATCGCAGCTCGACGAGTCGCTGGACACCGGGCTGCGCTCGCGCGCCGGCGACCTCGCCGCGCTCGCCGGCGACACCGACGGGCGCCTCGCCACGCCCGGCGCGATCTCGGTCGAGAGCGACGAGAGCTTCGCCCAGATCCTCAGCCCCGACGGCAGGGTGCTCGACTCGACCGAGCAGGTCTCGGGGGGGCCGACGCTCGGTCGGGCGGAGCTCGAGGCGGCCTCCCGGGAGCCGCAGCTGATCGATCACGACAGCGCACCCGGGCTCGAGGCTCGGGTGCGGCTGATCGCGACGCCGATCGATTTCGGCGGCCGGGCGGCGGTGCTGGTCGTCGGTGCCTCCCTGGACGATCGCGACGAGGCGCTCTCGAACCTCGCGACCCTGCTCGCGATCGGCGGGCCGGTGACGCTGCTGCTCGCCTCGCTCGCCGGCTACTGGGCCGCCGGGGCGGCGCTGCGGCCGGTGGAGGTGATGCGCCGGCGGGCCGACGAGATCTCAGCCCACTCGCCGGGCGAGCGGCTCCCGGTCGCCCCCGCGGGCGACGAGCTCACCCGCCTCGGCGAGACCCTGAACGAGATGCTGGGCCGGCTCGAGGCGGCCGTCGCCCGCGAGCGCAGGTTCGTCGACGACGCCAGCCACGAGCTGCGCACGCCGCTCGCCCTGCACCGGCTCGAGCTCGAGCTCGCGCTGCGCCAGGGCAGCGGCGAGGACGAGCTGCGCACCGCGATCCGCGGGGCGATCGGCGAGGCCGACCGCCTGATCATCCTCGCCGAGGACCTGCTGGTGGTCGCGCGGGCCGCCGAGGGAGGGATCGACGTGCAGACGGCGCCGTTCGCGGTCGCAGAGAGCTTCGCGGCCGTCCGCTCGCGGTTCGAGGAGCGCGCGGCCCGGGCAGGCAGGGAGATCCGCACGAGCACGCCGCCGGACCTGCGGATCGACGCGGACCGCTCGCGGATCGAACAGGCGCTGACCAACCTGGTCGACAACGCGCTCCGTCACGGCGACGGGCCGGTGGAGCTCGAGGCGCGGGCGGAAAACGGCCGGGTCGAGCTGCACGTCACCGACCGCGGGCCGGGGTTCCCGGATGAGTTCATCGAGCGGGCGTTCGAGCGCTTCAGCCGCGCCGACGAGGCGCGCTCCTCGGACGGGAGCGGACTCGGCCTGGCGATCGTCGACTCGATCGCCCGCGCGCACGGGGGCTCCGCCGAGGCCCGCAACCGCGACCCGCGCGGCGCCGACGTCTCGATCAGCGTCCGCCCCGCCTGAGACCCGGTGCCGGCTACTCGGCCGGCCGGACCGAGGCGAGCTGCTCGGCGCGGCGCTGCTGCCAGACCGTGAACGCCATCGCGATCGCGGTGACCACGAAGAGCAGGGTCGCGAGCACGTTGACCTCGACCGGGATCCCGCGCTGTGAGGCGCCGTAGATGTAGAGCGGGAAGGTGACCGTGGTCCCGGAGTTGAAGTTCGAGATCACGAAGTCGTCGATCGAGAGCGCGAAGGCGAGCAGGCCGGCGGCGACGATCCCGGGCATCAGCAGCGGCAGGGTGACGGTGCGGAAGGTGGTCAAGGCGCCCGCCCCGAGGTCGCGGCTCGCCTCCTCGAGCGAGCGGTCGAAGCCGATCAGGCGCGAGCGCACGACGATGACCACGAACGAGATCGAGAACATCACGTGCGCGACCACCAGGCTCGGGAAGCCGAGGCTGATGATGTCGACGAACGGGGGCAGCAGGAACATCGAGAGCAGGGCCGCGCCGATCACCACCTCGGGGGTCGCGGTCGGGATCACGATCAGGAAGTTCGAGGCCTTGCGGCCGAAGAACTCGTAACGGACCAGAGCGATCGCGATCAGGGTCCCGAGCGCGGTCGCGATCAGGGTCGCGACGATCGCCAGCTCGATGCTCGTGATCAGTGCGTCGGTGAGCTCCTCGATCGCGAACGGGTCCTTCCAGTGATCGAGGGTGAAGCCCTCCCAGGTGAAGTTGTAACGGCCCTGCGGATTGTTGAACGAGAACAGCGCGATCACGCCGATCGGGATCAGCATGTACGCGACCGCGAGGCCGGCGTAGATGTTGAGGGCGTGATCCTTCAGCCACTTCATCGCTCGTTCCTCGCTTCAGGCGCCTCAACAGCGGCGCGGCTCGGCTTCGCTCCGCTCCGCCTCACGCTTTTTCCGCCTCCTCACCCATGAGCGCCTCGCTGCCGGCGAAGCGGATGTAGAGCACGACCAGGATCAGGATGATCGCCAGGAGCACGAACGAGAGCGCCGCGGCGGCCGGGTAGTCGGTGACCACCAGGTACTTGCTCTGGATCACGTTGCCGATCATCGCCTGGTTCTGCGAGCCGAGGAACTCGGCGTTGATGTAGTCGCCGGAGGCGGGGATGAAGGTGAGCAGGACGCCGGCGACGATCCCGGGCCCGGTCAACGGCAGGGTGACCTTGCGAAAGGCGGTCGTCGCCGACGAATAGAGGTCCTTGGCCGCCTCGATCAGACTCGTGTCGAGCCGCTCGAGGCTCGCGTAGATCGGCAGGATCATGAACGGGAGGAAGTTGTAGGTGAGCCCCGCGATCACCGAGCCGGAGGTGTCGAGGACCCGGCCGTCGTCGGCGACCAGGCCGATGGTCTGCAGCGCGTTGACGATGAAGCTCTCGTCCGAGAGGATCGTCTGCCAGGCGAGCGTCCGGATCAGGTAGGTGGTGAAGAACGGCGCGACGACCGCGAACAGGAGCAGGTTCTTGTACTTGCCCCCGCGGAAGGCGATCGCGTAGGCGAGCGGGTAGGCGATCAGCAGCGCGATCACGGTCGCGACCCCGGAGTAGTAGAACGAGCGCACGAACTGGGTGTCGTTCTCCGAGAGCGCGTCGCTGAAGTTGCTGAAGTTCCAGGCGAACTCGTAGCCGGTCGTCGAGCTGCCCTCGTACAGCGCGATCCGCGCCATGAAGTACATCGGCACGACGAAGAACAGGATCAGCCACAGCAGACCCGGGGTCAGCAGCCCATACGGGATCAGACGACGGCGAACCGTGCTCATCCGGTGGTCCTCACCTCAATGACCGGTTCGCCGTCGCCGTCGCCCGTCAACCTTGGAGGACGGTCTCGAACGCCTCCGTCACGCCCTCCTCGTCCTCCGGCGACACCTGGATCGTGCAGTCGGCGGTGAACTCCTCGTCGGGGAAGATCAGCTGGTTGTTGGCCAGTTTCGGATCCCGCTTGGTGAGGATCTCCTTCACCCCCGCGACCGGGGAGACGTACTGGACGTACTCGGTGATGTCGGCCGCCACCTCGGGGTCGTAGACGTAGTTCATGAACGCCAGCGCCGCCGGGGTGTTCGGAGCGCCGATCGGGATCTCCATGTTGTCGGTCCACAACATGCAGCCCTCGTCGGGCATCCGCCACTCGATGTTGGGGTTGTCGGCCTGCAGCTGGACCGCGTCACCCGACCAGCCGATCGCGGCGACCACGTCGCCGCGGGTCAGGTCGTCGGCGTAATCGTTGCCGGTGAAGTCGCGGACCTGCCCGGAGGCCGCCGCCTGCTCGATCTTGTCGATCGCGTCGAGCCAGTCCTGGTCGGTCGCCTCGGCCGGGTCGACGCCGTCGGCCTTCATCACCAGCGGCACGGTGTCGCGCATCTCGCTCAGCATCGTCACCTTGCCCTTGTACTTCGGGTCGAACAGGTCGTTGATCGAGGTGATGTCGGGCGCCAGGTCCTTACGGACGATGATCCCGGTCATCCCGCTCTGCCACGGGACCGAGTAGTCGCGGTTGGGGTCGAAGGAGGGGCTCTGGAGGCTCGGGATCAGGTTCTCCTCGACGTTCGGGATCGCCGACTTGTCGAGGTTCTGGACGTAGCCAAGGTCGTACATCTTCGCCGCCATCCAGTCGGTCGGGATGATGATCGAGCGACCGCCCGACTCGCCCTGGGACAGCTGTGGGCGGAGCTTGCCGAAGAACTCGGTGTTGTCGTTGATGTCCTCGATGTACTGCGTCTCGACGCCCGTCTCCTGCTCGAAGTTGGGGATCGTCTGCTTGTCGATGTAGAGCGGCCAGTTCGAGATCGTCAACTCGCCCGAGGGCTCGCCCCCCTGCGCCGTCGGGATGTCCGAGGTGTCGGTATCGCCGCTGCCGCTCTCGAGCCCCCCGCCGTCTCCTCCGCAGGCCGCGAGGACCAGCGTTCCCACCAAAACCGCGATCGCCGCGGTCAGCTTGACCAACATCTCCTCAGTCGCCTCCTTGGCTTTGCTCGGGAGCCGGTGCCTCCGACTCCCTGACTACGTGAATGTGCTCCGGCGCCCATGACAGTCGGACCGGTACTCCGCCCCCCGGCAGCTGTCCGCGCTCGACCTCGTCCGCGTTCGGGACGAGGACCGTCATCGGGACGTCCCCTGCGAGCTTGACCACGATCTGGGTCGCGGTCCCGAGATAGATGGAGCTCTCCACCATGCCCTCGACGCTCGGCCAGCCGTCCGGGGCCGAGGCGTCGCGGGGGTCGAGGCGAAGCTTCTCCGGCCGGACGACCGCGTGGCAGCGCTCGCCCGGACCGAGCCCGTTCGTCGGCGCCTCGATCTCGACCCCGGCGTCGAGGCGGACCCGCGGGCCGCCGCCGTTGGCCGAAACGACCTCGCCGGGCATCAGGTTGGAGACGCCGATGAAGCCGGCGACGAAGGTGGTCGCGGGGCGCTCGTAGATCTCCTCGGGCGTGTCGACCTGCTCGACCCGGCCCTGGTTCATGACCGCGATCCGGTCCGACATCGTCAGCGCCTCCTCCTGGTCGTGGGTGACGTAGACGAACGTGATCCCGACGTCGCGCTGGATCCCCTTGAGCTCGAGCTGCAGGCCCTTGCGCAGCTTCAGGTCGAGGGCGCCGAGCGGCTCGTCGAGCAGCAGCACCTTCGGCAGGTTGACCAGCGCCCGGGCCAGGGCGACGCGCTGCTGCATTCCGCCCGAGAGCTGCGCCGGCTTCTGGTTCGCGCGCTCGGCGAGCCCGACCCGCTCGAGCTCGGCCTCGACCCGCGATCCGATCTCGGCCTTCGGCACCTTCTGGCGCTTGAGCCCGTAGCCGACGTTGTCGGCGACCGTCATGTGCGGGAACAGGGCGTAGCTCTGGAACACCGTGTTGGTCGGGCGCTTGTGCGGCGGCAGCCCGGCGACGTCGGTGCCCTCGATCCGCACGCTGCCCTCGGTCGGCTGCTCGAACCCGGCGATCATCCGCAGGGTGGTGGTCTTGCCGCAGCCCGAGGGGCCGAGCATGGTGAAGAACTCGCCCTGCCCGATGTCGAGATCCATCGACTTGACCGCCTCGAACTCGTCGAAGCGCTTGGTCACGCCCTCCAATCGGACGCTCGGCTCCGTCATCCCTCGCTCCTCACGGCACCGCCTCTCCTCACCAGACAACTCTAGTCCTCCGCGAACGCCGTTCAGGCTAAGTCGCGGCCCGGGGGGACGCAAGGTCCGGAAGTCCCAAAACGTCCAACCGCACTTATACAAGTGGGAGCAAGCGATCGCAAGAAGTTGAACCGAATCCCGGTTGTGCGCGAGGCCGCCGCCAGATACCTTTGTACGGAACGTAGGGGGCCCAATGGACCGGTCGTCCTAGCACCAGGAGGAGGAGAGATGGCGACAACCGATACCGCGAGCCGGACCGTCGCGGGAACCAGCTTCCAGGAGGCCGCCAAGCGGCACCTGTGGATGCATTTCACCCGCATGGGCTCGTACGCGGACTCCGAGGTCCCGGTGATCGTCCGCGGCGACGGCCCCTACGTCTACGACGAGCACGGCACCCGCTATCTCGACGGCCTCTCGGCGCTCTTCTGCGTCAACGCCGGCCACGGTCGCTCCGAGCTCGGCGAGGCCGCGGCGCGCCAGGTCGAGGAACTCGACTTCTTCGTCCTCTGGAGCTACGCGCACCCGCGCGCGATCGAGCTCGCCGAGCGGATCGCGGCGCTCGCGCCCGGAGACCTCAACCGCGTCTTCTTCACCTCCGGCGGCTCCGAGGCGGTCGAGTCGGCGATCAAGCTCGTGCGCGCCTACCACCAGCGCACCGGCAACCCGCGCAAGATCAAGTTCCTGACCCGCGAGATCGCCTACCACGGGACCACCCTGGGGGCGCTGCAGGCGACCGGGATCCCGGCCCTGCGGACCGACTTCGAGCCCCTCGTCCCGGGTGGGATCAAGGCTCCGAACACCAACAGCTACCACTGGCCCGCGGATCGCGACCCGCTCTGGGCCGCCGACCAGATCGAGGAGAAGATCCTCTTCGAGGGTCCGGAGACGGTCGGCGCGGTGATCCTCGAGCCGCTCCAGAACGCGGGCGGCTGCATCCCGCCGCAGGACGGCTACTTCCAGCGCGTGCGCGAGATCTGCGATCGCCACAACGTGCTCCTCGTCTCCGACGAGGTGATCTGCGCCTGGGGCCGGCTCGGCCACTATTTCGGCTGCGAGCGCTACGGCTACCAGCCGGACATCGTGACCACGGCGAAGGCGCTGACCTCCGCCTATATGCCGATGGGGGCGATGATCGCCTCGGAGAAGGTCTACGAGCCGTTCGCGACCGGCAAGCAGTCGTTCACGCACGGGTTCACCTTCGGCGGCCACCCGGTGGCCGCCGCGGTGGCGATGGCCAACCTCGACGTCTACGAGCGCGAGGATCTCTGCGGCCACGTGCTCCGCAAGCAAGGCGAGTTCCGGGCGATGCTCGACGGGCTCCGCGACATCCCGATCGTCGGCGACGTGCGGGGCGACGGCTACTTCCACGCGATCGAGCTGGTCCGCGACCAGGAGACGAAGGAGAGCTTCACCGACGAGGAATCCGAGTGGCTCCTGCGCGGCTTCCTCTCCGGCGAGCTCTACCGCCGCGGGCTGATCTGCCGCGCGGACGATCGCGGCGATCCCGTGATCCAGCTCTCGCCGCCGCTGATCTGCGACACCGAGCAGTTCGACGAGATCCACGACGTGCTGCGTCCGGTGCTCACCGAGGCGTGGGAGCAGGTCCAGGCGCGCGGCTGAGACGGAGCGCGCCCGGTACGGATGCTGACCGTTGAAAAACTGCTGGAGGACTGCGGCCTCGAGCTCGTGACGGGCTCCGAGCATGTCCAGAACCCGGTTCGCTGGGTCCATATCTCCGAGCACGCCGATCCAACCCCGTGGCTGTCCGGCGGCGAGCTGCTGCTGACCACCGGCTACAACCTGCCGACCCCGGCGAAGCAGCGCCGCTACGTCGAGCTGCTCGCCGCCGAGGGGCTCGCGGGCCTCGGGTTCGGGATCGGCTTCGACCACAAGCGGATGCCGAAGGCGATCCTCGACGCGGCGACCAAGCGCGGGCTGCCGCTGTTCGAGGTCCCGTACGAGATGCCGTTCATCGCGATCACCGAGCGCGCCTCTGCCCGGCTCGTCAACGAGCAGTTCGGGGTGCTGGAGCGCGGCGTGCACGTGCACGAGCGGCTCGAGCGGCTGGTGATCGAGGGACGCGGCCTGGAGGAGATCCTCGCCTCGACCGGCGCCGCGGTCGGCGGGACGGCTGTGGTCCTCGACCGCTCCGGCCGCGAGCTGGCCCGCAGCGCCAACGACTCCGAGCCCGACGCCGAGGCGATCGCCGAGCTCGCAGCAGGGATCAACGCCCACGGCCCCGACTCGCCGCCGGCGCCGTTCACCCCCGAGGAGGGCAAGCTCGCCGACCGGGCGCTCGCGGTCCCGGTTCCCGGGAATCGCGGCGGCGCTCCGGTCGCCTGGCTCGCGGTGATCTCCGAGCGCGGCGGCCTGGGCGAGTTCGAGCGCCTGTGCACGCGCCAGGCGGCGATCGTCGTCGGGCTCGAGCTGATGCGCGAGCGGATCGTGCGCGAGACCGAGCGCCGGCTCGCCGGCGACCTGCTCGCCGACGCGCTCGGCGACCGGCTCGAGGCCGACGAGCTGCGCGGGCGCCTGCGCCCGTTCGGGATCGGCTCCGAGGCCGCGGTGCTCGTCTTCGAGCTCGACGACCCGCCCGCCGGCGAGGCGACGCTCGAGCGGGCGCTGATCGACGCCGGCGTCCCGGCCCTCGTCGCGACGACCTCCGCCTCCGGCAAGCCGCTGCTCGTCGCCGTCGGCGACGCCGGCTCCGGC
>DASPGZ010000056.1:0-6708 GCA_035620355.1 Solirubrobacterales bacterium | reverse complement strand
CGCGGGCGTCGAGGCCGGCCCAGAGGATCTCGAGTGCGGCGGCGAGCGGCTGCGCCGGATCGGCTCCGAGGGAGGCCGCCTGGACCGCGGGGAAGAGCGCTCCGGCGACCACCGTGAGCGCGGTCGGCCCGGGGTCGAGCTCGGGCCGCAGCTCGCCGCGCCGCTGCGCCTCGGTGAGCAGCTCGGTGACCAGGCCCACCATCGGCTGCGGGTGGCCGTCGTTGATCAGGGCGGCGAACCGCGCCGGGTGGGCGAAGACCTCGAGCAGCGCCGCGCTGTGCAGCTCCGGCGTTGCGTCGGCGGGGGCGAGCAGGGCGGCGAAGGTGCGCTCGGTGACCGTGCGCACCCGCAGGCGCTTGTCGGCGATCCCCTCGGCGGCGGCGTCGCGGACCGGGCCGCGGAAGTGGCGGGCGGCGAGCTCGATCAGCACGTCGCCCTTGCGCGGGAAGTAGCGGAAGAAGGTCGCCCAGCTGACCTCGGCGTCGGCGATCACGTCCTCGACCCGGGTCGCGGCGACCCCGTCGGCCTCGTAGCGCTCGAGCGCCGCCCGGTAGATGCGGTCGCGCTTATCGACCCCGCGAGCCTGGGTCGGGGGCGCCGGCAGCGGTGCGCCCTCCTCGGCGCTCCCGCCGCCGTACCCGACCAGTCCGCGGGGCTTGACGCCGGAAGCCATACTGAATATGGTACCGCTTTGAAGCGATACTCAATATGGCTTCTATGAGCAAGAAGGCTCTGGCATCTGCATGGACGGCGGCGCTGGCATCACTCGTGATGCTCAGCGCAGCCGCTCCGGCATCGGCCGCCGGGCGGGTGACGATCTCGCCCGCGCCGGGCACACCGGACGTCAACCCGCAGACCCAGATCAGCATCCTCGGACCGCACCCCGACGCGATCCGATCGGTCACCGTGACCGGCGCGGTCAGCGGCCCGCACCCGGGCTCGCTCGCGTCCTACTCGGGCAACCGCGGCGCCAGCTTCCTGCTCGACCAGCCGCTGACCGCGGGCGAGGAGGTCTCGGCGACGGTCCGGATCCGGGGCATGGAGACCCGGCGCTTCAACTTCACGGTCGCCCGGCTCGGGCCGCCGCAGCCGCCGCTCACCCTGACCTCCCACCAGCCCGAGAAGCTGCAGAGCTTCGTCTCCGAGCCCGGCCTCGAGCCGCCGAAGATCACCGTCAACCACACCTCGTCGCGCGCCCGCGGCGACGGCAGCTTCCTGCTCACGCCGCTGCCCTCGCCGGTCGTCCACCCGGGGAGCACGATCACCGTCTCGATCAAGCCCGTCGGCCCGGGCGGGCCGATGATCGTCGACGAGGACGGGCAGCTGGTCTGGTTCGAGCAGTACACGCCCCCCGAGGTCGCCGCGAACCTGCGGATCCAGCGTTACCGGGGCAAGCAGGTGCTGACCTGGTGGCGGGGCACGGTCACGCCGACCGCCTTCGGGGTCGGCAGGGGGGTGATCGCGAACAGGTCCTACGAGCCGATCGCCGAGGTCACCGCCGGCAACGGCTACCCGACCGACCTGCACGAGTTCAGCCTGACCAGGCACGGCGACGCGGTGTTCCCGATCTACTCGCCGATCCTCGTCCACCTCCCGGGCACCCCGGAAGGGACGCTCTCGCCGCTGATGGACTCGATCGTCCAGCAGGTCGACGTGAAGACCGGGCTGGTGGTCTGGGAGTGGCACGCCTACGGCCACGTGCCGCTGGAGGAATCGATGGCGACCCCGGCCCTGAGCGCCTCCTACGACGCCTTCCACATCAACTCGATCCAGGTGCTCCCGCAGGGCAAGCTGCTGGTCTCGATGCGAAACGCCTCGGCGCTCTACAAGGTCGACCGGTCCTCCGGCCGGATCGTCTGGACCCTGGGCGGCGACTTCAGCGACTTCGAGCTCGGCCCCGGCGCCCGCTTCTACTTCCAGCACGACGCGCTGATGCAACCGGGACGCCGGGTGAGCCTGTTCGACGACCAGGCGGGACCGCCCGAGTACGCGCCCTCCTCTCGCGGGCTGGTGCTGAAGCTGCGCGGCAAGCCGCGGCGGGCGACGGTCGAGCAGGTCTATCACCGCCAGGCCGACACCTCGGCCCAAAGCGAGGGCAGCGTCCAGACCCTGCCCGACGGCGACGTCTTCGTCGGCTGGGGGGCGCAGCCGTTCTTCAGCCAGTTCTCGCCGCGCGGGCGGCTGCTCTTCGACGCCAGCCTGCCCGACGACGACGGCTCCTACCGGGTCTACCGCGAGCCGTGGAGCGCGAAGCCGAAGACGCTGCCGACGGCGGCGGCGGTCGGCACCGGCGCCGGGGTCTCGGTGTACGCGAGCTGGAACGGGGCCACCGAGGTCGCCCGCTGGCAGGTGCTGGCGCAAGACGCGTCCGGTGGCCTGGCGCCGCTGGCGACGGCGAAGCGGACCGGGTTCGAGACCCGGATCGACGTGCCCGCCGGGGCGAGCGCGTTCGCGGTCCGGGCGCTCGACCCCGACGGTGAGGTCCTCGCGACCTCGGATCCGGTGAGCCCGGAGTGAGGCCGCCGAACCTGCTGCTGCTGATCACCGACCAGCAGCGCCAGACCCGCCACTGGCCCGACGACCCCGCCTGGCGCGCCGAGCTGATGCCCAACGACACGGAGCTCGCCCGCACCGGGATCAGCTTCGAGAACCACTTCTCCAACGCGGCGATGTGCTCGCCCAGCCGAGCCAGCGTGTTCACCGGCCGCTATCCGGCCGAGCACGGGGTCGAGCTCACCCTGACCGCCGCCGACCTGCGGCCCGACCCGCGCAACCTGCCCGGGGTCTTCGCGACCATGGGCGACATCGTCCGCAAGCGCGAGGTGCCGGTCGGGCGCCTTGCGAGCCGCTTCGCGCGCGGGGCGCTGCAGCTGGGGCCGAAGTCCGGCGGTGAGCCCGAGCTGCCGGCCGAGCTGCCGAACGTCGCCACCCTGCTGCGCGCGGCGGGCTACCACGTCGCCTACAAGGGCAAGTGGCACCTGACCCATCCGCTCGGCGGCGGCGAGCCGCTGCTCGGCGGCTGGGGCTACCGCGACGCGGCCCGGCTCGAGGCCGACTTCGGGTTCGCCGAGTGGGAGCCGCCGGACGCCGGCGAGAACGCCAAGGCCTCGAACTTCGGCGGCGGCAACGCCGGCGACGGGGAGGGCTGGGACGAGGTCTACACGCGCCAGGTCGAGCGCTGGCTCGGCCGCGCGGAGCTGCCGGAGCCGTTCTGCCTGATCGTCTCGCTGGTCAATCCCCATGACGTGCTCGGCTACCCCGCCCAGGACAAGATCGGCGGCTTCGACCGGGCCGAGTTCCGCGATCTCGGGGTCGGGCTGCCGCCGACGATCGACGAGAACCTGAGCACCAAGCCCGGCGTGCACGCGCTGATGCGACTCGGGATGACCGCCTACCTCGGCCCGCTGCGCAGCCGCGAGGCGCAACTCGAGTACGTCAACTTCTACGCCTACCTGCACCGGCTCGTCGACGAGAAGATCGGCCGGCTGCTCGCCGCGCTCGGCAGCGCCGACGACCCCGGCTCGCTGCGCTCGCGGACGGTCGTCCTGCGCACCTCCGACCACGGCGAGATGGGCCTCTCGCACGGCGCCCTGCGCCAGAAGGCGTTCAACGCCTACGAGGAGACGATCAACGTCCCGCTGGTGATCTCGAACCCGGTCCTGTTCGGGGCCCCTGCGCGGACCGAGGCGCTCTCGTCGGCGGTCGACCTGTTGCCGACGATGCTCTCGCTCGCCGGCGCCGAGGTCCCGGGCGACCTGCGCGGACGTGACCTGGGCCCGGTGCTCGCCGACGCCGCCGAGCCCGGGCACGAAGCCGGCGACCGGGCCGAGGTCGACCTCTCGCCGGTGCTCGAGCACGCCGACCCGTCGCCGTCGGTGCGCGACTCGATCCACTACACCTACGACGATCACCAGGCGGCGACCGCGCTCCAGAACACCGCCGGGCAGCCGAACCGGGTGCGCGCGGTGCGCACCGCCGAGGCCAAGTACGTGATCTATTTCGACCCCGAGGGCAAGGCCTCGAACGAGTACGAGCTCTACGACCTGGAGCGCGACCCGGACGAGGTCGACAACCTGCTCGGCGTGCGCACCGCCGAGCCCAAGGGCGCGGCCGCGGAGGCACTGCGCTCGCGGATGGCCGAACGGCTCGCCGACTCGATGGTCGAGCACGGCACCGAGCCGCGCTCAGCCGCCTCTTAGAAGCGCCCCGTTCACCGCGGCGGCGATCGCCGCGGGATCCTCGAGCTGCGGGTAATGGCCGAGCCTCGGCAGGCGCTCGACTGGCGCCTGCGGCCGCAGCTCGATCAGCGCCTCTAGCACCGCGGTGGTCGCGACCGGGTCCTGAAGGCCCCAGGCGAAGCTGAGCGCTCCGGGCCAATCGCGGACCGCCCCGTGCCAGCGCTCGGTCAGCCGCTCGCGCTCGCCGAGGTAGTGGATCAGCCGGTGGCCGAGCTTCCGCCCGCCGTTGTGGCAGATCAGCGCCCACTGGTCGGCGGCCTCCTCGTCGGTGAGCGGGTGCGCGTCGGAGAACAGGCCGGCGAACTGCTTGCGGAAGACGAGCTCGTTCGAGAGCTGCGCCGCGAGCGGCCCGAGCCGGCCGCGAAGCAGCCGCTGCGACGAGGTGAGGCTGGCGCGGTCGAGCACGATCGAGCCGTTGAAGAGCAGCGCCCCGGCGAGCTCGAACCCGAGCTCGCCGCGCAGGTCGCGGGCGAGCAGCTCGGTGGCGACCGAGGTGCCCATGTCGTGGGCGACGATGAACACCGGCTCGGCCCCGATCCGCTCGCGGACCAGCTCGGTCGCCAGGTCCGCCTGCCAGCCGAGCGTGTAGACGTGGTCGCGCGGCTTCTCGGAGAGGCCGAAGCCGAGACAGTCGAAGGCGAGCGCGCGACGCTGCGGCAGCTCGTCGAGCAGCCCGCGCCAGTCGAACGAGCTCGACGGGAAACCGTGCAGCAGGAGCAGCGGCGGCCCGTCGCCGGGACGCTCGAAGACGTGAATCTCGCGCCCGCGGTGGAGCTCGGCCCGGCCGCGGTCGCGCCAGGCTCGAACCCGGTCGCTGAGCTCCGGCGCCACGCCGCCAGCCTATCCGCGATCGTTACGGGCCCCGGGCGCGCGGGTATCCGCACGGTGTGGCCCCGGCCCGTGAATCCGCCAAACCCGAGGAGCTGCCGCCGCTCGAGCTGACCAAGCTGCGCGACCTGCGCGTGCGCCGCGCCGACGGCGACGACCGCCCCGACTACATCTCCTCGGCCTCCGCGGTCGTCCGCCGCGCCGGCCACACCTACGTGATCGGCGACGACGAGCTCGCGCTCGCGGTCTTCGAGCTCTCCTCCGAGAAGCCGGGGGAGATGCGCCGGGTGTTCGGTGGCGAGCTCTCCGACGACGCGGACGAGCGGGCGCGCGAGAAGCCCGACGTCGAGGCGCTCAGCGTGCTGCCGCCGTTCGCGGAGGCTCCCTACGGCGCCATTCTCGGGCTCGGCTCGGGCTCGAACGAGCACCGCGACCGCGGCTTCTTCTGGCAGCTCGACGCCCGCGGCGCGCTCGACGGCGACCCCGAGGTGATCGACCTGAAGCCGCTCTACGAGCGCCTGCGCTCGGAGCTCGAGTCGCTCAACGTCGAGGGCGCCGCGGTCCTCGGCGAGCGGTTCATGGTCTTCCACCGCGGCAACGCCGACGACGGCGAGAACGCGATCGCCGAGCTCGAGCTCGGCCAGGTGATGAACTCGCTCACCGGCGACCGCTCGATCGAGGTCTCGGAGCTGCTGCGGGTCGCGGTCTACGACCTCGGCGAGCTCGACGGCACCCGGCTCTGCTTCAGCGACGCGACCCCGCTCGCCGACGGCCTGGTCGCCTTCACCGCCTCGGCCGAGTCGGACGAGGACGGCTCGATCAAGGGCTCCGTGGTCGGCACGATCGACGGCGAGGGCACGGTCGAGCGCCTGCGGACGATCGATCGCAAGTGGAAGGTCGAGGGCCTCCACGCGTCGGTCGACTCGGGCGTCGTCGACCTGGTCTTCGTCTGCGACCAGGACGCCGACGAGCCATCGCCGCTGCTGAGCGCGACGATGCCGCTCGACGCCGCGGTCGAACGGCGCCGCTGAGCCGCCCGGCTACATTCAGTCGGGGTTCCGGCGCTTGACTTAGAGCGCGCTTGAACCCCGATCATTTCCCGCTCCGTGGACTCCGCAACGAACAACGACGGCGGAACACCGCCGAAGGCCCTCGACATCGAGGGGCTGGTGAAGACCTATCCGACCGGGGTCGAGGCGCTGCGCTGCGTCGACCTCGAGATCGAGGACGGTGAGTTCTTCGGCCTGCTCGGCCCCAACGGCGCCGGCAAGTCGACCCTGATCCACTGCACGACCGGGCTCGCGCAGCCGACCGGCGGCGAGATCCTCGTCTTCGGCCACGACGCGGTCACCGACTACGGGCCCGCGCGCCAGGCGGTCGGCCTGGCGCCGCAGGAGCTCAACCTCGACTGGTTCCTGACCCTCGAGGAGACGCTCGATTACCACGGCGGCTACTTCGGGATGCCGAAGAAGGAGCGCCGCGAGCGCGCCGCCGAGCTGCTCGAGACCTTCTCGCTCTACGGCAAGCGCAAGGACCGCACCCGCTGGCTCTCGGGCGGGATGAAGCGGCGGCTGATCCTCGCCAGGGCGCTGATGCACCGCCCGCGCCTGCTGATCCTCGACGAGCCGACCGCCGGGGTCGA
>DASPGZ010000055.1:0-5156 GCA_035620355.1 Solirubrobacterales bacterium | reverse complement strand
GGTCGGTCGACGGCGGCACGGTCCAGGTGATCATCTGAGCGCGGCCGCGGTCGAAGCGCTGCGGGCCGAGCTCCTGCGGCCCGAGCAGGCGGAGGCGATGGACGCCCACGGCCGCACCGAAGCCGCGGTGCTGGTCGCGATTTACGGCTATCCGGAGCGGCCGGGTCTGGTGTTCACCGAACGGCGCGCCGACCTCCGCCGCCACGCCGGCGAGATCTCGTTTCCGGGCGGGCGCCGCGACCACCCCTCGGAGCCGCTGCTCGAGACCGCCTTGCGCGAGGCCGAGGAGGAGATCGGCCTCGCCCCGGCGGCGGTCGACGTGGTCGGGGCGCTGCCGCCGATCGGCACCTTCGTGACCAGCTTCAAGGTGCACCCGTTCGTCGGCCTGATCGGCGACGAGCTCGAGTTCGAGCCGAGTCCGGCCGAGGTCGAGACGGTGCTCGCGTTCCGGGTCGAGCAACTCGATCGTGGGTTCGCGATGCGGCGGCTGGTTCGTCGCGGAGTCCCGATCCGCACCCCCACCTACCTGATCGACGATCACCTGATCTGGGGCGCCACCGCGCGCATCCTCGCCGAGTTGCTTCAGCGGCTGAGGCGGTTGTAGGAGCGCAGCAGGCGCCTCGCGACGCCCTCGATCGATTGCTCGCCATAGCGCATCGAGGGCTGCTCGCGGGTGAGGATCGCGATCGCGAACCGCCGTGGCGGCTTGCGCAACAGCATCACCTGGTTCACGCGCCAGCTCGGGGCGCCCGACCAACCGCCCTTGAAGTGCAGCCGCCAGCCGCGCGGGGCGACCGGCGGGATCCCCCAGCGCTGACTGGGGACGATCCGGGCGAGCAGACGCATGGCGTAGGTGCGATGGCGCCTCGGGATCAACTCCCGGAGGCGTCCGATGAACCGCGCCTGCGAGCCGGCCGTGATCGTCGTCAGCCCCCACAGCGGCTGGGTCGAGAAGCGCTCGAGCCCCGCCTCGTCGGCGAGCTCGTACAGGCGCCGCTCGCCGACCCGGTTGAAGATCGCGGTCGCCGCCGCGTTGTCGGAGCGGCGGATCATCGGCTTCAGCAACGCCCGCTCGGAGTCGCCGAGGCGGTGGTCGCGGACATCGGGCTCGCGCAGCAGGGCGACCATGAACAGGACCTTGACCACGCTGGCCGAGCTGTGGACGCGGTCGGGGTGGAAGCCGTGCATGCGGCCGGACTCGTCGACGACCGCGAACGAGATCCGGCCCTGGCGGTGCTCGGCCCAGCGCTTCGCGGCCGCCACCCGCTGCGCCCACGGGTAGTGGCCCGGCGGCGCCTCGGCGCGCGCCGCCGCGCTCAGCAGGACGGCCGCCGTGACCGCGATCGCGAGCGTCGCCTTGGACCGGTTTCGCACCCGGCCGCGAGCCTATTCGCGCCGGCGGCGAACCGGCGCGCGGAGCGCGGCCGGGGTCTAGTGTGGATCGGGAGATGCCGGAGGAGAAGGACGTCTCGGAGACCACCGCGCCCTCGATCGGCCCGAACACGGTGATCGAGAAGGACGACCCCGAGGAGCGGCGCTCCCGTCATCAACAGTCCGAGGTCGACGCGATGGGCCTCGACAAGCGCCGCGAGGTGATCGGCGGCCGCTACAGCGCCAGCGCCACGCGGCAGATCCTCACCTACGCGATCGTCGTCCTGGTCGTCGCCGGGGCGGCGATCGGGATCAAGCTGCTCGCCGACGATCTCGACCAGCCGCCGAAACGGGTTGCCGACGAGGCTCCCTGGACCGGCACCGAGCGCAAGCCGCCGCCGTTGCAGTAGCTCAGCCGAGCAGCTCCCGGCCCGCTCCGACCATCCCCTCGAGCCACATCCGCGAGTCGCGCGGATCGCAGTCGACGACCTCGAACGGGATCCGCCAGCGTTCCCCGGCCGCGCTCAGGGCGCCAAACGCGGCCAGCGCGTGCTCGGGGTCGGTGGAGTCGGTGAGCTCGTAGACGAGCCCGCGCACCGGGGTGTCGACGATCTCCTCCAGCAATCGCTCGAGCCGCGGCCCGTGCAGGTCCGCGACCGCCTCGGGCTCGCCCTCGGCGGACCCCATCAGCCAGTAGATCAGCGCGACCCCCTCGATCGCGTCGAGCACGGTCGCGATCCGGTCCGGGTCCGCGACCTGCGGTTCGATCCCGGCCTCGGCGATCGGCTCCAGGCCCTGGTCGCGGCGGCTCGTCCCCCGGACGACCCAGCCCTCGTCGATCAGCGCCCGCCCGAGAGCCCGGCCGCGACAGCCGCAGCCGACGATCAGCGCCCGCGCCAATTAGACCCCGTACTCGTCCTCGAGCTCGTCGAGCCGGCCCTCGTGGCTGCGCCTGGCGCGCTCGCGGATCGCCTCGTCCTCGCGCGCCATCGCGTTCGCGTCGTCCTCGGTCAGCTCGGGGGCACCACGCCGGCGCCGGTACTCGTTCTGCGCCGCGAGCATCTGCTGCACGTCGTCGACCTCCAGCTGCGCCTCGAGCTCGTGCGAGCGGGTCGGCTTCCAGTCGACCAGGTCGGCGCCGCTGCCGGGATAGGCGCGGGCGAGCAGCACGAGGATGACGACGATCAGTCCGATCACGAGCAGCGTGATCAACATGAAGCCCATCGGACCACCTTAGATGGGTCGCCGTAATATCGCGCGTCTTGTCCGAGGCGCTGATCGTCGATGCCGTGCGCACCCCGATGGGCCGCTACCGCGGCGCGCTCGCCGGCGTCCGCCCGGACGACCTCGCCGCGCGGGCGATCTCCGCCGCGGTCGAGCGGACTCAGATCGACCCGGCCGAGGTCGAGGACGTGTTCTGGGGGGCCGCCAACCAGGCCGGCGAGGACAACCGCGACGTCGCCCGGATGGCGTCGCTGCTCGCCGGGCTCCCGGTCGAGGTCCCGGGCGTGACCGTGAACAGGCTCTGCGCCTCCGGGCTCGAGGCCGCCAACCAGGCCGGCCGGGCGCTGCGGCTCGGCGAGGGAGACCTCTACCTGGCCGGCGGCTCGGAATCGATGAGCCGCGCGCCGTGGGTGATGGCGAAGCCCGAGACCGGGCTCGCCCGCGGCGAGCGAACGCTGCACGACACCGCGCTCGGGTGGCGCCTGATCAACCCGGCGATGGCCGAGCGCTACTCGACCGAGACGATGGGCGAGACGGCCGAGAACGTCGCCGGGCGCTACGGAATCTCGCGGGAGGACCAGGACGCGTTCGCGCTCCGCAGCCACCGGCGCGCGGTCGCCGCCCAGGAGGAGGGGCGCTTCGCCGAGCAGCTGATCCCGGTCGACGCACCCGGGGTGAAGCGCGGCGAGACCGTTACCGTCATGGCCGACGAGGGCCCGCGACCGGAGACGACGCTCGAGCGGCTCGGCGCCCTGCGGCCCGCCTTCCGCGACGGCGGTACGGTGACCGCCGGCAACGCATCGACCCTCAACGACGGCGCGGCCTGCCTGGTGCTCGCCTCGGAGCGCAAGGCGACCGAGCTCGGAGCGCGGCCGCTGGCGCGGATCGTCGCCGTCGGCGTCGCCGGGGTCGACCCCGCGGTGATGGGGATCGGCCCGATCCCGGCGATTCGCCGGGCGCTCGACGCCGCCGCACTCGACCTCGACCAGATCGACCTGATCGAGATCAACGAGGCGTTCGCCGCTCAGGTGCTCGCCTGCGTGCGCGAGCTCGGCATCGACGAGGAGCGGCTGAACGTGAACGGCGGCGCGATCGCACTCGGGCATCCGCTCGGCTGCTCCGGCGCACGCCTGCTCACCGCGCTCGCCTGGGAGTTGCGCCGCCGGGGCGGCCGCTACGGGGTCGCCGCGCTCTGCGTCGGCGTCGGCCAGGGCCTGGCGACGGTGATCGAGGCGCTCTGAGTCGCGCCCGTCAGGCCGCCCGGTAGGACAGCGTCTCGGCGACGTAGCTCGCCGCGTCCTCGATCACGCCGAGCAGCGCCCGGTGATGAAAGCGGCTGATCTCGGTCGGTACCCAGCGCGTGGTCAGCGGGATCCCGGCAGGTGGCTCGATGCAGAGGAAGATTGCCCCGCCGCCGCACTCGATGTAGACCGCCGCCGCGCCGTCGACCTCGAACCTGCCGGTCGACCGCCTGACGACGGTCTCGAACCGCTGGCCGAGCTCGTACTCGAGCAGGCACTCGAGCTGCCGCACCCGGACCGTGCCCGGCGGCGGCGTTTTCCCCTCAGGAAACCCGGAAGCAAGTCTCACTCTGTGACTCCTTCGGCACTGACCGTTACCGGGTACTAGCTCGGTGCTTCATTACCCTAAATAAGCTACTGCGAACGAGGTACGTTACCTTCCGGATCCGTGCCATGCGCCGCTCGCCTGCGGACGGCCGGATCCGTCCGCGGCCCCGCTTGGATAGCCTCGGGCGACCGATGCCCGTGCACGAGCTCGCATCCGTCGACGGGGCGATCGCCCCCACCGCGGAGACCTCGATCCCGCTCAAGGACGACGGTCTCTATCGCGGCGACGGCGTCTTCGAGGTGATCCGTCTCTACGGCGGGCGGCCGTTCGCGCATCGTGAGCACCTCGATCGCCTCGAGCGCTCGGCGGCGGCGATCTCGCTGCCCGCCCAGCGTGCCGAGCTCGAGCCCGAGATCGAAGCGCTGCTCGATGCAGCCGGCGAGGTGGACGCGCAACTCCGGCTGATCGTCACCCGCGGCGGCCGTCGGATCGCGCTGATCGAGCCGCTGATCGAGCACACCGACACGGTCTCGTTGGCCACGGTCACCTACGCCCCGACCCTGATCCTCAACGGGGTCAAGTCGCTCTCCTACGGCGCCAACATGCAGGCGACACGGATCGCCAAGGGCGGCGGCGCCGACGAGGCCCTGCTCGTGCGCCCGGACGGGATCGTGCTCGAGGCGCCGACCTCGACGATCTTCTGGGTCACGGACGGCGTGCTGCGAACCCCGGCGCTGCACGTGGGAATCCTCGACTCGATCACCCGCAGCGCCGTGGTCGAGGCGCTCCACGTGGACGCAGGCCACTTCCCCATCGCCGACCTGCTTGGCGCATCGGAGGCCTTCTTGGCGTCGACCGTCCGCGAGATCCAGCCGGTCTCGGCGATCGACTCGACGACGTTCGAGCCCGGTCCGCGCGCCGCCGAGGCGCAGATGGCGCTGCAGAAGGCGGTCGCCGCCGAGCTCGGGGCAACGGCCGGATGATCGAGCTCA
>DASPGZ010000054.1:0-4551 GCA_035620355.1 Solirubrobacterales bacterium | reverse complement strand
GTCCCGATCGGGATCGAGAGCGTGAACCCTTCGTCGGCGAGCGGGCGGCTGACGAGGATCGCGAACAGCACCCCGAGCGTCAGCCCGAGGACCGCTCCGATCAGCGCCGTGATCACCGCCTCGTAGCGGACCGTGCGCCGGATCTGACGCCGCGAGGTGCCGACCGCGCGCAGCAGCCCGAGCTCCCGGGTGCGCTCGTGGATCGTCAGCGCCAGGGTGTTGACGATCCCGAACAGCGACACCAACACCGAGAGCAGCAGCAGCGCGTAGACGATCCCCAGCAGCCCGTCGAGCTGCTCCGAGATCGAGTCCTTGAGCTCCTCCTGGTTTTGGACCTGGACCGTGGGGAAGCTGCGGTCGAGCGCCGCCTCGATCTCCGAGCGGACCGCCGCCGGGTCGGCGTCGGGATCCAGGTTGATGAACACGTTGGTCGCGCTGCGCTCCTCGCCGAACGCCTCCGCGTTCGCGTCGGAGGCCGCGTAGTCGCCGATGAAGTCGCTGTTGTCGGTGAACGTCCCGACCACCGTCAGCGTCACCGGATCGCCGCTGACCGTCTGCGCGGTGAAGGTCGAGCCGACATCGAGGTTCTCGTCCTTGGCGAACGTCTCGTCGATCACCGCCTGATCGTCGGCGAGGTCGGTGAGCAGCTCGTCCGAGCCCTCGTCCCAATCCAGGCTCAGCACCTGAGCCGCGGTCGCCGGGTCGATCAGGGTCAGTGTGCCCTGCTCGCCATCGACCTCGTCCTCGGTGAACCGCAGCGCCGACGCGACCTCGACTCCGTCGACCGAGGCGACCTCGTCGCGGACGCCGATCGGGATGTCCGAGAAACCGTCGTCGTTGGAGATCGTCAGATCGCCGATCAGTGTCTTGTCGATCGCGTCGTCGATCGAGCCCTTGATCCCGGCGGCGAACACGGTCACGAACGAGACCAGCGCCAGCCCGACCATCAGCGCCGCGGCGGTCGACGCCGTGCGGCCCGGGTTGCGGACCGAGTTCTCGTGCGCGAGCCTGCCGGGGACGCCGCCCAGCCGCTCGAGCGGCGCGCCGACCACGGTCGCCAGCGGCGTGACCAGGATCGGGCTCAGCAGCGCGACCCCGAGGAAGACGGCGACCGCGCCGACGCCGACCCAGGCCTCGCCGGGGCTCAGGGCGCCGGAGATCCCGAGCGCCATCGCCGCGGCGCCGAGCAGCCCGAGGACCGCGCCGGCGGCGGTGCGGCGACGACGTTCGCCGGTGGTCGGCGGGACGACGCCGTCGCGCAGCCCGGTGACCGGGGACACGCGGGTGGCGCGCAGCGCCGGGGCCAGGGCCGAGACCACCGCGATCACCACGCCGAGGACGAGGCCGATGATGATCGTCCGCGGCTCGATCACGGTCCCGGTCGAGGGCAGGTCGATGCCGAGCGCCGCGAACAGGCTGTTGATCAGCTTCGCGAAGCCGATCCCGAGCGCCACCCCGACTGCGGCGGCGCCGAGGCCGATCGCCGCCGCCTCGAGGATGACGCTGGCGAGGATCTGGCGCCGCGAGGCGCCCAGGGTGCGCAGCATCGCGAACTCGCGGGTCCGCTGGGCGACCGTGATCGAGAAGGTGTTGAAGATCAGGAAGGCGCCGACGAACAGCGCCACCCCGGCGAAGATCAGCAGCGCGGTCTTGATGAAGCCGGTGAACTCGCCGATGTCGTCGCGCTGGGACTGGATGTTCTGCTCGCCGGTCTCGACGTCGAGGTCGGGGAGCGCCGCCTGCAGCGAGGCGGCGAGCCGGTCGGGCGTGACGCCGTCCTCGGCGGCGACCGAGATCTGGTCGAACTCGCCCTCCTTGCCGGTCAGCCGCTGGGCCTCGGGCAGGGTGAGCACAGCGATCGTCGCGCCGCCGAACGAGTCGACGTCGCCGAGCGTCGCGATCCCGCTCAGGGTGTACTCGTCGGTCGCGGCGCGGCCTGCGATCGTCACCCGGTCGCCGACCGCAAAGCCCTCGTCCTCCGCCGACGCCTTGTCGATCACGACCTCGTCGTCGGACATCGGCGGGCTGCCCTCGACGTAGGTGAGCGGATCGAACCGGTCCTCGTACGGGACGCTGACCGAGAAGCCGAGCCCGGGGGCGCCGTTGCCGCCGCGCGGATCGCCGTCGGCGCCGATGATCGAGACCTGCTGGTCGCCGATCGAGCCCTCGGCCGCCGCGACCCCGTCGACCGCCTCGACCTGGCGCAGGACCGACTCGGGGAACGGCGGCGGGACGTCCTCGAAGGTCTCGATGTTCTGCTTCGAGGTGACGACGGCGTCGACGCCCTCGTTCGACTGGGTGAAGATCTGATCGAAGGAGCGGTCGATGGTGTCGGTGAGCACGTAGGTGCCCGAGACCATCATCACCCCGAGGACGATCGCCAGCGAGGTGAGGACCGTGCGCAGCTTGCGCGAGGAGAGGTTGCGGAAGGCGATCGAGCCCATCAGCCGGCGACCTTCATCAGGTCGAGCACCTGCTCAGGGGTGCCGGCCGCCGCGTCGCGGACGATGCGCCCGTCGACGAGCACCAGGATCCGGTCGGCGATCGCCGCCGCGGCGGCGTCGTGGGTGACCATGACCACGGTCTGGCCGAGCTCGTCGACCGCCGTCCGCAGCAGCCCGAGGACCTCCTCGCTCGAGCGCGAGTCGAGGTTGCCGGTCGGCTCGTCGGCGAACACCACCGCGGGCTCGCTCATCAGCGCCCGCGCGATCGCCACCCGCTGCTGCTGGCCCCCGGAGAGCTCGGCGGGACGATGGTCGAGGCGGTCGGCGAGGCCGACGGCGTCGACGAGCCGGTCGAACCGGCCCTGGTCGGGATCGCGCCCGGCCAGCTTCAGCGGCAGGACGATGTTCTCCCGCGCGTCGAGGACCGGGAGCAGGTTGAAGAACTGGAACACGAAGCCGACCTTGTCGCGGCGCAGCTCGGTCAGCTCGCCGTCGTCGAGCTCGCCGAGGTCGACGCCGGCGACGATCACCTTGCCCGAGGTCGGGCGGTCGAGGCCGGCGAGGCAGTGCATCAGGGTCGACTTGCCCGAGCCCGAGGGGCCCATGATCGCGGTCAGGCCGCCAGCGGGGAGGTCGACGGTGATCCCGTCGAGGGCCTTGACCGCGGCCTCGCCCTCGCCGAAGACGCGGTGCAGGTCGCGGGCGCTGACGATCGGCTGGCCGTCGGTCCGGGTCGCGGGCTCGTTCACATCGATCCTTTCGTCTCGGGGATGGCGGCCATCGTTCCGTCTCGGCTGCCGCCGTGCAATCGGGGATCACCCCAGGAAAACCCTCAGCGGTCCCTGCCAGGGTCGGTCGGCTCAGTTCGGGGGCGAGATCACCGAGGGTGGGACGTCGGCGATCCCGACTGCACGGTAAAGGGTCGTGCTCGGCTGGGCCACGAGCCAGCGGCCTCCGGCACGGACGAGGTAGACGACGTCGTCCTCGACCGAGCGCTCGTCGCGGTCGGCGAAGGTGGTGACCACGGTCGCCACCACCCTCGCCTGGTCGCCTCCGCCAGTGATCTCGATCGCCGGGGCGCCCGCAACCTCGGCCCCCTCCCATACGGGGAGGCCGCGCGGGTCGCGGTAGCCGATCGAGGCCGCGAGCGAGGCGGGGCAGTCGCCGCGTGGCTCGGGCAGCGGCAGCGAGTCGATCGCGCCGGGCGCAAGCAGCGCGCAGGCGGCCTCCGCGTCGCGCGCGTCGAGCGCGGCCACGTACCCGCGCACCGTGCGCGCCGCGGCGCGTTCGCGGGCGTTGACCCGGGGATCGGCCTCGGCGGTCTCGGCCGGTGCGTCGGGCTCGGCCTGCTGCGGCGGCGGCGTGCCCGGGTCCGGCTCGGGGTCGGCAGGCGTGGTGGTCGCCGCCTCCGAGGGCAGGGTCACCGTCGTCGTCGGGGCCGGCTCGGAGTCGTCGCCGCAGGCGGCGATGGCGGCCGCGGCGGCGAGCGTGGCGATGATCGTGCTGGCGCGCATTCGGACCCTGCACTTTGCGGCGATCCGCGCCCCCGAACGCGTCCGCCCGCACGCATAGGTTGACAGCCGGTGTCCGCCCGCTCCGCAGCCCAGAGCACTAACCTCGCCGACGTGTCCCATCTGAGGCCGGTCCCAGACCCGAAGCCTCCGGCCCGAGCCGAGGGTAAGGCCACCACCGCCGAGCTCGAGCGCTGGGCGACGCTGCTGCGGGCCGAGTGCGTGCGGATGCTCGCCGTCGCCAAGTCGGGGCACCTGGACTCGTCGCTTTCGTCGGCGGACATCCTCGCCGCGCTCTACTACCGGGTCCTGCGCCACGACCCGGAGCGGCCCGATTGGCCCGAGCGCGACCGGTTCGTGCTCTGCAAGGGTCACGCGGCGCCGATCCAGTACGCGGCGCTCGCCCACCACGGCTACTTCCCGCTCGAGGACCTGATGGGGCTGCGCAAGATCGGCGCCCAGCTCCAGGGCCATCCCGACATGCACCGCACGCCGGGGGTCGAGGTCTCGACCGGCTCGCTCGGCCAGGGCCTCTCGATGTGCCTCGGGATCGCGCTGGCGCTGCGCCTCGATGGCCTCGCCGAAACCGCGCACGT
>DASPGZ010000053.1:0-7237 GCA_035620355.1 Solirubrobacterales bacterium | reverse complement strand
AGCGCGTAGTGGACGAGCACGGCGAGCACGATCCCGATCACGATCAGTAGTAGCGGTAGTTCCATGCGAAGGGCGGTACCCGGCGCAGGGGGCGCGAAACGGTGAGGCGCGCGTGGGGCGAGAATGAGCGAGATGCTCGAGTGGCTCGAGAACCCGCGGCGCGAGCCCGTCGCGCCCGCCGCGGACGACGGCGACGCGACCGCTTTTCACCGGGACCTGCCCGGGTACGAGCCGACGCCGCTGATCGACGCGCCGGAGCTCGCCCGCGAGTGGGACGTGGGGTCGGTGCGACTGAAGTTCGAGCGCGACCGCTTCGGGCTGCCGGCGTTCAAGTTCCTCGGCGCCTCCTGGGCGGTCCGGCGGCTGCTCGGCGAGCCGCCGTACGAGCCGGGCCAGACCCTGGTCACGGCCACCGACGGCAACCACGGCCGCGCGGTCGCCCGGGTGGCGAGATTGAACGGGCTCGCGGCGACGATCGTCGTCCCCGAGGGCACGGTGGCCGCCCGGATCGCGGCGATCGAGGCCGAGGGCGCCGAGGTGCTCGTGGTCGACGGCGGCTACGACGCGGCGGTCCGGCGCAGCGCCGAGCTCGCCGGGCCCGGACGCCATCTGGTCTCCGACACCTCCTGGCCCGGCTACGAACGGGTTCCGCGCTGGGTGATCGAGGGCTACGCGACGATCTTCGCCGAGCTCGACACGCAGCTCGATGGCGCGCCACCCGACCTCGCGGTGATCCCGATCGGGGTCGGAGCGCTGGCGGCGGCCACCGCCCGCCACCTCGCGGGACGCTCACGGCTGCTCGGGGTCGAGCCGACCGACGCGGCCTGCGTGCTCGAGTCCGTCCGCGCCGGCGAGCCCGTCGAGCTCGACGGTCCGCAGGACTCGCTGATGGCCGGGCTCAACTGCGGCACGCCGTCGCTGGTCGCCTGGCCCGATGTCAGCGCAGGCTTCAACGTCCTCTGCGCGATCGGCGACGAGCTCGCGGTCGGCGGCATGCGGCGGCTGGCGGAGATCGGGGTCGAGGCGGGCGAGTGCTCGGGCGGTTGCGTGGGAGCCGCCGGCGCGGTGCTCGCCGACCCGGCGGCGCGCGCGGCGCTCGCGGTGAGCGGCGCGAGCAGCGTCTGCGTGCTGCTGACCGAGGCGGTCACCGACCCGGACGCCTACGCGCGGCTGGTCGGTTAGGGGGTCTCGCGCGGTGGGACGACCGGGTGCTCGCCGGTGTCCTCGCTCAGAGCCGCCGAGGACTGCGCCGTCGACGGCCACCAGATCGTGTCGCCGAGCAGCTCGACGGCGGCCGGGACCATGATCGTGCGGACGATGAACGTGTCGAGCAGGATCCCGAGAGCGACCATGAAACCGAGATCGAAGGTGAAGGTTACCGGCAGCGTCATCAGCACCGAGAAGGTCCCGGCGAGGATCACCCCGGCCGACGTGATCACCGGGCCGGTGGCCGAGATCGCGCGCAGCATGCCCTCGCGGGTTCCGTGGAGGCGCGCCTCCTCGCGCACCCTCGCCATCAGGAAGATCGTGTAGTCGATCCCGAGCGCGACCAGGAAGATGAAGGCGAAGGTCGGGATCGAGGCGTCGAGCCCGGCGTCGCCGACGACGAAGCGGATGAACAGGACCGAGAGCCCGAGCGTGCAGAGGAAGGAGAGGATCACGCTCGCGATCAGCACCAGCGGAGCGACCAGCGACCGCAGCAGGATCGCGAGGATGATCCCGATCACCAGCAGCGCCAGCGGCACGATCAGCCTCAGGTCGCTCTCGGTCGCCTGGTCGAAGTCGTACTGGATCGCGCTCCCGCCGCCGAGCAGGACGGTCGCGTCCGAGGAGTCGGCGACCGCGTCGCGGATCTCCGGCACGATCCCGAGCGCGGACTTGGTGTAGGGATCCTGGTCGAGGATCACCGCGACCTGGCGGATCGAGCCGTCCTCGGAGACCTGGTTCGTGGGCGTCGCCGAGGCGACCCCGTCGACGCTCGCGGCGGCATCCGCGGCGGCCTGGACGTCGGCCTCGCTTACCTCGCCGCCCTCGGAGATGACCAGCATCGTCATCGGCGCCAGCACCCCGGGCGGGAATGCGGCTTCGAGCTCCTCGAAGCCCTCGACGCTCTCGACCGACTTCTTGAAGAAGGTGGTGGTGGAGTAGTCGACCTTGTAGGCGAGCAGCCCAAGCGCGCCGGCGATGAAGACGATCAGGGTGACCACCAGCGCCTGTCCGGGCTTCTGCAGGACGCGATCGCCGAACCGCCGCCAGAGGCCGGGCCGCTGGGTGGCCGCGTGCTCGGGGTCGTAGGCGACCGTCGCGCTTCGCGGCCAGAAGCCCCGGCGCCCGAAGATCGTCAGGAGTGCCGGCAGCAGGGTGAGCCCGGCGACCATCGCGCTGGCGACGCCGATTGCCGCGACCGGACCGAGCGTCGCCGTGTTCTGCGAGTCGGCCAGCGCCAGGACCAGCATCGCCAGGGTCACGGTCAGGCCGCTGGCGAGGATCGCGGGCCCCGATCTGCGCAGGGCGCGCGCCATCGCCTCGTGCTTGTCCTCGGTCGTGCGCAGCTCCTCGCGCAATCGCGACACCAGCAGCAGGCAGTAGTCGGTGCCGACGCCGAACATGAGCACGATCAGGATCGAGGTCGAGTTCGAGGAGACGGTCGCGCCGCTCTTCGCCAGCAGGTAGATGAACCCGTTGGCGACGGTGTAGGCGAGGAAGACGACGATCAGCGGCGTCAGCGCCACCAGCACCGAGCGGTAGATCGCGCCGAGCAGAACCAAGACCAGGAGCACGGTCGCGAACAGCAGCTTCGTGTCGATGTCGGAGAAGACCTCGGAGGCGTCGGTGTTGAAGCCGATGTCGCCGGTGAGCAGGATCTTCATCCCGTCGGCTTCCGAGCCCGTGGTCTCGCGGATCGCATCGCCCCAGTCGGCGACGTTTTCGAAGTCGGTCGGCACGGTTAGCACCGTGTAGGCGAGCGAGCCGTCGGCGGAGACGAGCTCCTTCGGCGCGTTGGGCCCGAACGGCGTCACCGGCGGCCCGGTCAGCGGCAGCTCGTCGTCGGGCAGCGCCTCGAGCGCCTGCGCGTCGTCGGCGATCTTCTGCTTGTCCGCCTCGGTCAGCCCGCCGTCGCGCTGGTAGACGATCAGGCCCTGGCTCGTCTCCTGATCGGCGAACCGGTCGTCGAGCAGGTTGACGACCTCGGTCGACTCGGCGCTCTCGGGCAGGAACGACGCGGTGTCGTCCTGGGTCTCGTCGGCGAGCTTCGAGCCGAGCGGGGAGAAGAGGATCGCGAGCACGATCCACAGCCCGAGGATCACGAACTTGGTCCGGCGTCCGGTGACGAAGGAGGCGAGAGCGCGCATGCGGCGCGGCATGCTAGCGCGGTATCGGGCGGCCGCGGATCGCGATCGCTTATAGCGCGATCAGCTCGCTGCGCTCAGGCCGATACGGGGCTTTGGGATGCGGAGTTCCGCCTGTACATGAGCCGCGCGAACAACCCGGCGGAGATGAACATGAAGGCGCTGTAGACCGCCGCCGGAATCGTCAGCACCGCCGCGATCGAGGCGCCGATCGCGATCGCCAGGGTGGCGTTGTGGACGCCGAGCTCGATCGCGATCGCGGTCGATTGGCGGTCGTCGAGCCGGGCGAGGCGGGCGATCGTGAACGAGATCGCCATCGCTGCCAGGTTGAGCATGATCGCTGCGAGCGCGACGTCGTCGAGGTTGTCGAGCACGCGCTCGTTCTCGGCCACGATCGCGCCGATCACGACGCAGATGAAGACCGTCAGGGCGATCCTCTTTGCCCGTGGCTCGAGCTCGGCCACCCGCTCCGGCGACCGCGCTCGCAGCCACATCCCGGCCGACAGCGGAAGGACCGTGATCAGCAGCACCCGGGCGACGACGCCGAGCATGCCGACGTCGTCGTCGAGACCGGTGGCGCCGAAGTGCTCGGTCGAGAGCTCGAGGAAGAGGGGCACGGTGATCACAGCGGCGACGCTCGAGACCGCGGTCATCGTCACCGAGAGCGCGGTGTCGCCGCGGGCGAGGTGGGTGAGCATGTTCGCCATCGTGCCCCCGGGCGACGCGCCGAGCAGGACCAGGCCGACGGCGAGGGCGGGCTCGAGGTCGAGCAACTCGGCGATCCCGAAGGCGAGCGCCGGCGAGATCAACGCCAGATTGAGCATCCCGATCGCGACCCCGCGGGGATAGGTGATCACGCGCCGGAAGTCGTCGACGGTCAGCGAGAGCCCGAGGGTGACCATGATCACGGCGAGCGCGACCGGCAGCAGCACGACCGCGAACAGCGAGTCCTCCACCGGCGCAGCCTATGGGCACCGACAGGCCCCGACCGCGAAGCGGCGCGCATCCCCGCCGCGGCGAGTGGCTTTAAGGTCGAAGCTCTGAGAGCGATCACCGACCTCTTCGCCGGGATCCCGGTATCCGATCTGGACGCCGGCGTCGATTGGTACACCCGGTTCTTCGGTCGCCCGCCCGATAGCCGTGTGGGAGACGAGGTGCTCTGGGAGATCGACGAGCACGCCTGGCTCTTCATCGAGCCGAACGCGGCCGAAGCGGGCGCGGGCCGGATCACGCTCGCCGTGGCCGGCCTCGACGAGCTCCTCCGGCACCTCGCCGCTCAGGGAATCGAGCACGAACCGATCGAGACCTACTCGAACGGCGTGCGCCACGTGAAGATCCCCGACCCGGACGGCAACGCGATCGCGTTCGCCGAGCCGCCCGAGGCCTCGCCGCACTAGATGGAGGTACGGCCTGGCGTCGTCGCTTCCGCACGTCTGGCCGGGGGCCGATTCCCGCAGCCGTGCTCGGCAGCGCTAGCGGGTCCGCGCGACCTCGGCCGCGAACCAGACCGAGAGCCCGCCGGCGACGCTGCGCAGCGCCCGCGAAAGCCGGGGGTCGATCCGATCGGATGCGCTCGCCTGCGTCGCGGCAACCCAGGTCAGACCCGCGCCCAGCCCGAGCGCCACCGCGCGTCCCGCGCGCACGACTTTCTGCTCGAGCCGGGCTGAGGTGAACTTGACTTCGAGCTGGCGCCCCGGCCGGCCGCCGACGACCGTCGCCAGGCCGTCGGAGACCTGGCTCGCCCGGTAGCGCAGCCGCTCCACCTCGTAGATGATCTGCTGTGGATCCAGGCGCCCGGCCAGCCGGCGGGAGATGCTGCGCAGGAAGAAGCGCCGCGCCTCCTCGATCGGGTCGAGCTCCGGGGCGAGCTGGGAGACCGCGCCGTCGACCTGGGCCAGCGCCTTGCCGACCATGACGAAAGCGGGCGGCAAGGGCACCCCGTGGCGAACCGAGATCGCCGTCAGCTGGTTGAGCAGCTCGACCAGGTTGAGATCTTGGAGCGGGCGACCACGGATCTCGGCAACCACGGCCGCGATGTCGTTGCGGTAGTCCTCGACGTCGACCTCGGTCGCGTCCGCCACGCCACTCAGATCCAGCGAGACATCGGCGAGCAGATCGACGTCGCCCTGTGCGAAGGCGAGCAAGACGAGGAACAGCTGGCGGCGCGTCTGGGCCTCCAGGCGGCCGACCATGCCCAGGTCCAGCAGCCAGATTCTGTTGTCGGCCCAGAGCATGTTGCCCGGGTGGGGATCGGCATGGAAAAAGCCGTCTTCGAGGATCTGCTTGTAGTAGGCCTGGATCAGCTGCCGCGCCGCCTCCGTGCGTACCGGGCCCTCCGGGGCATCGAGCAGCGGAACCGCCTCGACGATCTCATCGATGACCAACAGGCGCGCGGTCGAGAGTTCCCGGTGACAGCGCGGGACGCCGATGCGGTCATAGCCGGCGACGATCTCGGCCATGCGGACCGTGTTGCGCGCCTCCTGGCCAAAGTCGAGCTCGTCGCGGAGTGCGCTCGACACCTGCTCGGCGAGTGACGGGATGTCGATGATCCGGTTCAACCGCTGCGAGCGCGCCGCGGGCCTGATGATCATCTCGAGCAGCGCGAGATCGTTCTCGACCACCTCCTCGGCCTCGGGGCGCTGGACTTTGACCACCACGCGGTGGCCGTCGGCCATTCGGGCCCGATGAACCTGGGCGATCGTCCCTGCGGCGAGCGGCTCGGGATCGATCCAGGAGAAGACGTCCTCCCAGGGAACGGCGAGCTCGCGCTCCATCATCGAAACGACCGCCGCCTCGGACATCGGCGGAACGTCCGACTGTAGGGCGGCTAGCTCGGCGACATACTCCTGGGAGATCAGGTCGGGACGGGTGGAGAGGACCTGACCGAGCTTGCCGAAAGTCGGCCCCAGACTCTCGAACGCCTCCCGGAGCCGCCGCGGCCCGTCCGGGTCACCCTCGAGGCGCAGCAGCCGCCCGGAGAGCTGGCGGACCCCGACCGGGCCGAGGACGCGGCTGATCTCGCGCGCCCGGTCGTGCAGCCGACCCGAGTCGGGGACCTCCTCGAAGGCCGGCTCGCCGGTGGTCGTGTTGACGACCACCACCGTGCAGTCGGCGAGATGTGTGACGCGATTGGCGACGTTGCCGAGCAGGAACTGCTTGCGACCGCGCATACCCGAGCTGCCGACGACGACGACGTCGGCATTGGCCTCTCCGGCGGCGGCGAGGATCACCGTTGCCACGTCCTCGCCCGACTCGACCACGGCTCGGACACGGATCCCGTCGCTGGGCAGGGAGCGCTCGAGCGCCGCGCGCAGCCGCGCATGAGCGACCGCGTCCGGGGCCGGTACGGCCGGCTCCGACCCAGCCTCCGGGACGCCGTTCCCGGCGGCGCCATCCAGCGCAACCGATTCGGGCTTCGAGGCGGGTGGGACTACCTGAATCGCGAGCAGGTCCGCGCCCGCTGACCTGGCAAAGCCTGCCGCCCATTCGACCGCGAGCGCGGCTCCCGCGCTGCCGTCGGTAGCGACCGCGACCAGGTTCGTCTCCGCGCCCATCGAAGCGAGCATAGGTCGGCTACGGGGCGGGCGCAATCACGGGCGGCCCATCGGCGCGGCCGGTTCCGAAGCACAACCTCTTGCGTGTGCGCAGCCCAGGCAGGTGAGCCCTGACCCCGCTACCGGTGCTTCGTCCTGACCTTGAACGTCCACTCGGCCGGCGTCGGGTCGACGTTGGCGGCTACGTCGGTCGCCCGGGCCTCGAAGATGTGACGACCCTTCCTCGGCTTGATCAGTTTCATCGGCGACGCGCAGGGAGCGAAGCGCTCGCCGACAAGCCGGCACTCGAAGCTCGAGCCCGGCTCGGAGGAGGAGAACCGGAAGCTCGCGTTC
>DASPGZ010000052.1:0-6766 GCA_035620355.1 Solirubrobacterales bacterium | reverse complement strand
GAGGGCAAGACCCATCTGACGATTGCGATCGGCTGCACCGGCGGGCGGCACCGCTCGATCACCGTCGCCGACCGGGTCGCCCGCCACATCGCCGCCCGCGACGACGTCTCGGCGCGGGTCGTGCACCGCGACGTCGAGCTCGGCTAGCGGCGGCCGAGGGTCGCCCGGTAGGCCTCGTCCATGGCGGCGCTCTGGTGCTCGAGCGTGAGCCCCGCGGTGACCCGGCGGCGGGCGGCGGCGCCGAGCGCCTCCCGGATCGGCGCGGGCTGGTCAGCGCACCAGGTGACCGCGTCGGCGATCGCCTCGGGATCCTCGGGCTCGATCAGCAGCCCGGTCCCGGGAACGATCTGCTCGACGATCCCGTCGCGCCGGGTGCCGACCACGGGCAGCCCGCTCGCCATCGCCTCGAGCATCGAGATCGGGAACGGGTCGGCCCGCGACGGGAGCACGAACGCGTCCCAGGTCCGCAGCCGCTCGAGCACGTCGGTCTGCGGCAGGTGGTCGATCCCGGCGTCGCGCGCGTCGCGGAGCACGCCCTGGGCCCATCTGCGCTCGATCAGCTCGTGGGCGTCGCCGACCATCTCGAACCGGAAGCGCTCGGGGTCGCGCTCGAGCAGGCGCTTGGCCCCGGCGACGAACAGGTCGCTGCCCTTCCGGGTCGAGACGACGGCCACCGTCCCGACCGTGAACGGGCGCGGGCCCGGGCGGATCTCGGCCGCCTCGGCGGGCACCGGGGCGGCCTCGTTGACGATCCTCGGCATCCGCCCGCGCCAGGAGAGCCTGCGGGCGCAGGCGTGGGAGACCGCGACGATCTCGTCGAGCCAACGCCACGCGGTTCGGCGCAGGGTCCGGCCGCGGGTGTCGAGGGGAAGCATCTCGTGCACGTGCAGCAGGGTCGGGATGCCGCGGTTGCGGGCGATCAGCGCCTCGGCCAGGGTGAGGACCGAGTTCGAGTGCACGAGCGCCGGCCGGCGCTCGGCGAGGAAGCGCCGGTAGCGGCGCACGTAGCCCGGCGTCGCCACAGCACGTCTGCGAAGCCCCGGCGGGAGCCGGGCGGCGCGATAGCTGTACTCGAACACCCGCGGGGCGCCGTCGACGTCCCAGCCGCGGGCCTCGAGCTCGTCGAACAGGGCGCTGGGCTTCGGGACCCAGAACGAGAACTCCCAGCCGAGCTCGCTGAGCAGCGGCACGATCCGCTCGACCGAGCGGGTCGCCCCGCCGAGGTGGCGTTCGTGAAAGCAGACCACGACCCTCATGCTCGCCGCCGAGGCTAGTCGCCCGGCGGGTCGAGCGAGGATGCGGCCGGAAGCCCGGCCCTAGAATCGCCGCCGTGAGCGAGCCCGTCATCTCGGTCGCGGGCCTGCGCAAGTCATACGGCGACTTCGAGGCGGTCCGGGGCCTCGACCTCGAGGTCCGCCGCGGCGAGGTCTTCGCTTTCCTCGGTCCCAACGGCGCCGGAAAGACCACCACCGCTGAGATCCTCGAGGGCTACCGGGGGCGCACCGCGGGAGAGGTCTCGGTGCTCGGCCGCGACCCGGCCGACGCCGACCGCGACTGGCGCGAGCGGATCGGGATCGTGCTCCAGCAATGCCGGATGCGCCCCGAGCTCACCGTGCGCGAGACGCTCCAGCTCTACGCCGGCTACTACTCCCAACCGCGCGGCGTCGACGAGACGATCGACCAGGTCGGCCTCGGGCACAAGTCGGACGCCAGGGCGGGGAGCCTCTCGGGCGGCCAGCTGCGCCGTCTCGACGTCGGGGTCGCCCTGATCGGCGATCCGGAGCTGCTCTTCCTCGACGAGCCGACGACCGGCTTCGACCCGACCGCCCGCCGCCAGGCCTGGGACGTGATCGCCGGGTTGCGCGAGCTCGGCAAGACCGTCTTCCTCACCACCCACTACATGGACGAGGCGCAGCGGCTCGCGGACCGGGTGACGATCATCGCCGGCGGCCGGATCGTCGCCTCCGGGCGGCCGAGCGAGATCGGCGACCGCGAGAGCCGGCCGGCGAAGGTCAGCTTCAGGCTCCCGGCGGGGGTCTCCGCCGGCGAGCTGCCCCCCGAGCTGGCCGCCGCGGCCCGCGAGGACGGGACCCTGGAGCTAGCGGTCGCCGACCCGGTCGGTGTCCTGCACCGGCTCACCGGCTGGGCGCTCGAGCGCGGAATCGCGCTCGAGGGGCTCGAGGTCGGGCGGCCCTCGCTCGAGGACATCTACCTCGAGCTCATCGCCGGGGTCGAGCAGGAGGGGTCGCCGGAATGAGCGGCGCCCAGCTCGCCCTGCATCAGTTCCGCTTCGACCAGCGGATCTTCTGGCGCAACCCGGCCTCGGTCTTCTTCACCGTGATGCTGCCGGTCGTCTTCCTGGTCATCTTCAACACGATCTTCGGCAGCGAGTCGATCGATGAGCTGGGGATCGACACGAGCACCTACTACATCCCCGCGATCATCACCCTGGCGGTGGTCTCGGCCACCACTCAGAGCCTCGCGATCCGGCTCACCGTCGACCGCGAGAACGGGATCCTCAAGCGCGGCCGCGGGACGCCGCTCCCGACCTGGGTCTTCTTCGCCGGCAAGGTCGGCAACGCGGTCGTGATCTCGGTGCTGATGCTGGTCATCGTCAGCCTGATCGGGTTCGTCTTCTACGGCGTCGACATCCCCTGGGACCGGCTGCCCGCGGTGCTCACGGCCCTCGCGGTCGGCGCCGCCGCGTTCAGCTGCCTCGGGGTCGCCCTGACCGCCGCGATTCCGTCCGAGGACGCCGCCGCGCCGATCGCCAACGTCGCGCTGCTGCCGCTCTACTTCCTCTCCGGCGTCTTCATCCCCGAAACCGAGATCCCCGACGGGGTGCTCCAGGTCGCCGACCTGTTCCCGATCCGCCACTTCTTCGAGGCCTTCTTCGCCGCCTACGACCCGGCGACCGCCGGCGCCGGCTTCGAATGGGGCAATCTGGCGATCGTCGCTCTCTGGGGGGTGGCCGGGTTCGCGCTTGCCGTCAGGTTCTTCCGCTGGACCCCGCGCCGGGGGTAGATTCGGTGCCGCGACCGGGTAGGTTCAGCCCGTGATCCATCACGTCTCAGTCGACGTCTCCGAGCTTGAGACGAGCGCCCGCTTCTACGACGCGGTCCTCGGCTCGCTCGGCTGGCGCCGCCACATCGACAACCCCGACGTGGTCGCCTGGGGAATCGTGCGGCCGGTCTTCTTCGCCTCCGCCGGGCGCCAGCCCGGCGGCGTCGGCGGGCACGTCTGCTTCGACGCCAGCGGGATCCCGGCGGTCAAGGCCGCCTGGGAGGGCGGCGTCGGCGCCGGCGGGATCGACGACGGAGCGCCAGGGCCACGGCCCGAGTACGGTGGCAACTACTACTCGGCGTACCTGCGGGACCCGGACGGCAACCGGGTCGAGATCGCCGTACAGAGCAACTGACAACGAGCTCGAGGGAGAACGCGCAATGGCGAAGGTGAAGGTGGGAATCAACGGCTTCGGCCGGATCGGGCGCAACCTGTTCCGGGCCGCCTACGAGGCCGGCGCCGAGCTCGAGTTCGTCGCGGTCAACGATGTCTTCGACGCCGACGCGCTCGGCCACCTGCTCAAGTACGACTCCACTTACGGGCGCTTCCCGGGGTCGGTCGAGGTCGGCGACGGCTCGATCACCGTCGACGGCGTCGAGACCAGGGTGCTCTCCGCGCGCGACCCCGCCGACCTGCCGTGGGACGATCTCGGCGTCGACGTCGTGATCGAGTCGACCGGCCTGTTCACCAAGCGCGAAGCGGCGGCGAAGCACCTCGAGGCGGGGGCGAAGAAGGTGATCATCTCGGCCCCGGCCACCGATCCGGACGTGACCGTCGCTCTCGGCGTGAACTTCGACGAGGCCTACGACCCCGAGAAGCACAAGATCATCTCGAACGCCTCCTGCACCACCAACTGCCTCGCGCCGGTCGCCAAGGTGCTGCACGAGCGCTTCGGCATCGAGCGTGGCCTGATGACCACGATCCACGCCTACACCCAGGACCAGAAGCTGCAGGACAGCCCGCACAAGGATCCCCGCCGCGCCCGCGCGGCCGCGGTCAACCTGATCCCGACCTCGACCGGGGCGGCGAAGGCGGTGGGCCTGGTGCTCCCCGAGCTCAACGGCAAGCTCAACGGGATCTCCGTGCGAGCGCCGGTGATCACCGGATCGGTGGTCGACCTCACCTGTGAGCTTGGCACCGAGACCAGCGCCGAGGAGATCAACGCGACGATCCGCGAGGCGGCGGAGGGCCCGCTCGCCGGGATCCTCGCGTACTCCGAGGCCCCGCTGGTCTCGACCGACATCGTCAAGGACCCGCACTCGTCGATCTTCGACTCGGAGCAGACGGCGGTGCTCGAGGGCAACTTCGCCAAGGTCTTCTCCTGGTACGACAACGAGTGGGGTTACTCGAACCGCTGCGTCGAGGTCGCTTCGCGGGTGCTCGAGCGGCAGCCGGCGGCGGCCTAGGTAGCCGTGAGGCGGAGCGGAGCGAAGCCGAGCCGCGCCGCCGTTGAGGCGCCTGGTTGAGCGAGCGCGGGACGTTCGCCAAGGCAAGCGTCCGCGACGCCCCGCTCGAGGGCGCGCGGGTGCTCGCGCGGGTCGACTTCAACGTCCCATTGGCCGAGTCCGACGGTGCGGTCACGATCGCCGACGACACCCGCATCCGCGCCGCGCTGCCGACGATCGAGCTGCTCTTGGAGCACGCCGAGTCGGTCGTCGTCGTCTCGCATCTGGGGCGGCCGAAGGACCGCGAGCCAGAGCTCTCGATGGCCCCGGTCGCCGAGCGGCTCGGCGAGCTCGCCGGGATCGAGGCGCCGCTGGCGCCCGGCGTGGTCGGGTCCGAGGTCGAGCGCGCCGCTGCCGAGCTTGGCGAGGGCGAGGCGCTGGTGCTCGAGAACAGCCGCTACGAGCCCGGAGAAACGGAGAACGATCCGGCGCTGGCCGCGGCGCTGGCGCGGCTCGCCGACCTCTACGTCGACGACGCCTTCGGCGCCGCGCACCGCGCCCACGCGACCACGGTCGGGGTCGCGGAGCTGCTCCCGGGCTACGCGGGGCTGCTGCTCGAGCGTGAGGTTCGCGAGCTGACCGCGGTCCGCGACAACCCCGAGCGGCCGCTGTGCGTGGTCCTCGGCGGGGCGAAGGTGAGCGACAAGATCGGGGTCATCGACCGCTTCCTCGACACGGCCGACTCGATCCTGATCGGGGGTGCGATGTGCTTTGCCTTCTTTCGCGCGCGCGGGATCGAGACCGGCGAATCGCTGGTCGAGGAGGAGGGGATCGCGCTCGCCGAGCGGGTGCTCGAGCGCGCCGAGGCCTCCGACTGCGAGCTCCACCTGCCCTCCGACCTGGTGCTCGGGCACGAGTTCAGCGCCGATACCGAGGTCCGCGAGCTCGATGGCGTCCACGTGCCCGAGGGCTGGATGGGCCTCGACGTCGGGCCCACGACCGCGGACGAGTACGCGGCGGTGATCGGCGACGCCGGGACGGTGTTCTGGAACGGGCCGATGGGAGCCTTCGAGCTCGAGCCTTTCTCCGCCGCCACCCGCAGGGTCGCGGAGGCGGTCGCCGAGGCGGACGGGTTCACGGTCGTCGGTGGCGGCGACTCGGCAGCGGCGCTGACCGCGTTCGGGCTCGCCGACCGGGTCGACTGGCTCTCGACCGGGGGCGGCGCCTCGCTCGAGCTGCTCGAGGGAAAGGAGCTACCGGGAGTGGAGGTGCTGACCGATGCCTGAGATCGAGGCGCCCCGCGACGGCTCGCGACGGCCGCTGGTCGCGGCCAACTGGAAGATGCACAAGACCACCGGCGAGGCCGCGCGGTTCGTCGCAGCGCTGCTCGGCCGAGGGGTCCCGAACGGGATCGACGCGGTCGTCTGCCCGCCGGCCACGGCGCTGGTCGCGACGATCGAGTCGGCGGGCGGCTCGCCGCTCGGGATCTGCGCCCAGAACGTGCACGAGGAGGAGTCGGGGGCGTTCACCGGCGAGGTCTCGATCCCGATGCTCGCCGACCTCGGCGCCGCCGGCTCGATCGTCGGCCACTCCGAGCGCCGCCGGCTCTACAACGAGACCGACGAGGCGCTGGCGCGCAAGGTCCCGGCGCTGCTCGCCGCCGAGATGCTGGCGATCCTCTGCTGCGGCGAGACCGAGTCCGAACGCGACGCGGGGGAGACCGAGGCCGTCCTGCGGCGCCAGCTCGAGGCCGACCTCGCCGGGGTCGCCGACGACGACCTCGGCCGCGTGGTGATCGCCTACGAGCCGATCTGGGCGATCGGCACCGGCCGCACGGCGACCCCGAACCAGGCCCAGGAGGCGTGCGCGTTCATCCGCGGGCTGATCGCGGATCGCTCCGCCGGCGCCGCCGCGGCGATCCGGATCATCTACGGCGGCTCGGTGAAGCCGGCGAACGCGGCCGAGCTGTTCGCGCTCGCCGACGTCGACGGCGGACTGGTAGGCGGCGCCGCGCTCGACCCGGGCGACTTCAGCGAAATCTGCAGGGCCGCGGCGTGAGGCGGAGCGAAGCGAAGCCGAGCCCCGCCGCCGTTGAGGGGCTTCGGTGAGCTCTCCGGAGGGGGCCGATTCGATCCCGGTGCCCTCGCTCGCGCTCGTGATCCTCGACGGCTGGGGGCTGGCGGAGCCGGGGCCCGGCAACGCGATCTCGCTCGCCGATACGCCGGTCTTCGACCAGCTCTGGGAGCGCTACCCGCGGACGACCCTGTCGGCCGGCGGTCGCGACGTCGGCCTGCCCGAGGGGCAGATGGGCAATTCCG
>DASPGZ010000051.1:0-2137 GCA_035620355.1 Solirubrobacterales bacterium | reverse complement strand
GTTCCTGCACCTCGCGATCGGCGAGGAAGCGACGATCGTCGGCACCACGTCGGTCATGCGCGAGGACGACTACCTGATCGGCACCTATCGCACCCACGGGCACGCGATCGCGCGCGGCACCGACCCGAAGCTGGTGATGGCGGAGCTCTTCGGACGGGTCGACGGCACCTCAGGCGGCCGCGGCGGCTCGATGCACGTATTCGACGGCGAGAAGCGGTTCATGGGCGGGTACGGGATCGTCGGCGGCAACCTGCCGCTGGCGGCCGGGCTCGCGCTCGACTCCGACTACAAGGGCACGGACGACGTCACCGTCTGCATGTTCGGCGACGGCGCCTCGAACTCCGGCAACTTCGGCGAGACGATGAACCTGGCGGCGCTCTGGCGGCTTCCGGTGGTGTTCATCCTCGAGAACAACCTCTACGGGATGGGCACGTCGGTCGAGCGCCACTCCGCGGTCACCGACTTCTCGAGGAAGGCCGAGGGCATGGGGGTGCCCGGGGTGCGCGCCGACGGCATGGACGTGCTGGCGATGCGCGAGACGGTCGCCGAGCACATCAGGATCGCCCGCGAGGAGCGCCGGCCGACGATGGTCGAGGCGTTCACCTACCGCTACCGCGGCCACTCCGCCGCCGACCCCGAGATCTACCGGACCAAGGAGGAGGTCGAGGAGTGGCGCAAGAAGGACCCGATCGAGGCGTTCGCCGATCGGCTCGAGGCCGAGGGTGTGCTCGCCGAGGGCGCCCGCGAGGAGATGCGCGAGCGGATCGAGTCCAGGGTGAAGGAGGCGGTCGAGTTCGCCGACGCCTCGCCCGAGCCGCCGCTCGACACGCTCTACGACCACCTCTACGTGGTCGGCGATCAGGTCCCGGGCTGGTACGCGGTCGACGAGCGGGCGCCGCGGCCTTTCGCGGGCGAGCGCGAGGGTGAGGAGCTGACCGGCGAGGCGAAGCGCCTGGCCGAGGCAGGCGCGGCCTACGGCGGCCAGGCGGCATCGTCCGCGGGTCGCGCCGAGGGCGACGAGCTCGCCGACCGCGACGAGGGTGACGCGGTCGAGGACGAGGACGAGGGGCTCGGCGAGCCGCAGGAGGACGAGGCCGGATGCCGGCGCTGCGGATGCGCGAGGCGCTTCGCGACGCGATGGCCGAGGAGATGCGCCGGGACGAGTCCGTCTACGTGATCGGCGAGGACGTGGGCGTGTTCCAGGGCGCCTTCAAGGTCACCGAGGGCCTTCTGGACGAGTTCGGGGAGAAGCGGGTCCGCGACACGCCGATCTCCGAGAACACGATCGTTGGCATGGGGGTCGGCTCGGCGATGGGCGGCCTGCGGCCGGTGGTCGAGCTGATGACGGTGAACTTCTCGTTGCTCGCGTTCGACCAGATCATCAACCACGCGGCGGCGATTCCCTACATGTTCAACGGCCAGGCGCGGGTGCCGATGGTGGTCCGGATGCCCGGTGGCGGCGGCCACCAGCTCGGGCCCACCCACTCCCACAGCTTCGAGGCGATGTTCCTGCAGATCCCGGGGCTGCTGGTCGCCTCCCCCTCGACCCCGGCCGACGGCAAGGGCCTGCTGAAGGCGGCGATCCGCGACGACAATCCGGTGATCTTCATCGAGCACGAGAGCCTCTACGGAGTCCGCGGGGAGGTCCCGGACGCCGACGACCACGTGGTCAACTTCGGCGAGGCGGTGGTGCGACGCGAGGGCGCCGACGTGACCATCGTCGGCATCCTGCGGATGGCGCACACCGCCGAGCAGGCGGCGACCACGCTCGCCCACGAGCACGGGATCGAGGCCGAGGTGATCGACCCGCGGACGCTGCGGCCGCTCGACCTCGACACGATCCTGGACTCGGTTCGCAAGACCAACCGCCTGGTGGTCGTCGAGGAGGGCTGGCCCCACGGCGGGGTCGGCGCGAACATCGCCGCGCTGGTCGCCGAGCAGGCCTTCGACCATCTCGACGCGCCGGTCCAGCGGGTTACCGGCGCCGACGTCCCGATGCCCTACTCGAAGCGTCTCGAGCAGTCGGCGATCCCGCACGCCGAGCATGTGGTCAGCGCCGCGCTCGCGACCACCGAGGGGGCGATCTGATGGCCGAGGACATCGTCATGCCCCGCCTCTCCGACTCGATGGAGGAGGG
>DASPGZ010000050.1:0-28726 GCA_035620355.1 Solirubrobacterales bacterium | reverse complement strand
GGTGGACTTCCGCAACACGATCGTGATCATGACCTCGAACATCGGCGCCAAGGACATCGCCCGCAACGTCTCCTTCGGCTTCTCGATCTCCGACGACGAGACCGGCGCCTCCTACAAGGACATGAAGGAACGGATCATGGGTGAGTTGAAGAAGGTCTTCCGCCCGGAGTTCCTGAACCGGATCGACGAGGTGATCGTCTTCCACAAGCTCTCCCGCGAGGAGGTCCGCGAGATCATCGACCTGCTGATCGCCCGCGTCCAGGTGCAGGTGGCCGAGCACGATCTCCAGCTCGATCTCACCGATTCGGCGAAGGACCTGATCGCCGAGAAGGGCTGGGACCCGGCGATGGGCGCGCGCCCGCTGCGGCGCGCGATCCAGCGCTTCATCGAGGATCCGCTCGCCGACGAGGTCCTGCGCCTCGGCCCGGACTCGATCGTCTCCGGGACCACGGTGGTCGTCGACCACGACGCGTCGGCAGACCAGGACGAGCACCCGCTGTCGCTGAAGCTGGTCAAGCCGCGCAAGCCGCGCAAGCGCAAGGACGAGGATTCCGAGAAGGAGCCCGTCGGCGTCGGCGCCAAGAAGTCGGGCGACGAGCCCGACGACGGCGAGCCCTCGGGCGACGCCGAAGCGTCCGCGGACGAGTCCTAGAGCCCGCGCCGAAGCGACCGTGCGACTCGCCGTCCTCGCCCTGATCGCCGGCCTGGCGCTGGTCGCCGGTGCGACCGCGGCAGAGCCGCTGAAGAGCGGCCGCGCCGAGTTCGTCAAGCGGGCCGACAACATCTGCCAGCCGCAGCGAAACGACGCCAAGCGGCTGATCGCCAACGGCGTCCGCCTGCTGAGCAAGAAGCACCCGCGGGTGCAGGCGGCGGGGCGCGAGTTCGTCCGCGCCTACCGCGAGCTTCGCCGGGGCTACAACCGGGTCGCCGGGCTGCCGCGCCCGCGCGGCGACCGCCGCCGGATCGCCAAGTGGCTGCGGCGCGAGCGCGCCGCGACCGCCACCGGGGTCCGCTCGGCGAAGGCCCTGCGGCGCAAGCGCTTCGAGCGGGCCGAGCGGCTCTCCGACGAGGCGGCGGCGCTCGAGCAGCGGGCCGAGCGCCCGGTGCGCAACTTCGACTTCGAGGAGTGCCGCCCGATCTAGGGCGTCAGCCGCCGCCCGCCGGGTCCCACGAGCGTCTGCCCAGTGGGCCGATCCCGTTGCAGACCTCGAAGGTGACGCTCGCCTTGAGCTTCGGCGCGCCACCCCGCAACGCCAGCACCGCGACCCTGTAGAAGCTCGCCTGGAACTCGTGCACCGGGACCTTGAGCCTCAGCTTGCGCCCCTTCTGCTTCTCGGTCGGCGGGAAGTCCGCGCCCCCGATCGCCCGGCTGCCGTACTCGTTGAACGGCCCAGCGAACTGCGCGGAGAGGTTCCGGACGCCGGCGGCCTTCGACTTCACCTTGATCGTGAAGTCATCGGTGGCGCAGGTGGCCGGAAGGCCGCTGAACTTGAGCTTCGGCGAGCCGGCGATCTCCGGAGGATGGATCACCGTTGTGTCCTCGGCGTCGAAGACCCGGTCGCAAACGGTGCCCGGGGTCTCGAGCAGGCACAGGTCCCCGTCGGCGAGCCGGGACATCGAGTAGTTGGCCCGCGCGGTGTCGGTGACCGTCGCGGTCGCGCCGGGTCCGAGGATGCCGAGGTCGCAGCTCAGGTGCCAGTAGCCGAAGTAGGTCTCGGGGGTCTCGATCGCGCAGGATCCCTGCGAGGCCGTGGCGGAGAGCAACGGGTTGTCGACGGCACCGTCCGTCTCGGCCTTGATCAGCAGGACCGACAGCGAGACCGTCCGGCTGTCGGACTCGCCGTTGGCGATCGTCGTCGTGTAGGTGACCGTCGAGCCCTCGATCGCCGGGTCGGTGGAATCGCTTTGCGCGATCTGCGAGGCCCCGAGCGCCACGGACGGCGGCGCGGCCGAGAGGACGATGGCCCCCAGAGCGACGCTCGCAATCCCTCGCGCGCGCATGGTCCGACCCTACCCCCGGATCCGGTGGCTTCAAAATCCGCTCAGGGCGCCTTCCCGCGGCAGCCGCCGTAGGGTCCCCGGATGGACATCGCCTTCGCCCTCGTCGCCGCGCTGCTGTTCGCGCTCGGCACCGTGCTCCAGCAGCGCGCCGGCATGGACGAGCCCGAGGGCGGCTCGGACTCCGGGCTGCTGCTGAGGATGGCCCGCCGGCCTGTCTGGCTCGCGGGCGTCGCCGCCGACGCGCTCGGCTTCGTCTGCCAGGCGATCGCGCTCAGCATCGGCCGGCTCGCGATCGTCCAGCCGCTGCTGGTCTCGAGCGTCGTCTTCGCGCTTCCGCTGGGAGCGAAGATCACCGGGCAGCGGGTCGGGCGGGCCGACATCGGCGCCGCCGTGCTCGTGGTCACGGCGCTGATCCTCTTCCTCACGATCGCCGACCCGTCCGGCGGGCGCGAGGACGCCCCGATCGGCGAGTGGCTGATCGCCGGCGGTGTGAGCGCGGCGATCGTCGTGCCGCTGTTCCTCGCCGCCCGCAAGGCCGGGCCGTCGAAGCGCGCCGCCCTGCTCGGGATCGGCGCCGGGATCCTGTTCGCGCTCAGCGCCGCGCTGACCAAGGTGGTCACCGACCAGCTCGCCGACGACGTCCTCAGCGTCTTCACCCACTGGCACCTCTACGCCCTGATCGCGATCGGCTATATCTCGCTGACCCTGAACCAGCTCGCCCTCTCGACCGGGGCGCTGGCCCCCGCGATCGCCACCAGCATGGCCTTCGATCCGATCGCCAGCGTCGTCATCGGCGTCACCCTGCTCGAGGAGACGATCCACGAGTCGCCGTTGGGGGTGGCCGCCACGGTGGTCGCCCTGCTCGCGGCCCTGGCCGGGATTGCGATCCTCTCGCGCACTCAGGATCGCCCGCCGGCCGCCAAACCGCTCGGCGGAGCCGCGCTCGCCACCGCCCCCGTGCTCGTCGCGCCCGCCGGAGTTGACGAAGCCGGCGCGATCGCGCGTTGAGCCGTCGGGACCCGTGCGTACGCTGGGCCCGATGGCCCGGCCGACGAGCTCCTTCTTCTGCACCTCCTGCGGCCACGAGGCGCTGAGCTGGTCGGGCCGCTGCGCCGGCTGCGGCGAGTGGAACACCCTGGTCGAGGCGCCGAGGGCCGAGGCGAAGCCCGCGAAGGCCGGTGGCCGCGGCGCCAAGGGGGGCGCGCCCGGGCGACCCGTGGCGCTCCGCGAGGTCTCCGCGCCGCCGGTCGCGAGGCTGCGGACCGAGATCGCCGAGCTCGACCGGGTGCTCGGCGGCGGTCTCGTGCCGGGCTCCTTGATCCTGCTCGGCGGCTCGCCGGGGATCGGCAAGTCGACCCTGACCGGGATGGCGCTCGGCAACCTCGGCACCGGGGGCCACAAGGTGCTCTACGTCTCCGGCGAGGAGTCGGCGGCGCAGGTGAGGCTGCGGGCCGAGCGGCTGGGCGAGGGGGCGCTGGCGGTGCCGGCGCTTGCCGAGACCTCGCTCGAGACGGTGGTCGCGACGCTCGAGGCCGAGCGCCCCGACGCCTGCGTGATCGACTCGGTGCAGACGATGCACTCGTCGGCGATCACCGGGGCGCCGGGCTCGGTCGGCCAGGTGCGGGAGGCCGCCGGAGGGGTGATGGAGGTGGCGAAGCGGATCGGCTGCGCGGTGATCCTGGTCGGCCACGTGACCAAGGAGGGCGCGGTCGCCGGGCCGCGGGTGCTCGAGCACCTGGTCGACTGCGTGCTCTTCTTCGAGGGCGAGCGCGAGCGCAGCTTCCGCACCCTGCGCGCGCTCAAGAACCGCTTCGGCGCCACCAGCGAGGTCGGCGTGTTCGAGATGCGCTCGGGCGGCCTGGTCGAGGTCGTCGACCCCTCGGCCCGTTTCGTCGCCGAGGCCAGCGCCGCGCCGGGGTCGGTCGTGCTCGCCTCGATGGAGGGCACGCGGCCGCTGCTGGTCGAGGTCCAGGCGCTGGTCGCGCCGACCGAGATCGTGCCGCCGCGCCGGGTCGCAAACGGGATCGACCGCAACCGCCTGGCGATGGTGATCGCGGTGCTCGCCCGCCACGGCGGCCCCTCTCTCTCCGGCGCCGACGTGTTCGTCAACGTCGCCGGCGGCGTGCGCATCGACGAGCCCGGCGCGGACCTCGCGGTCGCCCTGGCGCTGGTCTCGGCGCACCGAGGGGAGGCGCTTGCCGACGCCGAGGGCCGCCCGCTCGCCTGCTTCGGCGAGGTCGGGCTGACCGGCGAGCTGCGCGGGGTCGGCCACGCCGACCGCCGGGTCGCCGAGGCGGTCAAGTTCGGGCTCCGCCCGGTGCTCGCGCCGGCGGCCGCCGAGGTGCCGCCGGGGGCCGATGCGCAGGCCTCGCTGCGGTCCGCGATCCGGGCCGCGCTCGGTCGCCGGGTCGGCGCGGTTGAGCGCGCGGCTTGACAAGCGCTATTCCTACCTGTCCACACGGAAATGGCCTGGATGCTGAGCCATAAGCCGTTTTGCCAAAATAAGCAGGTGCAGCACCCCGGGGATGAGCTGAACGAGCTGGAGGCTAGGCAGGACCCCCGGCTATTGAGGGCTCTGGACATGGTCGCGCCGGGGACTCCGCTGCGCGAGGGGATCGACAACATCATCCACGCGCGCACCGGCGGGTTGATCGTGGTCGCCGAGCCGGAGGAGGTCTCCTACCTGTTCTCCGGCGGCCTGCGCCTCGATGTCGACTACACGCCCGGCCTCCTGTACCAAGTGGCGAAGATGGACGGGGCGATCGTGATGCCGCCCTCCGCCGAGAAGATCATGTGGGCGAACGTGCAGCTGATGCCCGACCCGACGATCCTCTCGATGGAGACCGGGACCCGCCACCGCACCGCCGAGCGCGTCTCGAAGCAGACCAAGGCGCTGGTGATCGCGATCTCCCAGCGCCGCGACGTGGTCTCGCTCTACATCGAGGGGATCAAGTACATCCTCGAGGACATCTCGACGGTGCTCTCGAAGGCGAACCAGGGGCTGGCGACGCTGGAGAAGTACCGGGCGCGGCTCGACCAGGTGGCCGGACGGCTGACCGCGCTCGAGTTCGCCGGCGGCGTCGTCCTCTACGACGTGCTCTCGGTGCTCCAGCGCGCCGAGCTGGTCACCCGGATGGCGACCGAGGTCGAGCGCCACATCATCGAGCTCGGCGCCGAGGGCAGGCTGATCGAGATGCAGCTCGAGGACTCGGTGGTCGGGGTGATGGCCGAGCGCGCCGCGCTCGTGCGCGACTACTGCGCGATCGATTCCGAGCAGACGATCGAGCGGGCGCTGGCCGAGCTCGGCGAGCTCGGGCATACGGAGCTGCTCGACTACGGGCGGCTGGCCGAGCTGCTCGGCTACGACCGCAAGACCAACACGATCGACTTCAGGGTCACCGCGCGCGGCTACCGGGCGCTCTCGGGCGTCCCACGGCTACCGCGGCTGGTGGCGCAGAAGGTCGTCAACCACTTCGGCGACCTCGAGTCGCTGCTCACCGCATCCGACTCCGATCTGGCGGCGATCGAGGGGGTAGGAGACGCCCGCGCGAAGGAGATCCGCGAGGGCATCCGCAGGCTTCAGGAGGTCGACATCGTCGACCGATACCGATGAACCAGACGGCCGCGAGAGCGGCCGTCTCTAATTGAGGAGGCGAACATCTCAGAAACAGCAGTAGAGGAGGCAGGCCTCGAGGATCTCGAGGACCTGGAGCCGCAGGAGTGCGAGTTCCAGGTCGGCGACAACGTGGTCTACCCGCACCACGGCGCCGGGGTCGTGCTCAAGCGCGAGTCGCGGGACATGATGGGGGAGTCGAAGGACTACCTGACGATCAAGATCCTGCACAACGACATGACGGTGATGGTCCCGTGCGAGAACGCGCACCGGGCCGGGCTCCGGCGGGTTATCGATGAGGACGCGGTTCAGCGGGTGATCGGCGTGCTCACCGGTGAGGTGTCGGAGATGCCAAAGAACTGGAACCGCCGGTTCAAGTACAACCGCGAGAAGATCAAGACCGGCGACGTGTACGAGCTCGCCGAAGTCGTCCGCAACCTCGCGATCCGCGAGTGGGAGAAGGGCCTGTCGACGGGCGAGAAGCAGATGTACACGCGGGCGAAGAAGATCCTCGCCTCCGAGTTCATGTACGCGCTCGACAAGGACGCCGACGGGGCCGAGGAGTACATCGATGGTCTCCTGGAGGAGCGTTTCGGCGCCACCGCCACGGCCTGACGGCTCGCATCACGCAGCCGCGCTGATCGCGGCCGCCGGCTCCGGAGAGAGGCTCGGAGCCGGCGGGCCCAAGGCGCTGGTGGAGGTGGCAGGACGCCCGCTCGTGTCCTGGTCGCTGGCGGCGATGCGCGCCGCCGAGGCGGTCACGGTGGTCGTCGTGGCGGCGCCCCCCGGCCACGAGGAGGAGCTCGAGCGGCTGGCAGGAGAGTCCGCGGGCCTGCCCGGCGAGCCGGGCTCGTTTCACCCGATCGTCGTCTCCGGCGGCGACACCCGCGCGGCTTCGGTCGGCCACGCGCTGGCCGAGGTCCCGGCGCGGGCGGCGATCGTCGCCGTCCACGACGCCGCCCGCCCGCTGATCGACGGCCGGCTGGTCGACGCGCTGGTCGAGCGGCTCGCCTCGGAGCCCGAGGCCGCCGGGGTGATCGCGGCGAACCCGGTCGCCGACACGCTGAAGCGGGTCGGCGACGCCGGCGCGATCACCGCGACCGAGAGCCGCCACGGCCTCTGGGCGGCGCAGACCCCGCAGGTGTTCCGGGCCGAGGCGTTGCGGGCGGCCCACGATCGCGACGGCGGCGAGGTCGCGGCCGCGACCGACGACGCGATGCTGGTCGAGGCGGCCGGGGGCCGGGTCCTGGTCGAACCGGCGCCGGGCCCGAACCCGAAGCTGACCACCACCGCCGATCTGGCGACGATCGAAGCGCTGCTCGACGGCTAGCGCCGCAGCATCGCCCAGAACAGGGCGATCACGAAGGCGAGCTCGCCGAAGGTGAGCGCGGTGCCGAAGTTGGCGGCGCCGAGCGCCGCCGCGAGCGCGGTCACGGCGGCGAAGGTGCCGATGATCACGGCCAGGTCTGTGAGCGTGCGGTTCATCTCGTCGCCGGCCTCATTCCGGCCTCGGTGGGGCCTCATAGGTAGCACTGCCGAGCCGTCGCCTGCGGCCCAGCGGCAGCCCCGCCTTCTCGCGGGCGCTGTCGTCCAGATGCCGGCGGTGGCGGCGGACGTAGAGCCGGCGCTGGACGAACAGGGTCGCGACCCCGGCGGGCACGATCGCGGCGAGGTTGACGGCCAGCTGCAGCATCGCGCCGCGCCACTCCGTCCAGTCGGAGTAAGCGAAGGCGACGCCGATGTTTGCGGCCGCCGGGATCGTGGTCACCGAGACCAACACCCCGATCAGGGCGCCGGACTTGGCCGAGGTCAGCGAGAGCATCCCTGCGATCCCGGCGAACGTCGCGACGATCGCCGAGAACGAATCCGGGTGGGTGATGAAGTCGGTCAGCGGGTGGTCGGAGTCGATGAACCCCTCGGGGGTAAGGTCGACCGCCTTGATCGCGAGCGCGAACAGCCATGCGGCTGTGATCCCGACCGGGAAGCCGATCGCGAGCGCTCTCAGCGAGCGCCTGGCGACGTCGCGCCGGCGCTGGACCAAGGCGACGCAGAGGCCGGCGATCGGCCCGAACTCGGGCCCGACGATCATCGCGCCCACGATCAGGATCGGCGAGTCGAGCATGATCCCGACCGAGGCGATCAGGCAGGCGAGCGCCATGAAGGCGAGGAAGACGCTGTTGAGCTCGATGTCCTCGGAGGTCCGGGCCTCGACCTCCTCCCAGACCACCGCGTCGCCGGCAGCGCCCTTGCTCGAGCGCTCTGCCTTGGTGGCCGCGGCCGAGATCGCCGAGTCGATCTCCTCGAGCGCGATCGAGCCCTCCTTGTCGACGTCGAGCTCGCGCAGGTCGGAGACGATCACGCTGGCGTCCTCGCGGGCGACGTCGCAGAGGATCACGTCGCCGTCGGGCTTGCGCGCGGCGCGCTCGAAGAAGATCAGGTTGCAGACCGATTCCGAGTGCTCGAGCAGGTCGAGCACGTGGTCGGACTGGTACGAGGGCACGACGATCCGCATGTGGACCATGCGCACAAACTACCCTCAGGCCACGTGCTCACCGACTATCACGTCCACCTGCGGCCCGACGAGACCGACGCCTCGCCGGAGCGCTACTTCACCGCCGAGAACGCCGACCGCTACCTCGAGGCGGCGGCCGAGGCCGGGATCTCGGAGCTCGGCGTCTCCGAGCACGTGCACCGGTTCGCCGACGCGCTCGAGATCTGGGACCACCCGTTCTGGCAGCGCAACGCGCTCGACGACCTGGCCGCCTATTGCGACTTCGTACGCACGACCCCGCTGCGGCTTGGGATCGAGATGGACTTCGTCCCCGGGCGCGAGGACCGGATCGCGGCGATGCTCGACGCGCACGACTTCGACTACGTCGTCGGCTCGGTTCACTTCCTCGGCGACCGGGCGGTCGACGACCCCGAGTTCGACGTCTGGCGCACCGACGGCGATCCCGACCGGCTCTGGCGCCGTTACTTCGAGACGCTCGCCGAGGCGGCCCGCTCGGGCCTCTACGACATCCTCGCCCACCCGGACCTGGTCAAGTACTGGGGCGACGAGCGCGCGCGCCCGCGGCGCGACCCGCGCTTTCACTACGAGCCGGCGATCGAGGCGATCGCCGAAACCGGAGTGGCGGTCGAGGTCTCGACCGCGGGGCTGCGCAAGCCGACCGCCGAGCTCTATCCCTCCGACGCCTTCGCCGAGATGTGCATCGATGCGGGCGCGGTCTTCGCGCTCTCCTCCGACGCCCACCTTCCCGAGGACGTCGGCCGCGACTACGAGACCGCGGTCGAGACGATGCGCGGCTGGGGCGTCGGCGAGCTGAGCGTGTTCGAGCACCGCGAGCGCCGTCAGGAGCCGCTCGGATGAGGGTCGGGATCGGCTACGACAGCCACCGCTTCGCCTCCGGCCGGCGGCTGGTCCTGGGCGGGGTCGAGGTCGAGCACGAGCTCGGGCTCGAGGGCCACTCGGACGCCGACGTGATCGCCCACGCGGTGATCGACGCGCTGCTGGGCGCGGCCGGGCTCGGCGACCTCGGGACCCACTTCCCGCCCGACGACGAGACCTGGCGCGACGCCGACTCGCTCGACCTGATGCGCACGGTGGTCGGAATGCTGGACGGCCCGGTCGCCAACGTCGACGCGACCGTGATCTGCGAGGCGCCCCGGCTGGGCGCCCAGCGGGCCGAGATGGAGCGCAACCTGGCCGAGGTGCTCGGCGCGCCGGCGAGCGTCAAGGCGACCAGCAACGAGGGGATGGGCTTCGTCGGCCGCGGCGAGGGGATCGCCTGCATCGCCGTGGCGCTGCTGGACGGCGAACGGGACTAGATTATTTAGCCGCCGATGGAGTTCCGCGACCCGCTCTCGCTCGCCCGTAAGGTCAAGCTCGGTTCGCTCGGGTCGCTGCCCGACGTCCCCTTCAACCTGATCACGCTCGCCCAGGCCGGCGTGATCCGGCCGATGCGCCCCGACAAGGTCGCGCGGGTCGCCCGCGAGATCGGGCGCTGGGGCGCCTCCCCAGCGGCCGGGATCGCCGCCGCGGCGATCGCCCGCCCCGATCAGGCGATGGTGATCGACGAGGCCGGCACGATCAGCTTCGCCTCGGAGCACCGGCGCTCGAACGCGCTCGCCCGGGCGCTCGCGAACCAGGGGGTGCGGGCCGGGGACGGGATCGCGATCATGGCCCGCAACCACCGCGGCTTCATCGACGCGAGCCTGGCGGCGGCGAAGCTCGGCGCCAACGGGCTCTACATGAACACCGCCTTCTCGGGCCCCCAGCTCGAGGACGTGATGGAGCGTGAGCGGCCGGCGGCGCTGATCTACGACGAGGAGTTCGCCGAGTTGCTCGGCGAGGCCAAGGAGGACACCCGCCGCTACATCTCCTGGAGCGACGGTGGCACCGAGGGCGACCCGACGACCGACGAGCTGATCGAGTCGGCGGACGACGGCGACCTCGACCCGCCCGACGAGTCGAGCCGGTTCATCATCCTCACCTCGGGCACCACGGGGACGCCGAAGGGCGCTCAGCGCGGGCAGCCCGACACCCTCGGCCCGCTGGCGGCGATGTTCTCGCGAATCCCGCTGCGGGCCGGCGAGCGGACGGTGATCGCGGCGCCGCTGTTCCATTCCTGGGGTTTCGCCCACTTCATGCTCGGGCTCTCGCTCAGCTCGACCTACGTCCTGCGCCGCAAGTTCGATCCCGAGCAGACGCTGAAGGCGATCGCCGAGAGCCGCGCGACCGCGCTGATCGTCGTCCCGGTGATGATGCAGCGGATCCTCCAGCTCGACCGGTCGGTGCTCGCCAAGTACGACCTCTCGAGCCTGCGGGTGACGGCGGCGAGCGGCTCGGCCCTGCCCGGACCCCTCGCCCAGCGCTGGATGGACCAGTTCGGGGACAACCTCTACAACCTCTACGGCTCGACCGAGGTCGCCTGGGCGACGATTGCGACGCCCGCCGACCTGCGCGCGGCGCCAGGGACCGCCGGTCTGCCGCCGCGCGGGACCGTGGTCAAGATCGTCGACCACGAGGGCAAGGGCGAGGTCCCGACGGGCGAGACCGGGCGCGTGTTCGTCGGCAACGAGATGGCCTTCGAGGGCTACACCGGCGGCGGCGGCAAGGACGTCTACGAGGGCCTGCTCTCGTCGGGGGACGTCGGCCACTTCGACCAGGCCGGCCGCCTGTTCATCGACGGCCGCGACGACGAGATGATCGTCTCCGGGGGCGAGAACGTGTTCCCGCGCGAGGTCGAGGACCTGCTCGCCGGCCACGATGCGGTCAAGGAGGTGGCGGTGATCGGGGTCGACGACGAGGACTTCGGCCAGCGGCTGAAGGCGTTTGTCGTCCCCTCCGAGGGCGGCTCGATCGACGAGGACGGGGTCAAGTCCTACGTGAAGCAGAACCTCGCCCGCTACAAGGTCCCGCGCGAGGTCGAGTTCCTCGACTCGCTGCCGCGCAACGCCACCGGCAAGGTGCTCAAGCGCGAGCTCGCCTAGGGATCAGGCGGTCGCGGCTTCGCGCTCGGCCTGGCGCCGGGCCGCGTCCTGGCGCTGCTGTTCGTGCTCGACCTCGCGCTTGAGCTGGACCAGCGACTCGCGCAGGTGCCGGCGAACCGAGGGGGCCGCGACCCGCTCGGAGACGTAGCCGATCAGCCCGGCGCCGGCGACCCCGTAGGCGAACCGGAACTCGACCCTGGTGCGGCCGCCGCCCGCCTTGCGCAGGCGCCAGCGGCCGCGCTGGTCGACCCCGGTGACCGACGACCACGCCATGTCGAGCGGCTCCGAGAACTCGACGATCTCGACCAGCCCGCCCATCTCGGCCGAGCCGACCCGCATCAGCATCCGGTAGCGGGCGCCGAGCCCGATCCGGGTCTCGCCCTCGACCTCCCAGCGGGTGATCCCGGACATGAAATGGAGCGCGTTGGCGGGATCGGCGATGTAGTCCCAGACCAGCTGCGGCCGGGCGGCGACGACGATCGATTCGTTCAGGCGCATCAGCCGATCACCGGGAAGCGACGCTCGGCGGCGAGCCCGTCGAGGGTGTCCTGCATCAGCCCGGTCAGGTGGTCGTAGACCTCGTCGACGTCCGGGTCGGGGCCGAACTGCTCGTGCAGGTCGATCGGGCGGCCGACCTCGATCGTGATCTTCGCCGGCAGCGGCAGGTGGCCGAAGAGGTCGCCGACGTTGAGGATCCAGGGCAGCGAGAGGGAGATCGGCAGCACCTTGAGCCGCAGATAGCGGTCGGCGCCGGTGAGCTTCGCGAGCCAGGCCCCGCGGCTGAGGAAGAGGGCCGTCTCCTGGCCGCCGATCGTGACCACCGGGACCACCGGCACGTTCGCCTTCAGCGCCAGCTTGATGAACCCCCGGCGGCCGGCGAGGTCGACCTTGTTGCGCTCCCAGGACGGCCGATGGACCTCCCAGTCGCCTCCGGGGAAGACGAGCACCGCGGCGCCGGCTCGCAGCGCCTCCTCGGCGTGCTCGTGCGAGGCGGCCATGGCGCCGTAGCGGCGCAGGAACGGGCCCGCCGGCGACGCCAGGACCAGGTTGTGAGCGAGCTGGTAGAACGGCCGCTCGACCCCGAAGTAGGTCGAGAAGGCGAGCGGCAGGACGATCACCTCGGGCGACATGTTGCCGCCGGTGTGGTTGCCGACCAGCAGCACGGGGCCCCGCTCGGGGACGTTGCCCATGTTGCGGACCTCGGCCCGGTACCAGAGCGTCGCCAACAGCCAGGAGAGCGGCAGGTTCTCGCGGATGTAGTCGGGGTCGCGGTCGTCGAGGTCGGCGGTCAGCGCACGCTGCGCCTGGCGGGCCGCGGCGCCGAGCGCGTCGCCGGCAAGCCGGCGGCCGGCTCCGAGCAGGCCGCCGCTCGCGCGGCCGAAGGTCCGGGTCCCGGCCCGTGCCGCGGCGCCGAGCGATCCCAGCGCCGCGTCGCGCGCGCGCCCGCTGTCGTTCGCGTGCGCGCCGTTTCGCTTCGCCTGCTCCCCCAGCACCGTCGGGTCGGCCATCGGCCGATCATAGAGGCGGACCGCGGTGCCGGGTGCGGGAGGCGCTCAGCCGGCGCGGCGCAAGGCGCGGCGCAGGATGCCGCCGGCGGCGGGCTCCGCTCCCGCGCTCGCGGCGGCGATGTGTGCGCCGATCAGAAGGTTGGCGCGCTCGGCGAACTCGACCTGGGGCACGTGCCCGCAGTCGTCGAGGATCACCTGCTCGGCGCCGGGCAGGGCCTCGGCGACGTGGCGCGCGAACGCCGGCGGGATGATCCGGTCGCGCTCGCCCCAGACGAACAGCGCCGGGGGCTCGAGCAGGGCGAGCCGGGCGTAGAAGCCGCGCTCGCCGCGCGGCTCGTCGAGGTAGATGTTGCGGGCGGCGGCGAAGAACGCGACCCGGGCGGCGCGCGAGCGGTAGAGGCGGCAGAACTCCTCGATCGCGACGTCCGCCGTGGCCGGATCGAGGCGCTCCGGGCAGGCGAACAGGGCCCGGAACTGCTCGCGGACGATCCGCTCTCGCAGCCCGTGGGGGATCACGGCCAGCTCCGGGCGCAGCAGCCGCACCACGGGCGCGAGCTGGCGGCGGCGAAAGGCGAGCGCCGGGGCGAGCAGGCTCAGCGACGCGGTCCGCTCGGGCGCCTCGAAGCCGACCTCGATCGCCACCCTGCCGCCCATCGAGTTGCCGACCAGGTGGGCGCGGCCGATCCCGACCGCGTCCATGTAGGAGAGGACGGCGTCGGCGAACCAGGGCGCGTCGTAGGCACCGCGGGCGGGCTTGTCGGAGCTGCCGAAGCCGGGCAGGTCGAGCGCGTGCACTGTGTAGGAGGGCGAGAGCGCCGCGACCGTCTCGAAGAACGAGGCCTTGTTCGAACCGAGCCCATGGAGGCAGATCGCGTGCTCGGCCCCGTCGCCCGAGATCAGCGTCGTCACCCGGCCGCGCGAGGTCTCGGCACGGGCGACCCGAAGCAGCGGGTCGCGGCCGCCGGGGAGCCGGAACATGCCCTCGAAGCCGAGCGCGAGATCGAGGTCGCCGCGCGCGTACAGGCGCCGCTGCGAGAACGCGTCGAGGCCCGAGAGGCGGCCCTCGCGGAGCGCCAACCAGGTCGAGGCGTCGGTGCCGATGACCGCGTCGGGCTCGCGCGCCGGCGACGGGTGCACGTCGCAGCGCTCGCCGCGCAGGCGGATCTCCCAGGTCCTGCCGACGTCGCCGAGCCGCACCTGGATGGTCGCGTCGAGGTCGTCCGGGGCGCCGAGATACCTGTTCGGGAGCTCCTCGAATGCCGCGCGGGCACGCAAGGAGCGCTGCTCGTGAAGCGAGGCCGTCCCGGCCGCCGCACCTGCCGATGCCATCGCCGCGGACGTTAGCGGTGCCGTCGGGCGCCGATCGCGGCGCTCGCGTGCGTTTCACGCAAATAGCATGGACAGGTGCGCACGGTGAGGATCCGAGACACGCTCAGCGGCGAGCTCGCCGAGCTCGAGCCGCGGGAGCCGCCGAAGGTTGGGATCTATGCCTGCGGTCCGACGATCTACTCGCGGATCCACGTCGGCAACGCGCGCCCCTACGTGATCCCGATGCTGCTGCGGCGCTTCCTCGCCCACGAGGGATACGAGCCGCGGCTGGTGATCAACGTCACCGACGTCAACGACAAGATCTACGACGCCGCCCGCGCAGCCGGGATCGGCTCGACCGAGCACGTCTCGGAGATGCTCGCCGCCTACGTCTCCGACACCGACCGGCTCGGGCTCGGGCGCCCGGACGCGGAGCCGCTCGCGACCCAGACGATCCCCGAGATCGTCGAGCTGATCGAGGACCTGATCGGGTCCGGGCACGCGTATGAGTCCGGCGGCGACGTCTACTTCCGCGTCCGCAGCTTCGACGGCTACGGCAAGCTCTCCAACCGCGACCCGGACGAGATGGACCAGGGCGAGGAGGCGGGCTCCGCGCAGCTGAAGGAGAGCCCGCTCGACTTAGCCCTGTGGAAGGCGCGCAAGCAGGGCGAGGACACGTTCTGGGGCTCGCCCTGGGGCGAGGGCCGCCCGGGCTGGCACATCGAGTGCTCGGCGATGGCCGAGAAGCTGCTCGGCGCCGACTTCGAGATCCACACCGGCGGCTCCGACCTGATCTTCCCCCACCACGAGAACGAGATCGCCCAGACCGAGGCGGCCCGCGGGGTGCCGCTGGCGCGGATCTGGATGCACAACGGGATGGTCCGCACCGACGCCGAGAAGATGTCGAAGTCGCTCGGCAACATCTTCCAGCTCTCGGTTGCGCTGGACCGGTTCGGCGCCGAGGCGGTGGTCGCCTACCTGAGCTCCGGCCACTACCGCCAGCCGCTCGAGTTCTCAGAGGACGCGCTGGCGCAGGCGGCGGCCAGGCTCGAGCGGATCCGCAACTACCTCGGCGAGGCTCCGGAGGGCGGGGAGGACCCGTTCGTGGCCGAGCGCCGAGAGGCCTTCCTCGACGCGCTCGCCGACGACTTCAACACCCCGCGCGCCTGGGCGGCGGTCTTCGAACTGGTTGCCGAAGGCAACCGGCGCCCGCTGCCCGGCGCCCGCGATGCGCTCGCCGAGCTGCTGTCCCTGCTCGGGCTCGAATCGCTGCTCGAGTCCGGCGACGCGGCCGCCGACCCCGAGGCCGAGGCGCTGCTCGCCGAGCGTGAGCGCGCCCGCGGCGAGCGCGACTTCGCCCGAGCCGACGAGCTTCGCGACCGACTCGCGGCGATGGGGTGGACGGTGCGCGACACGCCCGACGGCGCCAAGCTCGTGCGCTCGGCTTGAGCGAGCGGCCCCAGCGTGAGGTCGTCTACGGCCGCCGGCCGGTGGCCGAGGCGCGGCGCGGCCGCCGGAGCGTGCGCCGGGTCTGGGAGACGCCGGCGACCGACGCCGCCGAGCTCACCAGAATCGCCGGCTCGCCCGACCATCAGGGGGTGGTGGCCGAGGTCGACCCGTACCCGTACGCCGACTCCGCCGAGTTGCTCGAGCGCACCGACGGCCTGATCGTCGCGCTCGACCAGGTCCAGGACCCGCACAACCTCGGCGCCGTCGCCCGCACGGCGGAGGCGGCCGGGGCCGACGGCCTGGTGATTCCGAGCCGGCGCGCCGCCTCGGTGACCGCCGCCGCCGTCAAGGCCTCGGCCGGCGCCACGGAGCACCTCGCGATCGCCCGGGTCGCGAACCTCGCCGAGTGGCTCGCCCGGGCCAAGGAGGCGGGCGCCTGGGTCTACGGGGCGGACGCCGGCGCGCCCGGCAGCTACACCCGGACCGACCTGACCGGCAAGGTCGTGCTCGTGCTCGGCAGCGAGGGGAAGGGGCTGCGGCGTCTGGTGGCCGAACGGTGCGACGCGCTGATCGCGCTCCCGGTCCGCGGCCGGGTCGCCTCGCTCAACGTCTCCGCCGCGGCCGCCGCGCTGCTGTTCGAGGCGCTGCGGCAGCGAAGCGGGGGATAGGCCTAGCGGCACTCGCGGACGGAGCCTCCAGACTGCAACGGATCTTGCGCGAAACTGCCGCAGGTTGACAGAACTATGTCGGCAGGCTTAGACTGCCGGCACATAAGGGTGAACTAAAGGTCGAGATCGACCCTTGGTTCGCCCGGAGGAGAAGGCGCCCACCAGGGGAGGTACGGGCGCCACAGGTTCAAACCCGAGATGGAGGGAACCAGTGGCCGTACCTACCCAACAGACAGCAACGATGCCGGCAGCGCGGGCCGCGACGGCGCGCGCGTCGTCTAGGTCTGACTCTCAACCGGAGCTTGAGGATACGTACCTGGTCGCGCTGGCGAAGAAGGGCAGTCCCGACGCCTACGACCGGATCGTCAAGCGTTATCGCGGCTTCGTGCGTCTCAAGGCCTCGTCGTATTTCCTGCTCGGCGGCGACTCCGAGGATCTGATCCAGGAGGGCCTGGTCGGCCTCTACAAGGCGATCCGCGACTTCCGCACCGACCGCGAGTCGAGCTTTCGCAACTTCGCCGAGCTCTGCATCACGCGCCAGATCATCACCGCGGTGAAGACGGCGAGCCGCAACAAGCACGCGCCGCTGAACCAGTACGTCTCCTTCGCCCAGACCCCGGCGGCGGCCGGCGATGCCGAGACCACGCTCGAGGAGGTACTCCCGGGACCGATCTCGGAGGAGCCGGCCGAGCGCGCGATCGCGAGCGAGGAGCTGCGGGCGCTGGTCGCCTGTCTGGCGAGCGTGCTCTCCGAGCTCGAGAGCCGGGTGCTCTCGCTCTACCTCGACGGCTACTCGTACGAGCAGATCGGCGAGCGGCTCGAGTGCGACACGAAGACGGTCGACAACGCCCTGCAGCGGGTCAAGCGGAAGGTCGCCGCACACATCTCGGGGCGCGAGGTCCTGGTCTAGAGCCGGCCGGGTACGCGCGCTCTCCTGGTTCGCCGCGGCGTCGGTACGCCGCGGCGAATCTATTCTTGGACCCGTCCCGCCCGGATAGCTCAGCTGGTAGAGCATTCGCCTTGTAAGCGAAAGGTCGTGGGTTCGATCCCCACTCCGGGCTTGTGAGCGACGACGACTTCACCTGGCGGGACGGCGAGCGGACGATCCACTTCCGCGCCGGGGTCGTCGGCGAGTCGCTCGACATCCTGCGCGAGCGCGGGTTCGGGTCCTACGAGCTGCTGACGACGGAGCGGGCGATGGGCGCGGCGCCGCTCGAGCTCGCCGAGGACGCGACCTGCTTCCACCACGTGCCGCCGGGGTCGGTGAACGAGGTCGCCGCGCGGCTCGTATCCGACGTCGGCGACCGCGACCTGGTGGCGCTCGGCGGCGGCAGGGTGATCGACGTGGCGAAGGCGCTGGCGGCGGTCAGGGGCAGCCGGGTGGCGGCGCTGCCGACGACCCTCTCGGGCGCCGAGATGACCCGGATCCACCGGCTGCCCGAGGGCCACGAGGACGAGGCCGAGGACGGGCTGGTGCGGCCGGCCGTGGTGCTCGCCGATCCGCCGCTGATGGTCGGGCTGCCCGAGAAGCGGCTGCGGGCGAGTGCCATGAACGCGCTCGCCCACGGCGCCGACTCGCTCTACACCCCGCTCGCCAACCCGGTCTCCGAGCTCGCCACACTGCGCGGGGCGAAGCTGATCGCCAGGTCGCTCGACGCGCCGCGCTCCGAACGCGACCCCGCGGGCCTCGCGCTCGGCTCGATCCTCTGCGCCTACGCGCTCGACTCGGCCGGGTTCGGCCTCCATCACGTCGTCTGCCAGAGCCTCGTGCGCGAGCTGAGGATCCCGCACGCCGAGACCAACGCGACGCTGCTGCCCCACGTGCTCGAGATGCTGCGCTCGCGCTGCGGCCCGCAGATGACGGCGCTCGCCCGCGCTCTCGGCACCTCCAATGCCGGGCTCGCCGAGCGGGTCACCGAGCTCGGCGGCGGGCGGCGGCGCCTGCGCGACCTGGGCGCCGAGCGCGAGGCGCTCGAGCGCGCGGTGAAGGCGATCATCGCCCGCTCCGAGCTGCAGCGGACCCCGGACGTGCCCGGGGCGCGCGAGATCCGCGAGCTGCTCGAGGCGGCCTGGTGAGCGCCGGCTAGCTCCACTCGCGCGCGAGCAACCCGAAGATCGCGCTGTCTGAGACCTCGCCGGCGACCGTCCAGCGCTCGCGCAGGGTGCCCTCGCGGGTGAACCCGAGCCGCTCGAGCGAGCGGATCGAGGCCTCGTTCAGCGGGTGGGTGTCCGCCTCGAGCCGGGTCAGGCCGAGGTCGCCGAACGCGTGGTCGATCACTCGGCGCTGGGCCTCGGCGGCGTAGCCGCGACCCCAGTGGGGGCGCCCGAGCATGTAGCCGAGCTCGGCGCGCGGCTGACCGGGCTCGAACATCAGCGTCACCGTCCCCAGCAGCTCGCCGTCATCGAACCGCTCGATCCCCCAGACGTGCACCTCCCCCGAGGCGAAGTTGCGCTCGATCCGGGCCAGCATCTCCTCGGCCTGGGCGCGGTCCTCGTAGGGCGGCGAGCTCCAGTAGCGCATCGCCTCCGGATCGGAGTAGATCTCGAACAGGGGGTCGAGGTCGGCGGGCCCGAGCGGGCGCAGGCGCAGACGCTCGGTGGTCAGGGGCGGGGGGCCGGGGACCGCGTCCATGGCCCGAGTCTTGCGCACCGCCCGTAACGCCCGGTCCGCGCACGTGTAGGCACAGGCATGGATCAGAGACGACCGGCATCGTCGCCGCCGCGGTCCGACGACGTGATCAGCCAGGAGCGCTTCGACGGCTACCACCGGTTCGCCCGCGAGCACGGCACCAGCTGGGTCCTCTACTACGTCGCCAGGGTCATCCTCGTCCCGATCTTCCTCGTCTATTTCCGGCTCCAGCGCTCGGGCCGCGAGCACGCCCGCTTCAAGGGTGGCCTGATCGTCGCCTCCAACCACCGCAGCTTCCTCGACCCGTTCGTGATCGGCGCCTTCCTGCCCTGGCGCCGGCGCCTGCAGTTCGTCGCCAAGGTGGAGCTGTTCGAGACCCCGTGGCAGGCCTGGGTCCTGTCGCGGCTCGGCGCGTTCCCGATCCGCCGTGGTCAATCCGATGAGACCGCGATGGAGACCGCCCGGATGGTCGTCGAGCGCGGCGGGACGGTGGTCATCTTCCCCGAGGGGACCCGGATCAGGACGGGCTCGCTGGGACGGCCGAAGCGCGGCGTCGGGCGGCTGGCGCTGGAGACGGGCGCGGCGGTGCTGCCGATCGCCGTCCAGGGCTCGGAGCAGGTTCGGCGCGGCTGGCGCATCCGCCCGCGCAAGGTGAAGCTGCGCGCCGGCAAGCCGCTCACCTTCCCCCGCACCGAGAAGCCCTCGCCGGCGCTCGCGGCGAGCGTGACCGAGCGGATCTGGCCGAACATCGAGCTGCAGTGGGAATGGCTCGGCGGGCTGCCGCCGCTGCGCAAGGCGGCGGTGATCGGCGCCGGCAGCTGGGGCACCGCGGTCGCCGTGCTGCTCGCCCGCGGCGGGCTCGAGGTCGCGCTCGGCACCCGCACCGAGGACAAGGCGCACGAGATCGCGCGCAAGCGCGAGAACGAGGAGTACCTGCCCGGGGTCAAGCTGCCGGAGGGGATCGAGGTCAAGCGCTCGACCGAGATCGAGCTCGCCGGCTGCGACCTGATCTGCCTCGCGGTCCCCGCCTCGGCGCTCCCGAACGTGGTCGGCGCGCTCGCCGACCGGATCGGCTCGCGGGCCTCGGTGCTGTTGTTGTCGAAGGGGTTCGTGCAGCCGATGGGGGCGCTGCCGAACGAGTACGTCTCCGAGCGCGTCCGCGCCCGCGCGCTCGCCTGCCTCGGCGGCCCCGCGCACGCGCGCGAGGCTGCCGCCGGGATGGCGGCCCTGGTGCTCGGCAGCGCCGATCCCGACCTGCGGGCGATGCTGGGCGAGGTCTTCGACCGCGCCGGACTCGTCTGCGAGCGCACCGACGACGTCACCGGGGTCGAGGTCGCCGGCGCCTCCAAGAACGCCGCCGCGCTCGCGGCCGCGGCGGCCGAGCGCTTCGGCCTCAACGCGGCCGGGATCGCCGCGGCCGGGGTCTGGCGCGAGTGCGTCGAGTTCGCGCTCGCGCATGGAGGCAAGCTCGAGACCTTCACCGGGCTCGCCGGGGTCGGCGATCTGACCGCGACTGTGCTGGCGCCGAAGAGCCGCAACCGCCAGGCCGGCGAGCTGCTCGGCGCGGGCGTCCCGGCCGAGAAGATCCCGGGCCGGATCGGGCAGGCGTCCGAGGGCCTCGAGTCGGTGCCGCTGATCGCCGAGACCGTGGTCGCAGCCGGCGTCGACGCCCCGAGCCTGGTCGGGCTCGCGTCGCTGATCGAGGGCGAGATCGACGCCGGCGAGTGGGTCGCGGGCCTGCGCCGGGCCGAGCGGACGCGAAAGGCGGCCTGAGATGGCCCGGAGCGCTGATCTAGGCTTGACCGATGCCAGGCGAAGGGGAAGCGAGCGGCGCGGAATCGTCGACGAAGGCGCCGCCGGCCGACAAGGCCGAGCTCGACCGCGCCTTCACCGACCTCTACCGGACCCACCTGCGCGACGTCTACTCCTATGCCTACTACAAGGTCGGCAACCATCACGACGCCGAGGACCTGACCGAGCAGGCCTTCCTCCAGGCATACCGGCACTTCGAGCGCGCCCGGCGCGAGTCCAACGGCCGCCCGCTGCGCCCGTGGCTGATCCGGATCGCACACAACCTGGCCTCGAACTACTACCGCGACCGCGCCCGGCGCCCGGAGGCGAACATCGAGGCGGTCGAGCCGCCGGCGCATCCGCACGAGACCGAGCGGGTGGTCGAGGGGCGCGAGGAGCTGCGCGAGGTGATCGCCCGGCTCGACGACCTTCCCGACGACCGCCGCGAGGCGCTGATCATGCGGTTCGCGCTCGGCATGGACAACCGCGAGATCGCGCGGGCGCTGGGGCGCTCCGACGGGGCGACCAAGGTGCTGATCCATCGCGCGATCAAGCAGCTCGAGGAGCTGATGTCCGATGAGTGAGCAGGCGGGCGAGCTGAAGCTCGAGCGGCTGCTGGCCGACGCCCTGCGGCCGGTCGAGCCGCCGGAGAGCCTCGCGACCCGGGTCGAGACGACGCTGTCGTCGATCGCCCAGCAGGCCGCCGCCGAGCTCTCCAACTGGGCCGACGAGCTCTCCGAGGGTGAGCGCGAGGCCCTGCGCGACCCGCGTAACTGGGTCCGCCCGGTGGCCGCGGTCGCCGTCGGCGGCGCCGCCGCCGCGGCGCTGGTCCTGGTCGAGGCCCGCCGGCGCCGCCGCCCGCACGGCGTCCGGGCCACGGTCGAGCGCCGGATCAAGGACCTGACATGAGCGCCCGCCGGATCCCCGTCGCCGCCCTGGCCGCCGTCGGGCGCGCCGGCCTCGCCCCCGCGGCGAACGCCAGCGGCTAGGCGGGCTTCGCGGCCGGCCGCTGTTTCGCGCCCGCGGTCGGCGTCGCCGCGCCCGCGCCCAGCCCGACCAGACCGAGGATCAGATGGAGGACGTTGTCGGGGTCGTTGACCGGGATCAGCCCGACCAGGACGCCGTCGGAGTCGATCCACCCCCACAGCGCCAGCACCAGGTAGAGCAGGCCGATCCCGAGGCAGTAGGCGCGGGCGCCCGACGGCGATCCGGCGACCGCCAGTGCCAGCAGCCCGAGCGCGGTGTGAACCAGGTTGTGCCAGCCGTTGACCGCGAGGATCCCGAGCACGTCGTCGGTGTCGGCGCCGACCTCGGCGGCGCCGGTCGAGAAGCCGGCGCTGTAGAAGAAGCCGATGATCCCGGCGATCACCAGCGCCGCGCCGACGAGCGTGCAATAGAGGCGGGCTGGGGTCGAGCCGGTCATCGATGTCCTCTCGGGGGTGGATGATCCATCCTGCAGCGGGGAGCGTATGAAGTTCGGTGGCTGAAAAGCTCACACCTGAGGCCCTGCAGCGGCTGGCCGACGAGGATCTGATGACCCTCGTCGACCGACGCGACCCCGACGCCTTCGCCGTGCTCTACGACCGCCACGGCGGCGCCGCCTACTCGCTCGCCCACCGGATCGTCGGCGACCCGGCGATCGCCGAGGACGTCACCCAGGAGGCATTCATCTCCGTCTGGCGCAGCGGCGCGCGCTTCGACGCCGCCCGCGGCAGCGTCCGCTCGTGGACGCTCGGGATCGTTCGCAACCGGGCGATCGACGCGCTGCGGCGGGTCTCGGGCTCGGCGCCGAAGCTCAACCTCGACGACGACGCGCTGCTCGAGAGCCAGACCTCGGAGGAGCTCACCGACTCGGAGGCGATCCGGCGCGAGACCTCGCGCCGGGTGCGGGGGGCGCTCCGCGAGCTCCCCGACGAGCAGTCGGAGGTGATCGGGCTCGCCTACTTCGGCGGCTTCACCCACACCGAGATCGCCGAGATGCTCGGGATGCCGCTGGGTACCGTGAAGGGCCGGATGAGACTGGGGCTGGAAAAGATCCGCAATACGCTCGCCGAAGGGATGGGGATCGACGGGCCCTCGGAGGCACTGCCGTGAGCGAGCGACGCGACTGCGACGCGCTCCGCGACGACCTCGCCGCCTACGCCCTCGGGGCGCTCGGCGACGAGACCGCGGCGCTCGAGCGCCATCTCGAGACCTGCGACTCCTGCCAGGCGCGGCTGCGCTGGCTGACGCCCGCGATCGACCTGCTGCCGGCCGCGGTCGAGCAGGTGACGCCGCCGCCGAGGCTGCGCGAGAACCTGATGGCCGCGGTCCGAGCCGAGGCCGCCGACGCCGCACCGGCCGCGCCGCCTGCGGCCGCGAGCCGCGAGTCCTGGTGGTCGGCGTTCCGCAACCTGGCGATGCGCCCCGCGACCGGGATGGCGGTGCTGATCCTGCTCGTGGCCGCGGTCGGCGCCGGCTACCTGCTGCGGGGCGAGAGCACCGTCGAACCCTCGGTGGTCAAGGCCGAGGCGATGAACGGCGCGGTCCCGGTTTCGGCGACGCTCGAGCGCGCCGGGGACGACGCCACCCTGCGGGTCAACCAGCTCCCCGCGATCGACGATGACCAGGTCTACGAGGTCTGGGTCCAGCGCGCCGGGGTGATGGAGCCGCGCGGCACCTTCGTGCTCGAATCGGACGGCTCCGCCGTCGCCGCGGTCGAGGGCCCGCTCGACGACGGCGAGGCGGTGCTGGTCACCCGCGAGCCGCGCGGGGGCAGCGCTCAGCCGACCACCGAGCCGGTCCTCTCCGCACCGCTCTAAAGACCCTCGCGGGTATCGTCAGCCGCTCGAATGGCGACCTGTTACCGACACCCGTCGCGGGAGACGAACGTCTCCTGCTCGAACTGCGGCCGGCCGATCTGCCCCGACTGCATGACCACGACGTCGGTCGGCATGCGCTGTCCCGAGTGCGCGAAGCAGCGGACCGAGGTCCGCAACCCGATCGGCGCCCCGGGGCGCTCCGACGCCCCGGCCACCTACGCGATCATCGCCGCCTGCGTGCTCGCCTTCGTCGCCGAGATCGTCGGCGGGGGCGGGGTCGGCGCCCTCGACGGCGGCGGCACGATCTTCGTCGACTTCGGGCTCTTCGGGCCCGCGGTCGCCGACGGCGAGCCCTATCGGATCGTCACCTCGGCGTTCCTGCATGCGGGGATCCTCCACCTGGGGCTGAACATGTTCGCGCTCTACGTGCTCGGCACCCTGCTCGAGCCCGCGATCGGGACCGCGCGCTTCGCCGGCATCTACCTGGTCTCGATCCTCGGCGGTGCCTTCGGCGCCCTGCTGCTCGACCCGACCGAGCTCACCGTCGGCGCCTCGGGCGGGATCTTCGGGCTGATGGCCGCGGCCTTTTTGATCGCCCGCGACCGGGGCCTCGATGAGCTCGCCTCGCAGGTCGGCTTCTTCGTGGTCATCAACCTCGTCTTCACCTTCTCGATCTCGGGGATCTCGATCGGCGGGCACATCGGCGGGCTCGTCGGCGGGGCACTGGCGGCGCTCATCCTGACCCGGGTGCCGCGACTGCGCAGCGCCAACGGCACCGCGATCGAGCTCGCCGCGCTCGCCGGGCTCTGCGTGGTCGCGGTCGTCGGCTCGCTGATCGCCGCCGAGTCCTCGCTGCCCCCGGGGTTCAGCTAGCGCGCACCGTCGGTCCCCACGGGGACTCGTAGGCGATCGCCGCGGGCGCCTCTCTCAGCTCCGGGTGGAGCAGGTGGGCGAGCAGCTCGACCCCGTCGACCAGGCGCGGCCCCGGCCTCGAGAATGACGAGGCGGCGTCGACCGCGACCAGCCGCTCGGCGCCCAGGGTCCGGAGGCGCTCTCCGTGCTCGCGGGCCTGCTCCGCTGCCTCGGGGGCGTAGAGGCCGCACGGCATCACCACGACGACCTCCGGGCGCGCGGCCTCGAGCTCGTCCCAGCCGACCACCCGCGACCTCGCCCCCGGCCCCGAGAGGACGTCCTCGCCGCCGGCGAGCTCGATCATCTCCGGGACCCAGTGGCCGCCGGCGTACAGGGGATCGAGCCACTCGAGCGCCGCCACCCGCGGCCGCCGGGCGCCGGCGACCGCGCCGGCGACCGCGTCGAGGCGGGCGCGCAGATCGGTCAAGAGGCGCTCGCCGAGGATCGGGCTGTCGGTCGCCGAGGCGAGCCGCGTGACGTCGCCGAGCACCTGCTCGAGCGTCTCGGGGTCGAGCGAGAGCACCGCCGGCGAGCCGGGCAGACGGGCGGCGACCGCGCGCACGTCGTCGTAGGAGACGGCGCAGACCGCGCACAGGGCCTGGGTCACGATCAGCTCGGGCGCGAGCGCGGCCAGCGTCGGCTCGTCGAGCCGGTACAGCGACTCGCCGCGGCCGGTGACCTCGCGCACGCGGGCGTCGATCTCGGCCGGGTCGAGCCCGGTCTCGATCACGCTCGAGGTCAGCTTCGGCAGGAGCTCGGCCTGCGCCGGATAGTCGCACTCGTGCGTGACCGCGACCACGGAGGGGCCGAGCCCGAGCGCGAACAGCGCCTCGGTCGCGGAGGGGACGAGACTGGCGATCCTCACCGGTTCGAGGATAGGCTTAACCGATGGCCGAGCTGCTCTCAGACTCCGAGGTAGCCGAGGCCCTCGGCGGGCTCGACGGCTGGACCCGCGAGGGCGACTCGATCACGAAGACGTTCGACAACGACGACTTCGTCGGCTCGGTCGAGTTCGTGCGCCGGCTCACCGGCCCGGCGGAGGAGATGAACCACCACCCGGACCTCGCGATCTCCTGGAGCAAGACCACCGTCTCGATCACCAACCACTCGGCCGGCGGCCTCACCGGGGCCGACTTCGAGCTCGCCGGGCGGATCGACGCGCTCGGCTGAGCTTGCGGATCGCCCACGTCCTCGGCACTCGGCCGAACGTCGTCAAGATGGCCCCGGTGATCGCGGCATGCCGCGAGCGCTTCGGCGCCGGGTCATCGCTGATCGTCCACACCGGCCAGCACTACGACCGGGCGATGTCGGAGATCTTCTTCGAGGAGCTCGGGGTGCCCGAGCCGGACGAGATGCTCGGGGTCGGCTCCGGCAGCCACGGCGAGATGACCTCCCGGGTGCTCGAGCGGCTCGAGCCCGTCCTGCGCGCGGCGCGCCCCGACCTGGTCCTGGTTCCCGGCGACGTCAACTCGACCCTGGCTGCGGCGCTCTGCGCGGCGCGGCTCGGGATCGAGATCGGCCACGTCGAGTCCGGCCTGCGCAGCTTCGACCGGACGATGCCCGAGGAGGTCAACCGGGTGGTCACCGACCACCTCGCCGAGCTGCTCTTCCTGCATTCGCCCGAGGCCGAGGACAACCTGCGCGCCGAGGGCGTCGACGAGCGGCGGTTCCGGTTCGTCGGCAACACGATGATCGACACCCTGGTCGCGCTCGAGCCTCGGATCCGCGAGCGCCGCGCGGCGCGGGACGCCGGGCTCGAGCCGGGCTCGTACCTGCTCGTCACCCTGCACCGGCCGGCGCTCGTCGACGGGCCGCTGCTGTTCGAGGCGATCGACGCGCTCGAGCTCGTCGCGCGCGAGATGCCGGTCCTGTTCCCGGTCCACCCGCGGACCCGGAAGATGCTCGGCGACCGCGACAGCGGCGCCGTGCGGCTCACCGACCCGGTCGGCTACCTCGACTTCCTCTCGCTCGAGGCCGACGCCGCGGCGGTGCTCACCGACTCCGGCGGGATCCAGGAGGAGACCACCTATCTCGGCGTCCCCTGCTTCACCCTGCGCGACAACACCGAGCGCCCGGTCACCGTCCGCGCCGGCACCAACACCCTCCTGGGGCTGGCGCCGGAGCGGATCGCGGAGATCCCCCGCCTGCTCGCCGAGGCGCCGAAGCGGCCCCCGCATCCTCCGGAGAGATGGGACGGAAGGGCGGCCGAGCGCCTTACCGCCGAGCTCGCCGACCGGTAGATTCGCGCGGGTGCGCCTGCCCTCCCTCGTCCCACGAGACCGCGTCTTCTTCGACCTCTTCGCTCAGGCCGGTCAGAACACGGTTAAGGCCGCCCGGCTGCTCGAGCAGATGATCCAGGGCTGGCCCGAGGAGGGCGGCCTGGCGCGCGAGATCCTGCTCGCCGAGCAGGAGGGCGACCGGCTCACGCACGAGATCGTCAACCGCGTCAACTCGACCTTCGTCACCCCGATCGACGGCGAGGACATCTACGGGCTCGCGACCCAGCTCGACGACATCGTCGACCACATCGACGAGACCGCCGACTTCATGGGCCTGTACCGGATCGAGGCGCCGATGGAGCAGTCCGTGGCGCTTGCCGAGGTGCTGGTCCGCTCGTGTGAGCAGCTGGAGGTGGCGCTCGAGAACCTGCGCGGGTTCAAGGACCTGGAGAAGTACTGGATCGAGATCCACCGGCTCGAGAACGAGGGCGACCGGCTCTACCGCGACGCGGTCGCCTCGCTGTTCGCGAACGGGATCGATCCGATGTTCGTGATCCGCTGGCGCGACATCTTCCTCAGGCTCGAGCGGGCGATCGACGCGACCGAGACCGCAGCCCACATCCTCGAGGGCATAGTGATCAAGAACGCCTGACGGGCGGCCGGGGTTTGAGCGAGTCCGATCTGATCCTGGGCATCGTCGTCGCCACGGCGCTCGCGTTCGACGTCACCAACGGGTTCCACGACACCGCCAACGTGGTCGCGACCTCGATCTCGACCAGGGCGATGTCGCCGCGGATCGCGGTCGGCTATGCGGCGATCCTCAACTTCGCCGGCGCCTTCATCTCGCTCGAGGTCGCGGCCACCGTGGCCAAGGACGTCGTCGATGCCGGCGCGATCACCACCTCGGTGATCTTCGCCGGCCTGATCGGGGCGATCGCCTGGAACCTGGTCACCTGGTACTACGGCTTACCCTCGTCGAGCTCGCACGCGCTGATCGGCGGGGTGGTCGGGGCGACGATCGCCGCCGTCGGCACCAGCGCCGTGTTCGGTGAGGGGATCCTCAGCAAGGTGTTGATCCCGGCGGTGATCGCCCCGGTGCTCGCGTTCGTGGTCGGTGCGATCGGGATCGTCGCCGCCTACCGGATCGTCGGCCGGCAGCGGCCCGGGACGGTGACCCGCGGGTTTCGCTTGGGACAGGTGGTCTCCGGCGGCTTGCTGGCGCTCGCGCACGGGACCAACGACGCGCAGAAGACGATGGGCGTGATCACCCTGGCGCTGGTCGCCAACGGCAACCTCCCCTCGACCGGGTTCGAGGTGCCGACCTGGGTGATCGTCTCCTCGGCGACAGCGATCGCGCTCGGGACCTACTCCGGCGGCTGGCGGATCATCAAGACGATGGGGACGCGGATCATCAAGATGGACGCCGCCCAGGGCTTCTCCGCGCAGGGCGCGGGCGCCGCCGTGATCCTCGCCTCCTCGCATTTCGGCTTTCCGCTCTCGACCACCCAGGTGATCGCCGGCGGGGTCATGGGCGCCGGCGCCGGCAAGCGCGTCTCGGCGGTCCGCTGGGGCGTGGCGGGCAACATCGTCACCGCCTGGCTGCTGACCCTGCCCGCGGCCGCCGGGATCGGCGCGCTCACCTACGGGTTCGTCGAGCTGTTCCCGGACGCGGTCGGGCCGGTGATCGTATCGGCGATCGGCCTCGGACTGGTCGCCTACGCGTTCGTCCGACGGCTGCGACGGCCGGAGGCGCTGCCGGCGTGATCTCGGCCGCGATCGACACCACGGCGCTCTGGGAGACGGTGGTCGCCGCCTTCGTCGCCGGGGTCGGGACGACGATCGTGTTCTCGCTCGCGATCCTCGGAGCGAGCCGGTTCACGGAGGCGAGTCGCGCCGGCAACCGGGCGCACGCGGGCCAGTTCGGGACGCTCGCCGTGCTCGGTCTGCTGGCGACAGCGGCCGCGGTCGTCTTCGGGGTCATCGTGATGACCTCGAAATGAGCCACGCGACCGAACGCGCATGGTTGGCGATCGCGGTTGGCGCGCTGGCCACTGGCCTCGCGATGTTGGTCCTCGGTCCGCCACTCGGCGACCTGCTCGCGCCCGAGCCCCTCGACCTGCTCCCCGACCCGATCCTCGTCGATTCGCTGATCGCGCCCGAGCCGACCGAGCTGGCCCGGTTCGGGCTCGCCGTGCTCGGCGCCGTCGCGACCGCGGCTTGGCTCGCCTACGGGCCGGCGAGGCTCCCGGAGGGGCTCGAGCGGGCCGGGCGGGGCCTCGCGGTGGCCGGCCCGGTGGTCGTAGTCGCGGTCCTCTTGGTCGCCTGGTTCTCGCG
>DASPGZ010000049.1:0-3791 GCA_035620355.1 Solirubrobacterales bacterium | reverse complement strand
AGTCCCGCTCCCCGCCCCGCGGGATACTGCCAGAAATGTGAGCCGATTGCGAGCTTTTCTTCATAATCACTCATACGGGCGGCCGGGCGGGGGCCGACCTACACTTGGATGACATGGAATCGCACGCCCGACACAGCGTTCCGCTGGCCCCCTCGGTACCCGAGACCGAGCCGCGCGCGCCCGAGCACGAGCCGATCCACCCCGGCTCGGGGCGGCGCAGCGTGCTGCGCCGGGTAGGCGGCCCGCTGGTCGCGATCGGCCTCCTCGTCGCCAAGTTCGGGACCAAGCTCAAGGCGCTGCTGCTCCTGCTCCCGAAGGCGAAGTTCCTCACGACCTCGGGCTCGATGCTGGTCTCGATCGTCGCCTACCAGCTGATCTTCGGATGGCTGTTCTCGGTCGGCTTCGTGCTGCTGCTGCTGCTGCACGAGCTCGGCCACGTGATCCAGCTGCGCCGCGAGGGCATCAAGGCGTCGGCGCCGATGTTCATCCCCTTCCTCGGCGCGGTGATCTCGGCCAAGTCGATGGGCGACGACGCGGCGGCCGAGGCCCGGGTCGGCCTCGCCGGCCCGGTCCTCGGGACGATCGCGACCCTGATCCCGCTCGGGCTGTGGCTCGCGACCGGCGAGGAGTTCTGGCAGGCGCTCGCCTACGTCGGCTTCTTCATCAATCTCTTCAATCTGCTCCCGGTGCTGCCCCTCGATGGCGGCCGGGCGATGGCCGCGCTCTCGCCCTGGGTCTGGTTCGTCGGCTTCGCCGGGCTGATCGCGCTCACCTTCGCCTTCCCGAACCCGATCCTGATCCTGATCCTGCTGCTCGGCGGGTTCGAGAGCTGGAACCGGTGGAAGAACCGCAACACGCCCGAGGCCCGCGCCTTCCACAAGATCCCGACCCGCACCCGGATCCTGGTCGCCGCCGTCTACCTCGGTCTCGTAGTCGGGCTCGCGGTCGCGGTCGACCAGACCTTCCTCGAGAAGAGCCTCGACTCGGTCTAGGCGATGCCGATCCGGCGCCAGTCGCGCGAGCGGCGGCCGGGCCGGTACGGGCTCGCGAGCCGCTTGGCGACGATCGCCTCGACGCCCTGTGCGCGGGCCGCGGCGCGAAACGCGTTGCCCTCGCCGGCGTGGTAGGCCGGGGTCTGCCAGTTCGGGCCGTCGAGCTCGAGCGCCTCGAGCCGCTCGCGCCGCTCCGCGTACGGGCGCTCGATCATGCTCTCGCGCCCGGCGTGGAGGAGGTCGAAGGCGATCAGGGTCGCCGGCGTGTCGCGCGCGCGGCGGCGGATCTCGGAGTCGGAGCGCGCCCCCAGGCGGCGCTCGAGCGCCGATCGCGACGCCGTGCCGTCCTCGCCGAGCACCGCGATCACCCCATCGATCGCGACCGGCTCGCCGCCGAGCTCGAGCGCGATCGCGAACAGCTCCGGGAACCGCGGCCGCAGGTCCTCGCCGGCGGCGCCCTGGAGCTCGAGATGGCCGGTGTCGCAGAGCGCGATCGCGCGCGCCCCGCGCCAGGCGATCTCGTAACCCCACTGGTCGTCGTTGGTCGGCAGTCGCTTGCCCTCGCCGGCGAGCATCGGCTCGATCCGCGGCGGGAGTGGATCCCCTGCAACCGGCGGATCCATGCGGTGGATCATCCAGTCGTTGCCGCGGGTGCGAAAGAGCGCGTAGCGGCCGCTGACCCGGTCGCCGTGGAGGCGGACCGTCACCTTGCCCTCCTCCCACTTCTCGGCCTCGTAGGTGCCCCGGTCCCAGATCGCGACCGAGCCGCCGCCGTACTCGCCGCGCGGGATCTCACCGGCGAAGTCGATGTAGTCGAGCGGATGGTCCTCGACGTGGACCGCAAGCCGGTTGCGGTCCGGGTCCTCCGGGACGCCGCGCGGAAGCGCCCACGAGACCAGCACCCCGTCGCGCTCGAGCCGGAAGTCCCAGTGCAGACGGCGGGCGTGGTGCTCCTGGATCACGAACCGGCCCTCGCCCGCGGCGGCCTCCCCGTCGCCGCTGGGCTCCGAGGTGACGTCGAAGCTGCGCTTGGAGCGGTAGCTCGAGAGCTTGTCGCGCCTCGCGGCCATGGACGTCTGTCTACCCGATCGGCGGAGGTCGGTAATGCTTCGGGGGCCAGGCAAGACGGGAGGAGAGAGTGAGCGAGCGGGAGTTCGACGTGATCGTGATCGGGGCCGGACCGGCGGGTGAGGTCTGCGCCGGACGCGCCGCCGACGCCGGCCTGCGGGTGGCGATCGTCGAGCAGGAGCTGATCGGCGGCGAGTGCTCGTTCTACGCCTGCATGCCATCGAAGGCGCTGCTGCGCCCGGGCGAGCTGCTGGCCGAGGCCCGGCGAGTCCCCGGCGTGCGCGAGATGGTCTCGGGCGAGCTCGACCCGGAGACCGTCCTGGCGCGGCGCGACGAGGTGATCCACGACCGCGACGACTCGGGGATGGAGCCGTGGCTGTCGGATAAGGGGATCGAGCTGATCCGCGGCCGCGGGCGGCTCGACGGCGAGCGCACCGTGCTCGCCGGCGACGCTCGGCTGAGCGCGGCGAGGGCGGTCGTGATCGCCACCGGGACGACGGCGGCGATCCCCCCGATCGAGGGCCTGAGCGAGGCCCGCCCCTGGACCAACCGCGAGGCGACCACCGCCGAGCGGGTCCCCGGGCGGCTGCTGATCCTCGGCGGCGGCGTGGTCGGAGTCGAGCTCGCCCAGGCGTGGAGCAGCCTCGGCTCCTCGGTCGTCGTGGTCGAGGCGCTCGACCGCGTGCTCGCCAACGAGGAGCCGTTCGCGAGCGAGCAGATCGCCGCCGGGCTCGAGCGCGCCGGGGTCGAGCTGCGGCTGGGCGTCAAGGCGACCTCCGCCTCCCGCGGCGAGGCCGGGCAGGTCTCGCTCGGGCTCGAGGGCGGCGACGAGCTGCGCGGCGACGAGCTCCTGGTCGCGGTCGGTCGGCGCCCGCGCACCGGCGAGCTCGGGCTCGAGTCCGTCGGGGTAGAGGGCGGCGGCTACCTCGGGGTCGACGACCGGCTGCGGGTCGACGGATCGGACTGGCTCTACGCGATCGGCGACGTCAACGGGCGGGCCCTGCTCACCCACATGGGCAAGTACCAGGGGCGGGTCTGCGCCGACGTCATCCTCGGCAGGGACGCGACGGCCACCGCCGAGCGGCTCGGATCGCCGCGGATCGTGTTCGCCGAGCCCCAGCTCGGCGCCGTCGGGCTCACCCTCGACGGCGCGAGCGAGCGCGGGATCGACGCCCGCGCGGTCGACGTCGAGACCTCGGCCAACGCCGGCGCCAGCTTCGTCGGCCGCAACGCCCCGGGAACCGCGCGGATCGTCGTCGACACAGCCCGCGAGGTGATCGTCGGCGCCACCCTCGTCGGCCCGGAGATCGCCGAGTCGCTGCACGCGGCGACGATCGCTGTCACCGCCGAGGTGCCGATCTCGAGCCTCGTCCACGCGGTGCCGTCGTTCCCGACCCGCAGCGAGCTCTGGCTCAAGCTGCTCGAGGCCTATGGCGCCTGAGCGGTCCGGGCGCGGGACGGTCGCTGCGAGCCTGCTCTGCGGCCTGCTGGCGGTCTCGGCGCTCGCCTACGACGGCGGTCCCGCGACCCGCGCCTCGGCCGCCCCCTCTGCGACCTCCCCCCACTTCGCCCCGGCGCTCTCGCGGGTGGTCTCGACCCGCGTCTACCACACCCACCGGTCGACGGTCCGCAACTCGAGCGCCCGCAGGATCGGCCGCTCGCTGGCGCGCCTGCGGCCGACCTGGGTCTCGGGCCTGCTGCGCTACCGCCGCAATCAGTACCCGAACGGTC
>DASPGZ010000048.1:0-14611 GCA_035620355.1 Solirubrobacterales bacterium | reverse complement strand
GGGTCAGCGAAGAGGAGGAGGACGCCGGGCTGGACATCTCCGAGCACGGGATGTATGGCTACCCGGAGCAGTTCATCCCGCCGGAGGAGTATCCGGCCGGCGCCACCATCGGTGGCCCGGTTCCGGCACCATCCGCCACCGTGGCGACGGTCTCGGCGATGTCCGCCGACCCGCCACCCGAGAAACCCCAGCTATAGAGGAAGGAGGTAACGCTGATGAAGAAGATCGAGGCGTTCATCCGCCACGAGGCGTTCGAGCCGATCCGCTCCGAGCTGCTGGACAAGGGGTTTCCCTCCCTGTCGATCAGTGAGGTGAAGGGCTCCGGACGCCAGAAGGGGATCGTCGAGACCTACCGAGGCTCGAGCCTGACCGTCAACGTGCGGCCGAAGCTCAAGATCGAGGTAGTGGTCGAGGACAAGGACAAGCCCCTGGTGGTCGAGACCATCCTCAAGCACGCGCGTACCGGAGACGTCGGCGACGGGAAGATCTTCGTCCTTCCGGTCGAGGAGGCGATCCGGATCCGTACCGGCGAGGAGGGTGAGATGGTCCTCCAGGCCCACACCGACGCGGAGATCCCCGCTTAGGTCGGGCGCCGGCGACGGCGGGATCGGCACACCCTCGGGTGCGCCGGTCCCGCTTTCGCGCGTCTAGGAGCCGAGCGCCTCGCGGCGGGCCCGCTCGGCCGCCACCGCGGCCGCCTGCTCGGCCTCGCGGCGGGCCCGCTCGGCCGCCTCGGCCCGCCGGCGGTCCGCCTCCTGGCGGGCCTGCTGCTCGGCGGCGCGGGCGCTCACGGTCGCCTCGCGCTCGAGCTTGCGCTCCAGTGCCTCGAGCTGCTTCTGCACGTCGCCGCCGGCGCGCTGCTCGGAGACCGCCCGGATCCGCTCGCTCTCGGAGCGCAGCCGCGCCTCGCGCTCGGCCTGAGCCCGCTCGCTGGCCCGCCGGCGGACGCTCTGCTCGACCGCGGACGCCTCGGCCTCGAGCGCCGCGGCCTGCCGCTCGAGCCGCGCCTCGGCCTCGGCGCGGGCGCGCTGCTCGGCGTCCTCGGCGTACCGCTCCACCAGCTTCTCGAGCTTGCGCTCGGTGCGCTTCAGCTGCGCCTCGAGCCGCTCGCGACGCTCGGACTCGGCCGCCACCTCGCGCTCGGCGTTCTCGGTCGCCAGCGCCGCCTCACGTTCGGCGGCGGTCGCCCGCGCGTCGGCGTCCTCGGCGGCCGCTTGCACGCGCCGCTCGGCCTCCTGCTCGGCGGCCGCGGCGCGCTGCTCGGCCTCTTCCACCGTCGCCCGGGAGCTGCTCTCGGCCCGCTCGACCCGTTCGTCGGCGCGCGCCTTCAGCTTCGCCCCGGCCTCGCGCAGCTTCTCCTGGGCCTGCCGGCGCAGCTGCTCGCGGGACTCGACGAGGCCCTTCTGGAGCTTCTCGCGCGCCCTCCGGGCCTCGGCGCGGGCCGTTGCCACCTCGCGCTCCCCCTGCGCCCCGGCGGCCTCGATCGCCGCCTGCCTTGCGGAGTCGGCGCGGTCGACCAACCGCTCGGCCCGCATCCGTCGCTCGTCGGCGGCCCGGGCGCGCTGCTCGGCGTCCGCGCGCGCCTCCTCCGCCTCGCGGGCACGGCGCTCGAACTCGTCGATCGTCCGGCGCGCGACCCGGAGCTCGGTGCGCAGGTCGCGGATCTCGGCGGTGAGCTCGACCACGTTCTCGCGCCGCGCCTCGTCGGCCGCCGCGCGGAGCTCGGAGGCGGCGCCGGCCGCACCCCCGGATTCGATCTCAACCGCGCGCAGACGTGAGCTCTCTCCCACGGGGAGCGAATCTATCGCAAGCCGCCGACGCGGTCCGGGCGGCTCAATCGTCCTCGGGCAACGGCTCCGGCGGCTCGATCCCCCACCCGCGCATCCCGTCCTCGATCCGGGCGATCACGGTCTCGAGGACCGCGACCCGGGCCCATTGCTTGGAGTCGGCCGCGATCAGCGACCACGGCCCCTCCGGCGAACGGTCCGTGCGCTCGAGCATCTCCTCGACCGCCGAGGTGTAGGCGTCGCGCTTCTCGCGGTTGCGCCAGTCCTCGTCGGTCAGCTTCCAGCTCTTCAGCGGATCCTTCTCGCGGGCCTCGAATCGCCGCAGCTGCTCCTCGGGCGAGAGGTGGAGCCAGAACTTGATCAGGATCGTCCCTTCGGCCGCGAGCGAGTCCTCGAACTGGTTGATCTCGTCGTAGGCCCGCCCCCATTCGTCGGGGGTGGCGAACCCCTCGACCCGCTCGACCAGGACCCTGCCGTACCAGCTGCGGTCGAAGACGGCCAGCCCGCCCCAGCCCGGCAGCTTGCCCCAGAAGCGCCAGAGGAAGTGATGTCGCTTCTCGTCGGGGGTCGGAGCGGCGAACGAGCCGACGCGGACGTGCCGGGGATCCAGCGGGGCGACCAGGCGCTTGATCGCGCCGCCCTTGCCGGACGCGTCCCAGCCCTCGAACAGCGCCAGCACCGGGGGCCCGAGGCGCTTCTCGCCCCCTGCCGGGAGCTGACCGCCGAGCGTCAGCCGCAGCTGGGCGAGGCGGCGCTGCAGGGGCGGCAGCCGCTTCGCCTCCCGCTTCTTCGACAGCGACTCGGAGAGGTCGACCTGGTCGAGGCGGCCCACTCAGTCCCCCGGGATCCCGGGAGCCCCGGAGCCGCCGCCGGAGGAGTGCTCGACGAAGAAGGCGCCGACCGCGACCAGGATCATCAGCAGACCGATGATCACCGCGATCGGGATCTTCGCCGACTGGCCCCACGCCCCGATCAGGAAACCGAGCCCCATCACGGCAAGATATGGCGCCAGCTCCGAGAGGTTGCGGGCGACCGCGAGCAGCTCCGGCATCGGGTGCATTGTCCCTATCATCGCCGCCGATGGCTGCGGACGCGACTCCATCCTCGGTCGCCGAGGTCAAGGACGCGCTCGAGGGCGCCGGCTACCTCGCCGACGAGCCCGCGGCGCTGGTCGCCTACCTGGCCCAGAGGCTGGGCAAGCCGGTGCTGGTCGAGGGACCGGCCGGGGTCGGCAAGACCGAGCTCGCGAAGGCGGTCTCGAGGGCGACCGGCCGTGAGCTGATCCGGCTCCAGTGCTACGAGGGCCTCGATGAGTCGAAGGCCCTCTACGAATGGAACTACCGCAAGCAGCTGCTGAAGATCCAGGCAACCGACGACGACAGCCTCGAGGACATCTTCTCCGACGAGTTCCTGCTCACCCGGCCGCTGCTCCAGGCGATCGCCTCCGAGCACCCGGTCGTCCTGCTGATCGACGAGATCGACAAGACCGACCAGGAGTTCGAGGCGATGCTGCTCGAGGTGCTCTCGGACTTCCAGATCTCGATCCCCGAGCTGGGGCGGATCGAGGCGCGCACGCACCCGATCGTCGTCCTCACCTCGAACAACTCGCGCGAGCTGACCGAGGCGCTCAAGCGCCGCTGCCTCTACCTGTGGCTCGACTACCCCGAGGTCGAGCGCGAGATGGAGATCGTCCGCCTGCACGCGCCCGAGATCGACGACCGCCTCGCCCGCCGCCTGATCGAGGTGATCCACATGGTCCGCCAGCTCGACCTGAAGAAGCCGCCCTCGATCGCGGAGTCGATCGACTGGGCGCGGGCGCTGCTGTTGCTGGGCGCCGACGACATCGACCGCGACCTGTTCGAGCGCACGATGAGCATCATCGTCAAGCACCGCACCGACATCGACCTGGTCGCCGAGCGGGTCGGGGTGAAGCTCGGCCAGGAGGGCAAGCTCGACCTTGCCAGCGGCTCCTGACCACGCGGCGCTGCCGCCCGGCCTCGCCCCCCGCCTAGCCGCGTTCTGCGAGGAGCTGCGCGGCGAGGGCGTCGCCGTCGGGACGGCGGAGCTGCTCGACGCGTTCGAGGCGCTCGAGGCCGTCCCCTGGACCGAGCCGGCCGACTTCCGCGAGGCGCTGGCGGCGACGATCGCCAAGTCGCAGGAGGACCGGCGCGTGTTCGAGCTCCTGTTCGAGCGCTTCTTCTTCCGCGCCGCGGAGGCCGAGGCGCTCGAGCAGGGGATCCGCGAGGACCGCCGCTACGACGGCGGCGATCAGCTCGACCTCGAGCAGTTGCGCGAGGCGATCCGCCGGGCGATCGCCGAGGGCTCCGACGGCGAGATGCGCGATGCCGCCCGGCTCGCGATCGCCGCCTTCGGCCGCCAGGGCGAGGGCTCCGGCGTGGTCGGCGTCGACGTGCAGCGGATCCGCCGCACGCTCGGGCTGCAGGCGGGAAACCGCGACTCGGACCCCGACGCGGTCGAGCTCGAGCGCGAGCAGATCCAGCGGTTCGAGCGCCACCTGCGCCGCGAGCTCGAGCGGGCGCTGATCGCCCGGACCGAGAAGATGCCGCCGTCGCGGCCGCTGGCGGAGCTCGACCGGGCGCTGCCGACGAGCCCGACCCAGGACCTGGCCGCGGTCCACCGCGCGGTCGCCCAGCTGAAGAAGCGGCTGGCGACCCTGGGCCACGAGCAGCTCGGCCGCAAGCGCCAGGCGACGGTCGACATGCGGCGGACGATGCGGGCCTCGCTCGAGACCGGCGGCGTGCCGCTGCGGCTGCGCTACCGGCCCAGGCGCCCGCGGCGTCCCGAGATCTACGTGCTCTGCGACGTCTCCACCTCGGTCACCTCGGCGAGCGTCTTCTTTCTCTCGGTCCTGCACGCGCTCCACGACTCGTTCCGCAAGCTGCGCTCGTTCGTGTTCATCGAGCGGATCTCCGAGGTCACCGAGGTGTTCGAGCGCGAGCGCGACTTCCGCACGATCTCGCAGAAGATCAGCCAGGAGGGCGGGGTCGCCGACGTCTCGGGCTACACCGACTACGGCCGCGTCTGGCTCGAGTTCCTCGAGCAGATCTCCGCCGACCTCGACCCGCGCTCGACCGTGATCGTGCTCGGCGACGCGCGCACCAACGGTCGCGAGCCGCACGCCGAGGTGTTCGCGCGAATCTCCGAGCGCGCCGGGCGCACCTTCTGGCTCAATCCCGAGCCCCGCCTGTACTGGAACTACGGCGACTCGGTCATGTCCGCGTACGAGCGCCACTGCGACGCCGCGTTCGAATGCTGGACGACCAAGCACCTCGAGCGCTTCGTCGACGTGATCGCCGGCGCCAAGCCGGTCGACAGCTAGCCGCGGGTCGCCCTCACGATCGCGTCGACCGACGCGTCGACGTCCGCGGTGGTCGTCTGCCAGCCGACGACCGAGATCCGGATCACGGTGCGTCCGCGGAAGGTGCTGCCGCCGACCCAGCAGGTGCCGTCGCGCTGGATCCGCTCGATCGCGGCGTTCGTCGCGTCGTCGTCGTCGTCGACGCGAATCAGTACCTGGTTGAGGACGACGTCGTTGAGGACCTCCACCCCGGGGGCGGCGGCGAGGCGCCCGGCCATCCGCACCGCGTGGTCGCAGCAACGGTCGATCAACTCGGTCAGACCCCGGCGGCCGAGCGAGCGCAGCGCAGCGTAGACGGGCACCCCCCGGGCCCGCCGCGAGAACTCCGGCGTCCAGTCGAAGCCCCAGGGGGCGTCCCCGTCGTGGGCGGGGATGTAGGCCGAGGTCGAGGCCATGGCCGCCCTGTGTGCCTCGCGATCGGCGACCGCCGCGATCCCGCAGTCGTAGGGGACGTTGAGCCACTTGTGGGCGTCGGTCGCCCACGAGTCGGCGCGTTCGTACCCGCGAAGCAGCGAGCTCCTCGTCGCGCTGACCGCGGCCCAGAGCCCGAACGCGCCGTCGATGTGGCACCACGCCCCGCGCGCGCGACAGAGCTCGACCACGTCGGCGAGTGGATCGAAGGCGCCGGAGTTCACGTCGCCCGCCTGAGCGCAGACGATCGCCGGCCCATCCCACTCCGCGAGCGCTGCCTCGAGCCCCGCGGCGGCCATGCGGCCCTGGTCGTCGGTCGACACGAGCGTCAGCCGCTCGGCCCCGAGCCCGAGCATGCGGCAGGCGACCGGGACGGTCACGTGCGCCTGATCGCTTGCGATCACGCGCAGCTCCGGGCCACCCTGGAGCCCATCCGCCTCGACGTTCCACCCGGCGTCGCGCATGACCGCGTTGCGCGCGGCCGCGAGGCAGGTGAAGTGCGCCATCTGGCAGCCGGTGACGAAGCCGATGCCGCAGTCGGGCGGCAGGCCCAGCAGCCCGCGTACCCATCCCGCGACCACCTCCTCCGCGACCGAGAGCGACGGCGAGGCGGAGTATCCGCCCCCGTTCTGATCCCAGGCGGAGGTCAGCCAGTCGGCGGCCAGCGCCGCCGGCAGCGTGCCGCCGATCACGAACCCGAAGTAACGCGGACCCGCGGACGCGACGAGGCCCGGCTCGGCGTCGGCGGCGAGGTCGCGGATCACCTCGCGGGGATCCTCCCCCTGCTCGGGCAGCGGGCGTCTCAGACGCGCGCGCAGCCCCTCGATCCCCTCCGCCTCGCCGACCCGTCTGACCGGCAGGCTGTCGATGTACTCGCACGCGAGGCGCGCGGCATCCTCGAGGACTTCGTAGCGCTGGTCGATGAGCCGACTCTAGCCCGCGCCCGGCCCACCCCGCCGCGGGCTAGACTCGCCGGGACAACCCAGGGGGGCTCGCGGGCAAGCGGGCTGAGATGGCGTCTGACGACCCGGCGCCGACCCTTAGAACCTGTGCGGTAATGCGCGCGGAGGGAGCAATGGCAGCGACGATTGAGGCTCCCGATGTGGAGCCTCGAACATTGAGGGCGGAGAACGCGGCGGTCGAGGTCGCCGGGCTCGCCCACCGCTTCGGCGAGCTCGAGGTGATCGAGCGCCTCGACCTCGAGGCCGCCGACGGCGAGGTGGTCGGCATCGTCGGGCCGTCGGGGTGCGGCAAGTCGACCCTGCTCGAGCTGATCGCGGGGCTGCTCGAGCCGAGCGCCGGCTCGATCGCGGTCGGCGGCCGCGCCGGGGCCGAGGAGCGCCTGGCGCGCTGCGTCTACATGCCTCAGCGCGACCTGCTGCTGCCGTGGCTGACGGCGCTCGACAACGCGGCGGTCGCACCTCGCAACCGCGGCGCCTCGCGCGCCGACGCCCGGGCCGAGGCGGCGCCCCTGTTCGAGCGCTTCGGCCTCGCCGGGTTCGAGGCGGCGCGACCGGAGGAGCTCTCCGGCGGCATGCGCCAGCGGGTCGCCTTCCTGCGCACGCTGCTGGCGCGCAAGCCGGTGCTGCTGCTCGACGAGCCGTTCGCCTCGCTCGACGCGATCTCGCGGGCCGAGATGCAGGAGTGGCTGGCCGCGGCGCTCGCCGAGCAGCCGGCGACCGCGCTGCTGGTCACCCACGATGTCGAGGAGGCGCTCTACCTCTGCGACCGGGTGCTGGTCCTCGGCGCCCGCCCGGCGACCTCGCGGGCGACGATCGTGTCGCCGAGCCCGCGGGCGACGCCGCGGCTCGAGGCGGTCACCTCGCCGGGGTTCACCCGGGCGCGAGAGCTCGCGCTCGAGGCGCTCGCCGGGGGTTCGCGATGAGGCGCTGGCTGGCGCCCGCCGCGGTGATCGTCGCCCTGCTGGTGATCTGGGAGCTGGCGGCCCGGTGGGACCTGATCGCCGACGCGCTGCAGATCAAGCCCTTCCTGATCCCGGCGCCGAGCGACGTCGCCGACTCGCTCTGGACCGACCGCTCGCTGCTCGCCGAGGACGCCTGGGTGACCGCGCAGGAGGTGCTGCTGGGGTTCGCGCTCGCGCTCGCGCTCGGCTTCTGCTTCGCCGTCGTCCTACACCTCTCCGACACCCTGCGCCGCGCCTTCTATCCGCTGCTGGTCGCCTCGCAGACGGTGCCGATGATCGCGATCGCCCCGATCCTGATCGTCTGGCTCGGGTTCGGACTGGGGCCGAAGCTGGCGATCATCGCGCTCGTCTGCTTCTTCCCGATCACCGTCAACACGCTCGACGGGCTGCGCTCGGTCGACCCCGAGCTGCCGCGGATGATGCGCACGCTCGACGCCGGCCGCGGCCGGATCCTGAGCCGGGTCGAGATCCCCTCCGCCCTTCCCTACCTGCTCAGCGGGGCGAAGATCGCCGCCGCGATCTCGGTCATCGGCGCCGTCTTCGGGGAGTGGGCCGGAGCCGATCAGGGTCTCGGCCACCTGATCCTGATCGCCCAGGGTCAGCTGCAGACCGCGCGCGTGTTCGCCGCCGTGGCCGTGCTCTCGGCGCTGGCCCTGGCGCTGTTCGGGGCCCTGGCGCTGATCGAGCGCCGCTTCGCCTGGTGGAGCCCGAGGCGCGAGCGCGACGCGGCGCCGTGAGCGGCCGTCTCGCGGCCGCGCTGCTCGCCGCAACCCTCGTGGTGGCGATCGGTTGCGGCGAGAAGCAGGAGCGCGCTCAGGGCGACTCGGAGCGGCTGACGCTGGCGCTCGACTTCTACGTCAACCCCGATCACGCCGGGATCTACACCGCGCTCGATCGCGGGCTGTTCGAGGAGGCCGGGCTCGAGGTCGAGCCGCAGGTGCCCGCGGACCCCTCCGCCCCGATCCGCCAGGTGGCCGCCGGCCGCGCCGACCTCGCGATCTCCTACGAGCCCGAGGTGCTGCTCGCCCAGGACGAGGGGCTGCCGGTGATCGCGGTCGCGGCCCTGGTCTCGCAGCCGCTCACCTCGCTGATCTCGCTGCCCGAGGCGGGGATCGAGGACGCCGCCGACCTCGAGGGCAAGACGATCGCCACCGCGGGGATCCCGTACCAGGCCGACTACCTCGATGCGATCCTCGACCGCGAGGGCCTCAGCCTCGACGACGTCGAGCAGAAGGACGTCGGGCTCAACCTGCTCCCGGCGGTGCTCTCGGGCAGCGCCGACGCGATGCTCGGCGGCTTTCTCAACATCGAGGGCGTCGACCTGGCCGAGCGCGGGCTCGATCCGCGCGTGGTCCCGGTCGATGAGCTCGGCATCCCCACCTACGACGAGCTCGTCCTGGTCGCCAACACCGACCGGGTCGCCGACGATCCCGAGGCGATCCGCCTGTTCATCGCCGCGCTCGAGCGCGGCACCCGGGCCGCCGCCGACGATCCCGCCGCCGCGACCGAGGCGGTGCTGGCGGCCGCCGACGGGCTCGAGCCGAAGCTGACCCGGGCCGAGATCGACGCCACCCTGCCGCTGCTGCTGCCGGACCAGGGGCCGAAGCCATTCGGCTACATGGACGCCCGCGAGTGGGTCGAGTTCGGCGGCTTCTTCGCCGACCGCGGGCTGATCTCGAGCCGCCCCCAGGCATCCGACATGTTCACCGACGAGTTGCTGCCGGGGAGGATCCCGCAGTAGCTAGGGTGCGGAGCATGGATTTCAAGCTCGAGCTGATCGCGGTCCCGGTCTCCGACGTCGACCGCGCGAAGGCCTTCTACACCGAGAACTGCGGCTTCAACGCCGACCACGACCACCAGGTCACCGACCAGCTGCGCTTCGTCCAGCTGACGCCCCCGGGATCGGCGTGCTCGATCTCGATCGGCGACGGGATCACCGAGGCCGAGCCCGGCTCGCTCGAGGGCCTGCAGCTGGTCGTCGACGACATCGAGGCGGCCCGCGAGGAGCTGGCCGGGCGCGGGGTCGAGGTGAGCGAGGTGCAGAGCTTCGACTGGGGCGCGTTCGTCTTCTTCGCCGACCCGGACGGCAACCGCTGGGCCGTCCAGCAGATCCCGGACTACGGCGCCTAGCCCAGCTCCCGCGCGATCCAGGCCACGGTCGCGGCGAGGTCGTCGCGGACCTGCCTCGCGGTGAACCGCTGGACCGTCAGGCCCCGCGCCCGCAGGTCGGCGTCCTTGCGCCGATCCCGCTCGAAAGCCCGCGGCGACGAGTGCGCCGCGTAGCCGTCGACCTCGACCACCAGACCGTGCCCGGGCCAGTACAGGTCCGCCTCCCAGCCTCCGACCGCGTGGTTGGCGAGCGGCGCGGGCAGCCCTGCGCCAACAATGGCGTTCAGCAGCCGGCGCTCGGGCGCCGAGCGCGTGCGCCTCGGCTGCCGCTCGCCGTCGACCAGGGCGCGTAGCCGGGCGACTCCCCGGCGGCCGGCCGCGGCGTCGACTGCGCGCAACAGCTGAGCGCGATTCATGAGCCCGAGCGCGAACGCCTCCGCGACCGCCCGCTCGAGCTCGATCGCCGTTGAGCAGGACGCGAGGTCGATGACGGTGCGGAGCGGGGCGGTTAGCGGGATGCCGCGACGCTCCCGTATCTCGTGGCCGCGAAGCGCCTTGGTGCGGTGCAGGGCGATGCCCGGGCGGTTACCCCCGCGACCACCCGTGACGGTGATGTCGACTGGGGCGAGATCGGCCGGGTAGGGGAGAAGCCCGTGGAGGTATGCGGCGGATCGGTGGCTGAGCGAGGCGCCGGGGCGGCAGGCGAGCACCGCGGCGATCTCCCGGGCGTGTTCCGTCATCACAGGGCCGACCAGGTACACGCCAGTGAACAGCGGACGCATCCTCTCCCGTCTCACCCAGCCGTCGATCTGGCTCGCCGTCGCGCCCAGCCGCCGCAGCTGCCACCGCGCCACGACCGCGTGCTGTCGCCGCGCCAGCGCCCCGATCCTCAGCCGAATGTCGTCTCGCCGGCGTTATTTGACGGTTAAGGCGTCGCTCGCCGCGGATTCGCCCCCTCGCTCCCTACCGAGCCGGTTGTTGTCCTCGGTGCGCTACGCCGCGAGCTTCAGCGGCGGGCCCTGGGCCACCGAGCCGTGCCAGCGGGCGAGCGCGAAGGCGCCCGCGAGCCCGCGGAAGGGCGCGTAGGGGGCGAAGTACTCCTCGACCTCCTCGACCGTCGCCCGGCGCCCGAGGCCGGCCAGCGAGCCGACCAGCTTTACGTAGGCGAGGTCGCCGGCCGGCAGCGAGTCGGGCTCGCCGCGGCCCGAGAAGCCGAGCACCTGCAGGGTCCACGGTCCGATCCCCGGGATCCGCCGCAGGCGGCGGTCGCCCTCGGGGTCGGCCGGATCGACCCGGCCGCGGTCGATCTCGCGCGCGCAGTGGATCAGCGCCACGCAGCGCGATGGCGCCAGGTCCATCGAGGCGAGCTCGGCCGGGGCGACGCCGGCGACGATCGCCGCCGAGGGCACGTCGCGGAGCGGGCCGGGACCGCGCCAGGCGCCGTCGTCCGCGGGCTGCAGGCGATCGCCCCAGCGGCGCACGATCCGGCGCTGGATCTCGACCGCGCGCCGGAGCTCGATCAACTGCTCGGTCACCGCCCAGGCGAGCGCCTCCCAGGGCCACGGGCGCCGGCGCGGTCGCAGCCAGGGGCGGTGGTGGATGGCCTCGCCGATCAGCGGATCGCCGCGGAAGGCGCGCGCGAAATCGGTCAGGTCGTCGTCGACGCCGAGGGCGAACCGCATCCGCTCGATCGCGAGCTCGACCGACGCGCGATCGGCGGGCCGCTCGGCGTCGGCGGCGCCGGCGCGGAAGACGACCCGCTTCGCCTCCGGCTGCCAGGCGTGAACGACGACCGGGCCCCCGGGCGTCGCCAGCAGCCGCGAGACGACCGCGCCGCGCCGGCGCGCGCAGCCGTCGCCCCCGAGCCGCGACCGCAGCCGGTAGGTCCACGCCGGACGCACCTCGACCTCGAGCGGCCGCGGGCCGCGGACGGCGCCCGGCACGGCTAGCGGTCGATCAGGGGGACGTCGACGATGAACGAGCGGCTCGCGAGCACCTTCACCGGCCGCTCCGTGCCCCGGGCGCGCTTCGCCGGGCGCTTCGACGAGCCGCCGCGCGTCGCCCGCGCGAGCGCGACCGTGGCCGCCCCGGCGACCAGCCCGCCGGCGGCCGCGATCGCGGCCGTGCGCGCCTCGCCCTTCCAGGCCGAGAGCTCGGCCCGGCGGTCGATCGTCGCCGGCAGCGGGTGGGCGGTCGGCTCGTCCGGCTGCTCGTGGTCGAGCGCCGGCACCTCGATCGCCTCGGTCTCCAGCAGCTCCTCGCTCATCCGCTGCTCACTCTACGCCCTTGTCAAGCGGCAGTTCCGAGAGCCGCTGCTCGTAGATCCGGTAGCGCTGGACGACCTCGCCCCCCATCCCCTCCATCGCGCGGTTCATCGGGTCGTTGGTCTCCAGGATCCAGCCCATGTGCCCCCCGCGCGGGCCCACCTCGCCCGCCATCCGCACGTGGCGCTCGTAGAGGGCGGCGGCGACGCCGAGGTGCTGGTAGGCGTCCTTGACCCCGAGCGCGAACACCCGCAGGCGGTCGATGTGACGCTTGCGGCGCAGGTAGTGGATCCAGCCGAACGGCAGCACCCTGCCGTTCATCTTCGCCAACGCCTGCTCGACGTCGGGGAGGGTGAGCGCGGCGCCGACCACCTCGCCGTCCTTCTCCGCGATCATCGCCCAGTTCTCGTCGAGGACCGGCTTCAGGTTCTTGGCCTGGAAGGCGACCTCCGCCTCGGTGATCGGGACGAAGCCCCAGTTGTGGCCCCAGGCCTCGTTGTAGACGTCCATGAACCTGGCGACCTCGGCCTCCATGTCGGAGCGGCGCATGTTGCGCAGCACGACGCCCTCCTCGCGCGACTTCGCAGCCGCCGCGTGGATCATCGGGTGCATCTCGGTGCCCGCCTTCAGCCGCCCGAACCACAGCTCCCACATCAGCAGGTCGATCGCCTTGCTCAGGCCGAGCCGCTCGAGCAGCTTCGAGTAGTACGGCGGGTGCCAGGGCTCGAGGATCATCGACGGCTCGTCGAAGCCCTCGATCAGGATCCCGCATTGGTCGTTCATGGTGAAGTCCATCGGCCCGAGCATCCGCTCGCGGCCGCGCTCGCGCAGCCAGCCGGTCGCGGCGGCGATCAGGGCGGCCGCCACCTCCGGGTCGTCGACGCTCTCGAAGAAGCCGAACATGCCGTCGTTGCCGCCCTGGAACTCGTCCCAGCGGTGGTCGATGTGGGCGCTGATCCGGCCCACCGGCTCGCCCTCGCGCTCGCACAGGAACAGCTCCGCCTCGGAGTGCTCAAACCACGGGTTCTTGCGCCGGTCGAGGAACTGGCGGCGCTCGAAGCGCAGCGGCGGCACCCACTGCGGGTCGTCGCGGCGCAGGCGGAAGGGAACGTCGATGAACCGGTCGAGGTCCCGCCTGCCCGCGACCGGGCGTATGGACGGAGCTGCCACCGACGGCCAACCTACACTTCCGACCATGACCGAGACCACTCGCGCCCCGGTCGATGTGTTCGAGAAGGCGCGCAACCACGATCGGGCCGAGCTGCTCGAGCTCGCGAAGCAGACCGACCTGCTGCCGTACTTCCGCGTGCTCACCTCCGAGGCCGGCCCGGTGGTCGAGATGGAGGGGCGAGAGACGATCATGCTCGGCTCCAACAACTACCTCGGGCTGACCGGCGACGCGCGGGTCAAGCAGGCCGCCCGCGACGCGCTCGAGACCTACGGGACCGGGCTCACCGGCTCGCGGCTGCTCAACGGCACCACCCCGCTCCACCTCGAGCTCGAGCACGAGCTGGCCGAGTGGATGGAGACCGAGGAGGCGATCGTCTTCACCACCGGCCACCAGGCCAACGTCGGCTGCATCGGGACCATCCTCGGCCCCGGCGACACGGTGATCTGCGACTCGGCCGACCACGCCTCGATCCTCGACGGCTGCATGCTCTCGGGCGCCAAGCTGCGCCCCTTCCGCCACAACCAGATGCCGAAGCTCGAGCGGATGCTCGAGCGCGCGGCCGGCGACGGGGGCGGGGTGATGGTGGTCGTCGACGGCGTCTTCTCGATGGAGGGCGACCTCTGCGACCTGCCGGCGATCGTCGAGCTCTGCGGCCGCTACGGCGCTCGGCTGATGGTCGACGAGGCACACGCGGTCGGCGTCCTCGGCGCCCGCGGCGCCGGGACCTGCGAGCTCTACGGGCTCGAGCACGCGGTCGACCTGCGGATGGGCACCTTCTCCAAGAGCCTCGCCTCCTGCGGCGGCTTCATCGCCGGTCCGTCGGAGGTGCTCGAGTACCTGCGCTACGCCTCGCGCCCGTTCATCTTCACCGCCTCGGCGGTCCCGGCAGCGGTCGGCGCGGCGCTCGGCGCCCTGCGGGTGATCCGCTCCGAGGGCCCCGAGCTGATGGGCAAGCTGCTCGACAACGCCCGTTACCTGCGCCGCGGCTTCGAGCAGCTCGGCCTGGTCGTGATCGAGCCCGGGACGCTCCCCGACGGCAGCGAGGCGACCACCCCGGTGGTCCCCGTCGTCGTCGGCGAGGACTACCAGGCCGCGCTGCTGTGGAAGGCCCTGTTCGACGCGGGCGTCTACACCAACGTCGCCGTCCACCCGGCGGTCCCGCCGGGCTCGGCGCTCTTGCGGACCTCGCTGATGGCGACCCACGAGCGCGACCACCTCGACCGGGCGCTGGCGATCATCGAGCGGACGATCGTTGACTTTCCGGACCTCCCGAGGGCCTGAGCACTAACCCCTCCGGGGGATATTCGCCTTGTCCGTGACCTCACAAGGCCGACTTGTGAACGAAAATGTTGCTCGTAGCGGACGAAGTGTTACCGCTTGCGGCGGTTCCCGGTTGACGAGCGAACGCGCGGTTGTCTAGGTTCCCTCTCGCGCCGTACGCACCCGGGGGCAGGGAGCGGACGGGACACATCGGAGAGAAAGTTGTCCCGGTCGCATCCCTCAAGCGGGCTCCCAGCCCGCCGGGATCGTCGACGCCCAGATACCCCGCTACTCGAATTACCACTC
>DASPGZ010000047.1:0-11469 GCA_035620355.1 Solirubrobacterales bacterium | reverse complement strand
CACCGGCAAGACGTTCACGATGGCCGGGGTGATCGAGCGGGTGCAGCGGCCGGCGCTGGTGATCGCCCACAACAAGACGCTGGCCGCGCAGCTCTGCAACGAGTTCCGCGAGTTCTTCCCCGACAACGTGGTCGAGTACTTCGTCTCCTACTACGACTACTACCAACCGGAGGCGTACGTCCCGGCACAGGACCTCTACATCGAAAAGGACTCCTCGATAAACGACGAGATCGACCGCCTGCGCCACGCCGCGACCGCCTCGCTGTTGGCGCGTCGTGACGTCGTCATCGTCGCCTCCGTCTCGTGCATCTTCGGGATCGGCTCGCCCGACCTGTACCGGCGGCAGATGCAGCTGTTCAAGGTCGGCGAGTGGATCGACCGCGATGAGCTTCTGCGAAAGCTCGTCGGCATGCAGTACGCGCGCAACGAGACGGCGCTCACCCGCGGGACGTTTCGCGCCAAGGGCGAGATGCTCGAGATCTTCCCGGCCTACGCCGAGACCGCCTACCGGATCCAGCTCTTCGGCGATGAGGTGGAGTCGATCCAGCACTTCAACCCCCTGACCGGCGAGGTGCTCGACGTCATCGACCACGTCGCGGTGTGGCCGGCGAGCCACTACGCCACCGAGGAGGACACGCTCGAGCGCGCCGTGCTCGAGATCAAGGCGGAGCTCGACGAGCGCCTCGCCTGGTTTCAGGAGCGGGGCAAGGAGCTCGAGGCGCACCGGCTGATGCAGCGGACGCAGTACGACATCGAGATGCTGAAGGAGCTCGGCTTCACCTCGGGGATCGAGAACTACTCGCGGATCTTCGACGGGCGTCCGCCCGGCTCGCCCCCGCACACGCTGATCGACTACTTCCCTGACGACTTCGTGGTCTTCGTCGACGAGTCCCATCAGACGGTTCCGCAGATCGGCGGTATGTACGAGGGCGACCGCTCGCGCAAGCGGACGTTGGTCGACTTTGGCTTCCGGCTGCCGTCGGCGATGGACAACCGGCCGCTGAAGTTCGACGAGTTCCTGCCCCGGGTCGGCCAGCTCGTGATGGTCTCGGCGACTCCGGGCGAGTTCGAGCGCGGGATGGCGAAGCGGATCGTCGAGCAGATCGTCCGCCCGACCGGGATCGTCGACCCCGCGATCGAGGTCCGCGAGACGAAGAACCAGATCGACGACCTGATGAACGAGGTCCGCCGCCGGGTCGACCGCGAGGAGCGGACCCTGGTCACGACGCTGACCAAGAAGATGGCCGAGGATCTGACCGGCTACCTGCTCGAGCACGGGTTCAAGGTCCGCTACCTGCACTCCGAGGTCGACACGCTGGAGCGGATCCAGATCATCCGCGACCTGCGGCTCGGCGAGTACGACGTGCTCGTCGGCGTCAACCTGCTGCGCGAGGGGCTCGACCTGCCCGAGGTGAGCCTGGTCGCGGTCCTCGACGCCGACAAGGAGGGCTTCCTGCGCGGGGAGACGTCGCTGATCCAGACGATCGGAAGGGCGGCCCGCAACGTCGACGGCAAGGTGCTCATGTACGCCGACAAGGAGACCGACGCGATGCGCAAGGCGATCTCCGAGACCGATCGCCGGCGCGAGATCCAGGTCGCCTACAACCGCGAGCACGGGATCACCCCGGAGACGGTGAAGAAGGGGATCTCCGACATCGCCGAGTTCCTCTCGATGGAGACCCGAGCGGCGCCCGACCGCCGCCGCCGGGTCCGCTCGGCCGACGGCGAGCCGATGACCCGAACGCAGCTCGAGAAGGTGGTCGTCGAGCTCGAGGAGGAGATGCTCGCGTCCGCCGAGGAGCTGCGGTTCGAGGAGGCGGCGCGGATCCGCGACGAGCTCAAGGAGCTGCGCCGGGACCTCGAGTCGCTCCGCGCCTGACCGCCACTCCAGGGACGTCGAGCGGGTAATCTCGCCGCATGGATCGAGAGCAGATCGTTGACGAGGTCGCCGGGAAGCTCAGGGCCCTGATCGCCGACGCCGAGGAGCGGGCGGCGCAGATCGTCGCCGACGCCGAGGCCGAGGCGAAGCGGATCCGCGACGCGGCCCAGACCGAGTCGCAGGAGCGGCTCGCGGCCGCGCGCAGCGCGCTCGAGGAGCTGCAGGCGAAGCTTGGACTCGGCGCCGAGGTCCCCGGTGGTCCGGTCCCGACCCCCGAGCCCAGTCCGCCGGACATCCCCGAGCCGACGCCTCCGCCGCCGGATCCGGCGCCCTCGCCGGAGCCGCCCCCGGAGCCGAGCCCGCCGTTGATCCCCGAGCCGGCCCCGCCGCCCGACGAGGGCACGCCGCCGCAGATCGCTGCCGAGCCGGCCGTCAACGGGTCGGCGCCCGCGGCGAAGTCCACGGACGCGGCGGGCGCGAGGCTGGTGGCGATGAACATGGCCCTGGACGGCGCCTCCAAGGAGGCGATCGCCGCCCACCTGGCCGAGCACTACGAGCTCGACGACGCCGGCGCGATCGCCGACGACGTCCTCGCGCTCTCGGGCAAGTAAGCGCGCCCGCGGAAATTGCGCCTTACCGGCCGCCCCGGGGAGGGGAACATCCGTTCGCCCTCGTACACTGAACGGCCGGTGGCAGCATCCGATCAGATCGTGATCGCGGGAGCGCGCGCCCACAACCTCAAGGGCGTCGACGTGACCCTGCCGCGAGACGCGCTCGTGGTCGTCACCGGGCTCTCCGGCTCGGGCAAGTCGAGTCTCGCGTTCGACACCGTCTACGCCGAGGGCCAGCGCCGTTACGTCGAGTCGCTGTCGGCCTACGCGCGCCAGTTCCTCGGCCAGATGGAGAAGCCCGACGTCGACTCGATCGAGGGCCTCTCCCCGGCGATCTCGATCGACCAGAAGACGACCTCGCGCAACCCGCGCTCGACCGTCGGCACCGTGACCGAGATCTACGACTACCTGCGGCTGCTCTGGGCACGGATCGGCAAGCCCCACTGCCACAACTGCGGTGAGCCGATCGCCGGCCAGTCGATCGAGCAGATCACCGACCACGTGATGACCCTCCCCGAGGCCACCCGGTTCATGGTCCTGGCGCCGGTGGTCCGCGGGCGCAAGGGCGAGTACGGGAAGTTGCTCGAGGAGATGCGCACCCAGGGCTACGCCCGCGCCGTGATCGACGGCGAGCTGCGGCGGCTCGACGAGGAGGGCGGGATCGACCTCGACAAGAAGTACAAGCACGACATCTCGATCGTGGTCGACCGCCTGGTGATGAAGGAGGGGCTGCGCAAGCGGCTCGCCGAGTCGCTCGAGGCCGCCTCCCAGCTCGCCGACGGCTTGGTGGAGATCGAGGACGCGGACTCCGGCGAGCGAACCCTCTACTCCGAGCGCTTCGCGTGCCTCAAGTGCGGCACCTCGATGCCCGAGCTCGAGCCGCGGATCTTCTCCTTCAACTCGCCGCACGGGTGCTGCCCGCGCTGCCACGGGCTCGGCTTCCAGCGGGTGATCGACCCGGAGCTGATCGTCCCCGACCCGACCCTCTCGATCTCCGAGGGCGCGCTCGAGCCGTGGACGAAGGCGGCTTCGATGTATCACCGGCGGCTGCTCGAGGCGGTCGCCGAGGCGAACGGGATCGAGACCTCCGTCCCCTGGCGGGACCTGCCCGAGGAGGCGCGCCAGCTGCTGCTCGAGGGCACCGGCGACCAGCGCCACACGATCTCCTACCGCAACCGCTTCGGCCGCAAGCGCACCTACACGGTCCGGTTCGACGGCATGCTCCACAGCCTCCAGCGCCGTTACGAGAACACCGACTCCGAGAACACCCGCGAGCGGGTCGAGTCGCTGATGGCGCTGCAGCCGTGCCCCGCGTGTCACGGCGCCCGGCTGCGGCCCGAGAGCCTCGCGGTCACGGTCGGCGGCCTCAACGTCTACGAGTACACCCAGCTCTCGGCGAGGGCGGCGCTCGCCTGGATCGAGGGGCTCGAGCTGACCGAGACCGAGCGGGCGATCGCGCGGCTGGTCGTGCGCGAGATCGCCGAGCGGCTGCGCTTCCTCGATTCGGTCGGGATCGGCTACCTCTCGCTGGAGCGCTCGGCGACCACGCTCTCGGGCGGCGAGGCCCAGCGGATCCGGCTCGCGACCCAGATCGGGTCGAGCCTGGTCGGCGTTCTCTACATCCTCGACGAGCCCTCGATCGGTCTGCACCAGCGCGACAACGAGAAGCTGATCGGGACGCTCGAGCGCCTGCGCGACCTCGGCAACACGGTGATCGTGGTCGAGCACGACGAGGGCACGATCCGCGCGGCGGACCACGTCGTCGACCTCGGTCCCGGCGCCGGCGAGTACGGGGGAGAGGTGGTCGCCGAGGGCACCCCGGCGGAGATCCAGGCCCAGCCCGGCTCGCTCACCGGCCAGTTCCTCGCCGGCGAGCGGCAGATCCCGGTCCCGGAGGAGCGGCGGCGGCCACGGGGCGAGATCGTCGTCCGCGGCGCCCGCCAGCACAACCTCAAGGGGGTCGACGCGAGCTTCCCGCTCGGCACCTTCACCGCGGTCACCGGCGTCTCGGGGTCGGGCAAGTCGACGCTGGTCAACGAGATCCTCTACCGCTCGATCGCCAACCGCCTGCACCGGGCGCGGATGCGCCCGGGGGCGCACGACCGGATCGACGGGACGGACCAGGTTGACAAGATCATCAACATCGACCAGTCGCCGATCGGGCGCACGCCGCGCTCCAACCCCGCCACCTACACCGGGCTCTTCGACCACATCCGGCAGCTGTTCGCGCGGACCCGGGAGGCCCGGGCGCGTGGCTACAAGCCGGGGCGGTTCTCGTTCAACGTCAAGGGCGGGCGCTGTGAGGTCTGTCGCGGGGACGGGCAGATCAAGATCGAGATGCACTTCCTGCCCGACGTCTACGTGCCGTGCGAGCAGTGCCACGGCCGTCGCTACAACCGCGAGACGCTCGAGATCCGCTACAAGGGCAAGTCGATCGCCGACGTGCTCGAGATGTCGGTCGGCGAGGCGGTCGAGTTCTTCGACCCGGTGCCGAAGATCGCCCGGCGGCTGCGCACCCTGCACGACGTCGGCCTCGACTACATCCGGCTCGGACAGCCGGCGACCCAGCTCTCCGGCGGCGAGGCCCAGCGGGTGAAGCTGGCGACCGAGCTCTCGAAGATCGCCACCGGCGACACCCTGTACATCCTCGACGAGCCGACCACCGGCCTGCACTTCGCCGACGTCGAGCGCCTGCTCGAGGTGCTCGGGCGGCTGGTCGACCAGGGCAACACGGTGGTCGTGATCGAGCACAATCTCGACGTGATCAAGTCGGCCGACCAGGTGATCGACCTCGGCCCGGAGGGCGGCGAGGCGGGAGGCGAGATCATCGCCACCGGCACCCCTGAGCAGATCGCGGGTTCGCCGGTCTCCTACACCGGGCGGTTCCTGCGCGAGATGGTGGAGCCGTCGGAGCCGGCGCCGAAGCCGCGGCGGACGAAGCGCAAGCGCGAGCCGGTCGCCGCCTGAGGGCCGCTGCGCTCGATCAGCCGGCCGACCGCGCGCCGCAGGCGGCGGTCGCGCAGCATCCTGTGCTGCGTCTCCCAGACGATCAGCACCGCCGGCGGCGCGGCCGCGATCGCGTCGACCCGCTCGACCAGGCGGTCGTGCGGGAGGCCAGGGAAACGCTCCAGGGCCCTGTGGTTGACCAGGCTGACCATCGTCCGCAGGCACTTCTCGCACTCACCGCAGTTGGCGCTCGAGGAGCGATGCTCCCAGCAGACGCGCAGGTGCTGTTGGACCAGCGGCTCGTCGGCGATCTCGCCGAGCTTCTCCGCCCGCCGCAGGTCGGCGCCGTAGTGCTCGACCTGGAGCCGCGACGACGACCAGCCCTGGTCGGTGCGGAAGTGCGAGCCCCAGGGCTGGTCGTTGGAGTACGGATACGAGGAGGAGATCAACAGCCGGCCGATCAGCCCCTCGCAGGCGTGGCCGACGGCGGCGATCGCGCCGCCGTGGCCGCGCTCCCAGTCCATCTGCACGCCGACCGGGTGCTCGCGCAGGTTGGTCTCGACGATCACCGCCCGGCAGCCGGTGGCCTCGGCGACTGCGACCAGCGAGTCCCGGGCGTCGTCGATCCGGGCCCGGTCGGCGCGGGGGATGTCGTACCCGTGCGCGAGGATCAGCGCGTCGAGCTCGTCAGGGGCGCGCAACAGGGTGTAGAACGAGTCGACCCCGAGCGTGAAGCAGAGGCCGGTGTCGAGTGTCGCGGGGCCGCGCCCGAGCTGCGCCTCGGGGGCCTTGACGATCGCGTCGATCGCCGGCTCGTACCCCCACCAGCCGTTCCAGACCCGCAGGATGCGGGCCGCGTTTCGCCGCCAGACCGGGTCGAGGGCGCCCTCGAGCTCGATCGTGGCGCCGGCCCCGGCGGCGATCGGCAGGAGCGCGGTGGCGAACATCTCGGTGCTCGCGGTCAGCTCCACGTCGGCGGTCTCGAACCAGAGCTCGGAGCCGCGTACGTCGGCGCTCACGCGCGAGCGGCTGTCCGCATCCGCCCGGCGTGCCTCCGAGACCGTGATCTCTCGGAAATCCCCTGCCAAGCGGCGGATTCTGACACCGCGCGGGGCCCGGGGCCCCCTGGATCAGGCCTCGTCGTCGTCGCTCTCGGGCACCGACGAGCGCATGTCGACGACCGAGGCGTCGAAGCGGGTGCGCCCGGAGACGTCGAGCGGGCTCGGGACCATCATCCGCGATCGCTCCGCCGACAGGGCCTCGACCGTCTGCTCGAGCGCCCGCAGGCGAGCCTCGCGCCGAGCGGCCCCGCCCGTGATCAGCTCCTGCATCCGCGCCGACTGCTCCATCCAGGCGTCGAGCTCGGCCAGCTTCGACTCGAGCAGGCGCTGACGCTCGCGTTCGGCGCGGACGATCGCCCGCGCCAGCGCGGTGAGCTCCTGAGATCGCGAGGTCCCTTTGACGCCTGGCTCCGAGGCCATGTGGTGCGGTTCGACTCGGCCCGTGCGCGTCCTGCCCGTGGGCGGGCGCGGTCACGGGTCTGCAAGGCTGCGGGCGATGAGCGAGCTCGCGGCCTGGCGGACCTGGCTGGTCAAGCGGCGCTGGTACGAGCGCAACCGGCGCCTCTCCCGCCGTTGGCGGATCAACCGCCACGTCGCCCGCGCCGGCGCCTACATCCGCTACCCGGTCGAGGGCGAGGTGCTCGAGGCGCTCGACTCGGGCCGGCTGACGCTCGGCGACTCGACCCTGCTCGAGCCCGGCTGCTGGCTGACCCTCGGGCCCGAGGCCGAGATCCGGATCGGCCGGGGCTGCTTTTTGAACAAGAACACGATGCTCGCGGCGGTCGAGCGGATCGAGATCGGCGACCACGTGATGTTCGCCAACAACTGCTTCGTCGGCGACGCCAACCATCGCTATGACGACCCCGACGTCCCGATCACCTGGCAGGGCTTCGTCCCGCGGGGGCCGGTGCGGATCGGTGACAACGTCTGGTTTGGCGTCAACTGCGTGGTCACCGGCGGGGTCGAGATCGGCGACCGGGCGGTGATCGGCGCCAACTCGGTGGTCACCGCCGACGTCCCGCCGGGCACGATCGCGGCCGGCGTCCCGGCGAGGGTGATCCGCGAGATCGAGTTCAAGCCGAGCGCCAAGGGCTAGCCTGGCCGGGATGCGAGCCCTCGCAGCGATCTGCCTCGCGGCCCTGGCCCCGCTCGCCGGCTGCGGCGACTCCGACGACTCCGAGCCGACCACGATCTCCGTCACGACGACGCCGTCGACGACCACCTCGGCCGGAGCGTCCGAGGACGAGGCGCCTGTGCCGCCGGACGACAGCGCCGGCAATCCCGAGGCTGCGGACGACCCGGGCGCCGACCGGCCGCGCACGGTCGAGGACGTGGTCGCGGCGGTGCTCACCGGATCCGAGACGCCCGAGCTGATCTGCGACCAGCTGGTCACGCCCGGGTACGTGCAGGCGGCCTACGGAGCGCGGCAGGGCTGCCTCGCGGCTCAGCAGCCCGGTTCGCTGGCGGAGTCGGTCGAGGTCGAGGACGTCCAGGAGTCCGGAGGCTCCGCCACCGCCGTCGCCGTGCCCTCCGGCGGCCCGTACGACGGCGTCGACGTCGAGGTCGAGCTGGTCCCGGCCACCGACCTCGAGGGAGCCTGGGCGATCGACTCGCTGCTCGCCGACGTGCCCGCGGGACCTTGAGGCGGAGCCCATGACCTACTCGCTCGTCGCCCGCGATCCGGCGAGCGGGGAGCTCGGGGTTGCGGTGCAGTCGCACTGGTTCTCGGTCGGCTCGATCGTCACCTGGGCCCGCGCCGGGGTCGGCGCCGTCGCCACCCAGTCGGTCGCCGAGCCGGCCTACGGCGAGCGCCTGCTGGCGCGGCTCGCCCGCGGTGAGCCGGTGGCCGCGGCGCTCGCCTCCGAGCTGGCCGCGGACGAGGTCGAGCACTTCCGCCAGGTTGCAGCCGTCGACGCGGCCGGGGTGGTCGCCGCGCACACCGGCGAGGGCTGCATCGCCCATGCCGGTCAGGCCCAGGGCGACGGCTTCGGCGCCCAGGCGAACATGATGGCCTCGCCGGCGGTCTGGCCGGCGATGGCGGCGGCGTTCGAGCGGGCCACGGGGCAGCTCGCGGAGCGGCTGCTGGAGGCTCTGGAGGCGGGGGAGGAGGCGGGCGGCGACGTCCGCGGCCGCCAGTCGGCCGCCTTGCTCGTGGTCCCGGCGCAGGGCGAGCCCTGGGAGACGGTCGTCGACCTGCGGGTCGAGGACTCGCCCGAGCCGCTGGCCGAGCTGCGGCGGCTGCTGGCGCTCGACCGGGCCTACGCGCTTGCCGACCGCGCCGATGAGCTCGCCGGATCCGCCGAGCACGAGCGCGCCGCCGGCCTCTACGCCGAGGCCGCCGCCGCGGCGCCGGAGAAGCTCGAGCTCGGGTTCTGGGCGGGGCTCGGAATCGCGGCGACCGGTGACCTCGAGGCGGGCGCGGCGCGGGTCGCGGAGGTGATCGAGGCCGATCCGGCCTGGGCGGAGTTGCTCGCCCGGCTCGAGCCGGAGATTGCCCCGGCCGCGCCGGCGGTGCGAGATCGGCTCGGGATCTAGCCCAGGATCTGGAAGATCACGGTCCGCTCGCGCGGGCGGTCGTCGAAGTCGACCAGGACCAGCTGCTGCCAGGTCCCGAGCGCCGGGCGCCCGCCGACGATCGGGACGATCTCCGAAGCTCCGACGATCGAGGCGCGCTGATGGGCGTGCGAATTTGAGTCGTGGTTGAGCCGGTTGTGCTCGTAGTCGCCGCGCGTCGGGATCAGCCGCTCGAGCGCGGCGCGGAGGTCGTGGACCCCGCCGGGCTCGAACTCCATCGTCGTCAGGGCGGCGGTCGAGCCGCGGACGAAGACACTCGCCTGTCCCTCGGAGACCCCGCTGCGGGCGACGGCGTCGGCCAGCGCCCCGGTCAGGTCGAGGACGTCGGCGTCGCCGGCGGTCGAGAGGCTCGCCTCGGAGGTGAACAGGCGCATCGCCGCTCACCGTAATACGACGCGGACCGGACCCGGGGGCCCGGTCCGCGTTTCCCGCCTACGGATCCGGCGTCAGGCGCTGCGCGGGTGCGGCCTGTGGCCGAGATGGAGCTCGTCCATCAGCCGCGGCACCCAGAGCAGGGCGGAGACGCCGAAGAGCACGTAGATGACGTCCGTGACCGTCCCGGTCCCGAACACCTCGGTGATCACGTTGGTGTCGAACAGGGAGACGACGGCCCAGTTGAGCGCGCCGACGATCATCAGAAACAGCGCAACAGGTTCCAACTTCCTGACCATTTCCATTTCCGCCACCTCGCTTTGCGAAGCGCACCCGCACTCCTATAAGTGCGGATAGTTACGAGGATTTACACCGGCGCAGGGACCCGGTTACCGGCCGGGCGCCCGGGTTCAGATCTCGGTCGCCGACCAGTCGCCGCCGAAGGAGCTCTCGGGGGAACGGGCGTCGTGCTCGAGGTAGCGCCGGAACGTCTCCAGCTCCTCGGCCTCGATCGAGTAGCTGTGCTCGGGGCCCGGGAAGGCGCGCTCGCGGACCTCGCGCGTGTACTCGCCGACCGCTTCGATCATCTCCCCGCGGAGCTCGGCGTAGCGCTTGACGAACTTCGGCGTATGGCCGCCGTGGATCCCGAGCAGGTCGTGCCAGACCAGCACCTGGCCGTCGGTCGCCGGGCCGGCCCCGATCCCGATCACCGGGATGCTCAGGGTCGGTACCAGGACCTCGCTGATCGCCGCCGGGACCGCCTCGAAGACGATCGCGAAGCAGCCGGCAGCCTGCAGCGCATGGGCCTCCGCGGCGATCCGCACGGCGCTGTCGGCGGTCCTGCCCTGGGTCCTGAACCCGCCCAGCGCGGTCGCGGTCTGCGGGGTCAGTCCGACGTGCCCCATGACCGGGATCCCGGCGTCGACGACCGCCCGCGCACGCTCGACCGAGGCGCCGCCGCGCTCGAGCTTGACCACGTCGCAGCTCGCCTCCTTGACGAAGCGCATCGCGGTAGCGATCGCCTGCTCGTTGGAGAGCTCGTAGGACCCGAACGGCAGGTCGCCGACCAGCAGCGGAGTCCGCAGCCCCCGGCGGACCGCCTTCGCCAGCACCAGCATCTCGTCGACGCTGACCGGCGTCGTCGAGGAGTGACCGAGCACCGTCATCGCCGCGGTGTCGCCGACCAGGACCAGGTCGACGCCGGCGGCCTCGGCGACCTCGGCCGAGGGGTAGTCGTAGGCGGTCACCATCACCGCCGGCTCGGCGTTCAGCTTCATCTCCGCCAGCCTCGGCAGGGTCATCGGGATGCGGTCGGTGGTCTCCATCTCGGCTCCTCTCTCAGTCGCGCGGGCCGGTCCCGCCGATCACGACGTTGTCGATCAGGCGCGCGGGGCCCACCCGCGCCGCCACGGCGACCAGGATCGGCCGCCCGTTGAAGTTCCGCGCCGGGGTCAGGTCCTCGGCGTCGCGCGCCTCCAGGTACTCGGGCTCGATCCCGGCCGCGGCGAGCTCGGCCCTGGCGGCGGCGAGCGCCGGCTCGGTTGAGGTCTCGCCGGCCTCCGCGGCCCGCTCCGCCGCCCGCAGAGCCCGGCTCAGTGCCGCCGCCCGCTCGCGCTCGGCCGGGTCGAGGTAGGCGTTTCGCGAGCTCATCGCCAGCCCGTCGGGCTCGCGCACCGTCGGCACGACGACGATCTCGACCGGGAAGTCGAGGTCGCGGGCCATGCGGCGGATCACGACCGCCTGCTGGGCGTCCTTCTGGCCGAAGAAGGCGACATCGGGGCCGACGATGTTGAAGAGCTTGGCGACGACGGTGGTGACGCCGCGGAAGTGCTCCGACCCGCGCCGCTCCGGCGCGCCACAGAGGACGTTGGTGAGCCCGGTGACCTCGACCGAGGTCGAGAAGCCAGGCGGGTAGACCTCCTCGACGGCGGGCGCGAAGACGAGATCCGCGCCCTCGGCCTCCGCGAGCTCCAGGTCGCGTCCCTCGTCGCGCGGATAGGCACCCAGGTCCTCGGCGGGCCCGAAC
>DASPGZ010000046.1:0-3697 GCA_035620355.1 Solirubrobacterales bacterium | reverse complement strand
CTCCGGCCCGGCGCCGAGCCGCGCCATCGGGCCCTCATAGACGCCGACCGTCGCGGCCCCGACCGCCGCGTTGAACTCCGCGTACGGATCGTCGGCCGAGGCCGCGGCCGGCTCGTCGTCGCCGAGCGAGCCGGCGGCCGTCTCGCCGAACCGGGTCGTGATCAGGCCCGGCTCGACGATCACCACCCGGACCCCGAACCCGCGCACCTCCCAGCGCAGCGCGTCGGAGAGCGCCTCGACCGCGTACTTGGTCCCGTGGTAGGCGCCGCCGCCGGGGAAGGTGAGCTTGCCGCCCATCGAGCTCAGGTTGACGATCCGCCCGCGCCCCGCCTCGCGCATCTTCGGCAGCACCAGCTGGCACATGCGCACGAGCCCGAACACGTTGGTCTCGAACTGCGCCCGCAGCTTCTCCATCGGCAGCGTCTCGAGCGCCCCGGACTGGCTGTAGCCGGCGTTGTTGACCAGCGCTCCGACCGCGCCCTCGGACTCCTCGACCGCGGCAACCGCCGCCCGCATCGAACCCTCGTCGGTGACGTCGAGGGCGAGTGTCCGACAGCCCGCTTCGGCGAGGTCTGCGATCGAGTCGGGCCGGCGGGCGGTCGCGTACACGGTCCAGCCCTTCGCGGCCAGCCGGGCGGCGGTCGCCTGGCCGATGCCGCTCGAGCAACCGGTGATCAGGACGGCTCCGGGGGCTGTGCTCATCCTCTCCTCCTGAGTGGGGTCGGCCGAGTCTATGCCTCGTGTTGGCAGGTCCCCGCGAGCTACCCGTAGAGTGCCGCGCGATGCGGGCGGTGACCTTCCAGGGCCCCGGAGAGGTGCGGGTCGACGACGTGCCCGAGCCCGAGCTGGGCTCGCCCGACGAGGCGATCGTCCGGGTCGAGGCGAGCGGCGTGTGCGGCTCCGATCTCCACATCTACCACGGCCGGGTCGCGATCGAGGAGGGCTTCACGATCGGGCACGAGTACGTCGGCACGGTGACCGCAGTCGGCGACGCGGTCTCCGGGGTGGCGGTCGGCGACCGGGTCCTGGGCACGTACTGCACCGCCTGCGGCGAGTGCTTCTTCTGCCGCCGCGGCGACTTCCACAAGTGCGACACCGGGCGCGTTTTCGGCCACGGCGCGACCCTCGGCTCGCTCCAGGGCGCCCAGGCCGAGCAGCTGCTGGTGCCGAACGCCGACCTCACCCTGCGCCGCGTCCCCGAGGGGATGTCCGACGACGTCGCGCTGTTCGCAGGCGACGTGATGGGCACCGGCTACCACGCGGTGGTCGAGTGCGAGGTCGAGCCCGGCGCAACCGTCGCCGTCCTCGGGCTCGGGCCGGTCGGCCTCTGCGCCGTTCAGGCGGCGCTCGCCGAGGGCGCCGGGGGCGTGGTCGCCGTCGACACGGTGCCCGAGCGGCTCGAGCTCGCCCGCGAGCTCGGCGCCGAGGCCGTCCACCTGACCGAGGAGGACCCGCGGGCCGCGGTCAAGGCGCTGACCGAGGGCCGGGGCGCCGACGCGACGATCGACGCGGTCGGCCATCCCGACGCGCTCGAGCTCGCCTGCCGGCTGACCCGCAAGGCCGGCACGGTCTCGGCGACCGGGGTCTACGCCGAGCGGATCGAGGTCCACATGGGGATCGTCTGGATCAAGGCCCTGACCCTGAAGACAGGCCACGCGAACGTGATCAAGCACGTCGACCCGGTGCTCGAGCGGCTCGCGGCCGGGACGCTCGACCCGTCGCCGATGGTCACCCCCCACATGAAGCTCGACGACGCCGCCGAGGCCTACGACGTCTACGACCGACGCGAGGCGCTCAAGATCGTCCTCACTCCGTGAGGCCGTGACCGAGCCCGAGATCACCTGGGAGCAGTTCGAGGCGGTCGAGATGCGGGTCGGCCGGGTGACCGCGGTCGACGACTTCCCCGAGGCCCGGCGCCCGGCCTGGAAGCTGACGATCGACTTCGGCCCCGAGATCGGGACCAAGCGCTCCTCGGCTCAGATCACCAACTACGAGCGCGGCGAGCTCGAGCACAGCCTGGTGGTCGCGGTGGTCAACTTCCCGCCGAAGCAGATCGGGCCGTTTGTCTCCGAGTGCCTGGTGCTCGGCGCGCTCGACGAGCGGGGCGTGATCCTGCTGCGGCCCGACCGGGAGGTCGAGCCCGGCGACCGGATCGCCTAGGCCATCCCGGCGCCGTCGGCGGCCGGGTAGGCGAGCTGGACGTGCTCGCGGGCGACGGCGATGAACTCGCGCCGCTCCGGATCGCCGTCGCCGCCGCTCGGGTGGATCTCCGCGTCGGTGAGCGGGATGAACGCGATCTCGCCCTGGTTCAGGTAGTCCGAGAGCCGGCTGCGGTAGCCGTCGCGCGGCAGCACCAGGTCGCCGACGATCCGGTGGCGCTCGGTCTCCAGCACGATCCTCTCGACCCGGGTGTCCACGGCGCCTACGCTAGCGGGCCGTCAGCGCGATCCTGTGGCAGGGTATGCCGGTGCCCGAGGTGTCGAACATGCTCCGCACGTACCTCCAGGACCATCACGCGGGCTCGACCGCCGGGCTCGAGCTCGCGCGGCGCGCCGCCGGATCCAACTCCGAGAGCGACTACGGCCCCGAGCTGAGCAGGATCGCGGACGAGATCGAGGCCGACCGCGAGACGCTCGGCGAGGTCATGAGCCACCTCGGGGTGAAGCCGAGCACGGTCAAGGACGCCGCCGGCTGGACCGCGGAGAAGCTCGGCCGGCTGAAGCCCAACAACAGCCTCGTCGGCTACTCGCCGTTGAGCCGGGTGGTCGAGCTCGAGGGCCTGGTGATCGGGGTCACCGGGAAGCTGGCGCTGTGGGAGTCGCTGCGGACGGCGATCGGCGGGACCCTCGACGGGATCGACTTCGACCAGCTCGGCACCCGCGCCGCGGACCAGCGCGGTCGGCTCGAGACTCTGCGCAAGCGCGCTGCGGCCGAGGCCTTCGAAGGCGCCTAGGTCTCCTCGGAGAACGCGCGCCGGGCCTCGCCCGGGTCGGCGTAGACGCGCACCGAGGCGACCCTGCCGTCGCGCAGGGTCCAGAGCCAGGCGTTCTGCGAGTCGAGGAAGCCGCGCTCGTGCCAGGCGCGGACCCGGCCGAAGACCAGCACCCGCCCATCGCCAAGCGAGTGGAAGGTCTGCGGCTGCAGCTCGAGCCGCTTCCACTGGGATGCGAGGTCGCCGACGTACTCGCCGAGCCCGTCGTAGCCGCGATAGGGCTCGGTCCGTCCCGCGAGCAACCCGGTGACGGTGGAGACCTCGACCGACTCCTCGGAGATCGCGACGAGGCCGTCGAGATCACGGTCGGCGAACGCCGCGTAGGCCTTGCGGATCAGGGCCTCCCCCTCGACGGGCATCGACTACATATACCGGTCGGCGTCGTCGACCTTCGGGACGCGGCTCGCGATCCGCTGCATCAGCCCGTAGAAGCGGTGGACCTCCGGGTAGAGAATCGCCTTGCCGCTGGTGATCAGGCCGCCCGCGATTGCGCGCTCGGGGTCGGCCCAGCCCATGATGTTGATCAGACCCAGGTGGCCGAAGGCGCTGTCGGTGTCGCGCCCGTAGAGGCTGACCACCTTCGCCCCCAGCATCAGCCCGTACGAGAACCGGGTCGGGAAGACGAGCGAGAGGTCGATCTCGAGCCGCGACTGCTCGGCCAGCGCCCGCCGCAGGGTCTCGGTCTCCATCACCCGGACGCCGTCG
>DASPGZ010000045.1:0-4242 GCA_035620355.1 Solirubrobacterales bacterium | reverse complement strand
GACGAGGTCGTCGCGATCGGCGCCGCGATCCAGGCCGGCGTGCTGACCGGCGACGTCAAGGACGTGCTGTTGCTCGACGTCACCCCGCTCACCCTCGGGATCGAGACCAAGGGCGGCGTGATGACGAAGCTGATCGAGCGCAACACGACGATCCCGTCGAAGAAGTCGGAGATCTTCTCGACCGCCGACGACAACCAGCCCTCGGTCGAGATCCACGTGCTCCAGGGCGAGCGGGAGATGGCCGGCGGCAACAAGTCGCTGGGCAAGTTCCAGCTCACCGGGATCCCGCCGGCCCCGCGCGGGATGCCGCAGATCGAGGTCACCTTCGACATCGACGCGAACGGCATCCTCAGCGTCGCGGCCAAGGATCTCGGCACCGGCAAGGAGCAGACGATCGAGATCAAGGGCGGCTCGGGACTCGCCGAATCCGAGGTCGAGCAGATGATCAAGGACGCGGAGTCGCACGCCGACGAGGACCGGCGCCAGCGCGAGCTGGCCGAGGCCCGCAACGTCGGCGAGAACGCCGCCTATACCGCCGAGAAGCAACTCGGCGAGATGGGCGAGCAGCTCGACGGCGCCACCCGGTCGGAGATCGAGGACGCGATCAAGGCCGTCCGCGAGGCGCTCGAGTCCGATGACGCGGAGCTGATCAAGTCGCGGACCGACGAGCTGCAGGCCGCCTTCCACAAGGCGTCCGAGCAGATCTACGCGGCCGCCTCCGAGCAGCAGGCCGCCGAGGGCGCGTCCGAGGGCGCGAGCGCCAACGGCGCCGGCGAGGCCGAGGACGAGGTCGTCGATGCGGAGGTCGTCGATGACGACCGCGCATAACGGCGAGCCGGAGAAGGTCGAGCCCCAGGACGCTCAACCCGCGGCAGACCCCGGCACCCCCGGACGCGAAGCGGAGGAGGTGCCCGGGGGTGATTCCGCGGCGGGGGGTGGTTCCGAGGTCGTGGACGAGCTCGAACAGCTCGTCGACGGCCTTCGGCGCGAGCGCGACGAGTACCTGGGTCTCGCCCAGCGGGCGCAGGCGGATTACGAGAACTACCGCAAGCGCACCGCGCGCGAGGCCGCCGACGCCGAGCGCCGCGGCAAGCTGGCGCTCGCCCGCGACCTGGTGCCCTCGGTCGACAGCCTCGAGCGGGCGATGGCGGCCGCCGACGAAGGCTCTGACGTCGCCCGCGGGCTCGAGCTCGTGCACGGTGAGCTGGTCGCGACGCTGAAGCGGGCCGGGGTCGAGTCCTTCGACCCGGTCGGCGAGCGCTTCGACCCCGCTCACAGCGAGGCCGTCTCGATGCAGCCCGCGTCCGGGGTCGAGGCCGGGGTCGTAGTCGAGACGCTCGACCGCGGCTACCGCTCCGACGGGACGGTGCTGAGGCCGGCGCGCGTGATCGTCGCGGAGTAGGCCGGCGATGGCAGGCGATCACTACGAGACCCTCGGCGTCGGCCGCGGCGCCTCCGCCGAGGAGATCAAGAAGGCATACCGCAAGCTCGCCCGCGAGTACCACCCCGACCGCAACCCCGGCGACGAGCGCGCCGAGGAGCGGTTCAAGGAGGTCCAGGGCGCCTACGACGTGCTCTCGGACGCCGAGAAGCGCAAGGACTACGACGCCGGCGGGCGCTTCGGCGGCTTCGGCGGGCCGGGCGGTCCCGGCGGGCCGGGCTTCGGCCCCGACATCGGCGACATCTTCTCGACCCTGTTCCGCCGCGGCGGCCAGGGCCCGCAGCAGCCGGCGCGCGGGCGCGACCTCGAGACCGAGGTGACGCTCGGCTTCCGCCAGGCGATGGAGGGGACCGAGGTCGCGGTCACGGTGCCGAAGCAATCGACCTGCAAGACCTGCAGCGGCACCGGCGCGAAGCCGGGGACGATGCCGGTCACCTGTCCGCGCTGCAACGGGCGAGGGATCGACTCCGAGAGCCAGGGCTTCTTCTCGATCAGCCAGCCATGCCCGCAGTGCGGCGGAGCCGGGCAGATCATCGAGGACCCGTGCCCGACCTGCGCCGGCTCCGGGCTGACGATGCAGCGCAAGCGCTACCGGGTTCGGATCCCGGCCGGCGTCCGCGATGGCAGCCGGATCCGGGTCCGGGGCAAGGGCGAGGACGGCCCCCGCGGCGCCCCGCCGGGCGACCTCTACGTGGTTACCCGGGTCGCCGCCTCCCCGGTCTTCCGCCAGCGCGACGACGGCAACCTCGAGGTGAGGGTGCCGATCTCGGTCGCCGAGGCGATCCGCGGCGCGACGATCGAGGTGCCGACGCTGAACGCGACGAAGCGGATCAGGATCCCCGCCGGGACCCAGCACGGCACGGTCCAGCGGCTGCGCGGCGAGGGATCGCCGAAGCCCGGCGATCGCGGCCGCGCCGACATCCTCTACCGGCTCGAGGTCGAGATGCCGCGCGAGCTCACCGACGAGCAGCGCCAGGCCCTCGACACGTTCGCCGAGACGATCAACGACCACGACCCGCGCGCGCGGCTGCTGCGCGACGCGTCCGCGCCGTCGGCGAAGGTTGGCGGGCAATGACGATGAGCGCCGGCGGTGCCGACAAGCGCGGACGGCGAAGCGCCCGCAGCGCCGGGCTCGACCGTCGCCGCGGCGTGTTCATGATCTCGGTCGCCGCCGAGCTCGCCGAGATGCACCCGCAGACGCTGCGCATGTACGAGGCGCGCGGCCTGATCACCCCGAAGCGCTCGCCCAAAAACACCCGCCTCTACTCCTACGAGGACGTCGAGCGGCTGCGGCGGATCCAGCAGATGACTGCCGAGGACGGCCTCAACCTGGCAGGGGTCGAGACGGTGCTCGATCTCGAGCGCGAGCTCGAGCGGGCCCGGGCGGAGGTCGCCCGGATGCGCGAGCGCGCCTCCGAGCTCGAGCGCCGGATGGATGCGGAACTCGAGCGGGTGCGGACCTCGCTGCGCGGGGAGCTCGTTCCCTACGGCGTCTACGAACGGGGGCTGCAGGCCCGTCCCTCAGCAGACCCGGCCGCCCCCGGACGCGAAGCGGAGGAGGCGGCCGGCGGTGGTTCGGTTTCGATCCCGATCGAGCGGCCTAAGGGTCGCCGTCCCGGCTGAGCAACCGCTCGGCCACGCCGCGCACCGTCTCGATCCCGTAACTGAACGACGGTTGCGCGTCGGTGAGCACGACGATCGCGAGCTCGCGCGCGCCCTTACGCTCGCGCAGTTCCGCCGCCTGGTGGACGAGCGCGTGATCGGGCAGCCAGCCGCCCTTGAACCGGACCGCCCAGCGCTTCCCGGCCGCCGCCGGGATACCCCAACTCTGGCTCTCGGTCACCGATCCGAGCAGCCCCTTCGCGTACTCGCGGAAGCGGCGCGGGAACTGCCGGTCGAGGTCGCCGAAGAAGCGCGCCATGTCGGCCGCGGCGATCTGCGCGTTGCCCCAGTAGCCGGCAACCGTGAACCGGGTCATCCCGGCGCGCTTGGCGACCGCGTTCAGGCCGGCGTCGCCAACCCGGTTGTAGATCGTGTCGGCGGCACCGTTGTCGGAGATGGTGATCATCGCCGTCAGCACGCTGTCGGTGCTCGAGTCGACCGCTTGGCCCGCGTGCTTGAGGCGGCGCATCTCGGCGGCGAGCAGCATCGCCTTGACCACGCTGGCTGAGGCATAGCGGCGGTTCTCGCGGTAGCCGCGCAGCCGGCCGTCGCTGTTCACGGTGGCGAGCGAGACGACGCCCTCGCGGTCGGCGGCGTACCCCTTCGCCGCGTGCAGGCCGGCGGCCGAGGGGAGCTTCCGCGGCCCGTGCCCGCCGTGGTCGGGCTTCGCGGCCGGCTCCGACGCGGCGCGCTCGGCGATCGTCGCGGGCGGATCGGCGGCCGCGACCCGCGGCCCCTCGCTAGGCCCGCACCCGGCGGCGCCCACGCTGACGGCACCGGCGGCGAGCGCCGCCGGCACCCACCGGAGCGGGCGAGGGCAACGGTTAGGCTCGAAGCGTGACGGCGAGACCGGCCCAGCCTACGGATTTCGAGCGGCTCGCCGGGCTCGGGCTCGCCGTCGGCCGGCGGGCGATCGGAGCCGGGCTCTGGCTCGCCCCCGGGCCGAGCTCGCGGGCGCTCGGGTTCGAGCGCCTCGACGGCCCGGCGCTGGCGCTGGCGCGGATCGCCGCCACCCGCGACCTGGCGCTCGGCGCCTGGCAGCTCTCCGCCCTCGGACACCGCAGCCGCCTGGGGCGGGCAACGGGGGCAATCGCCGCGGTCGATGCCGGGGACGCGCTCACCTTCGCGCTCGCCCTGCA
>DASPGZ010000044.1:0-3717 GCA_035620355.1 Solirubrobacterales bacterium | reverse complement strand
CTACTTCGTCGAGCCCAACTTCGAGCTCGCCCAGGTGGGCTCGAAGTTCGACTTCGACTCGGTCACCGCGCGGACCCTGGCCGGGTTCCCGTACGTGCTCACCACCCGCGCCGGCTACGCCAGCGGCCCGCCGCCCGGCTATCGGGTGATCGAGCGCACCGACTCCTATGAGCTCTGGGAGAAGGGCCGCTCGCCGATCGGCCGCGAGCCGGCGGAGCGCGGGCCCGAGCCAGGCCGAGAGCGGGGCTGCCCGCCCGGCCAGCCGAGCGAATCGTCGGCGTTCGCGGCTCCGCCGGTCGTCGCCGGGTCGGCCGAGTGGTCCCGTGCGACGATCGAGAGCGGCGAGTCGGCGACCGTCGAGCTCGAGCTGCCGACCGGGATCTGGGACCTCTCGCTGCAATACGACTCGACCCGCTCGGTGATCCTGACCGAGGCGGCCGGGCGCCTCGAGCACACCCTGCCGGGCAACCTCGACTATCGCGGGACCGCCCCGTTCTGGCCCGCGGGCCGGATCGAGGTCGCCGGCGGGGAGCCGGTGACGATCACCGCCCGGGTCGAGGACCCGCCACTCGCGGGGAGGCTGATGGGCGCGCACTCGGTCGCCCACCTGGGGGCGCTGGCGGCGACCAGCGCCGAGCCGGCCCGCGCCGGCTGTTCCGGCTACGTCGACTGGTACGCGGGCTGATGGACATTTCGTTCGGCGCGGCGCTGCTGATCTTCGGCTCGCTGCTGGCCGTGACAGCGGCGCTCTCGGGCTTGATCCGCGGCACGGTGCTCTCGGCCTCGGTGCTCTCGATCGTGCTCGGGATCGTGCTCGCAAAGCTCGACGTGGTCTCGGTCGACGTAGGCGACGCCGGCATCGTCGAGCTGATCGAGCTGGCGCTGATCCTGACCCTGGTCTCCGACGGCCTGCTCGTCGATCGCGAGCTGCTCGGGCGCCATTGGGGACCGCCGGCTCGGGCGCTGGTGTTCGCGATGCCGATTACCCTGGTCGTGCTCGCGCTGGGCGCGAAGCTGCTCTTCGGCGATCTCACCTGGGCCGAGTCGTTCCTGCTCGGCGCGGTCCTCTGCGCCACCGACCCGGTGGTCACCTCGGCCGTCGTCACGGCCAAGCATGTGCCCCCGTCTATCCGCCACACGCTCAACCTCGAGTCGGGTCTCAACGACGGTCTCGCGCTCCCGTTCGTGCTCTTCTTCCTCGTCCTCGCCTCGCCCGGCGGCGACGCCGGGCGAGAGGCCGCCGAGCTCGTCGGCGAGGCCGCCGTCGGCGCTGTGATCGGGATCGCGCTCGGGCTGCTCGGTGGCGGGCTTCACCGCGTCGTCCCGCGCGGTGTGACGGCGCACTACGAGGGGATCTACGCGATCGGCTTCGGGCTCGCCGCCTTCGGGCTCGCCGACGTCACCTTCGGCAACGGGTTGATCGCCGCCTTCGTCCTCGGGATCACGCTGGGGTTCTCCGAGCACACGATCACCGAGCGCTTTGCCGACTTCTCCGAGAACCTCAGCACGATCTTCCAGGTGATCACCTTCTTCGTCTTCGGCGCCCTGATCGTCGCCACCGGCTACGCCGGCCCGATCCTGGCGTTGATCGCGTTCATCGTCTTCGCGCTCTTCGTCGCGCGCCCGTTCGCGGTCGAGGTCTCGTTTGCCGGGACGACCATCCCGCGCTCACACAAGGCATTCATCGCCTGGTTCGGCCCCAAGGGGGTCGCCTCGATGCTGTTCGCGTTGCTCGTCCTCGAGGCCACCGTCGAGCACGGAACGCTCGTCTTCGACATCGCCTCGTTCGTGATCCTGACCTCGATCGTCGTCCACGGCCTCACCGACACGGTCGGCGCCCGCTGGATCGCGCGGCGGATGGGGGAGGGGGCGGAGGGATGAGCGGCGCGGTCGACCTCGAGCGGATCGAGGTCGGCGACACCCGGCCGGACGAGGTCGCCGAGGCGGTCGCCGTCGCCTCGCGGGCGATGTGCACGAGTCCGCTCACCTACGCGGTGATCGGCGACGACCCCGATCGCCGCTACCGCCACACCCATCGGTGGTTCACGCGCCTGTACCGGCTCGCCGCCCACCAGCGCCCGCTGGTCGCCCGGCTCGACGGGCGGATCGTCGCCTCCGCCAACGACCTCGTGCGCGGCGGCTGCCGGCCGCGGACGATCGACATCGTCCGCTCGCTCCCGGCGCTCGCGATCACCGGGCCGCGAGCGGCGGTCCGGGCCGCGCGCTGGTTCAACGACTGGGGCCGGCGCGACCCGGACCGCCCGCATCACCACTTCGGCCCCTTCGGGGTCGAGCCCGAGCTCCAGGGTCGGGGGATCGGCACGGTGCTGCTGCGCGAGTACACCCGGCGGCTCGACGAGGCCGGCGAGCACTCCTATCTCGAGACCGAGAAGCCGCAGAACGTTGCGCTCTACGGCCGCTTCGGCTACGAGGTGATCGACGAGGACGAGGTGCTCGGGGTGCCGAACTGGTTCATGTGGCGCGAGGCCGGCGCCGACGCGCCGGCGACCCGCGACCGCCGCTAGCCGTCGGCGAGCTTCTCGACCACCTGGCGGGCGGTCTCGGGATCGACGTCGGTGAACTTGAGATAGAGGCTGACCGCGTCGTCGATGTGTCCGAGCAGGGCCGCCTGCTCGACCTCCGGCGGCGGCTTCGGCGCGCCCGCGGGCAGCTCCATCAGGCGAGAACCCCGGCGAGCCGCTCGCCGACCCACTCGGTCGAGGCGATGTGGCGGCCCATGCCGAGCTGCTTCGGCTCGAAGCCGAGCGCCAGCCCGACCAGCTGCGGCAGGTGCAGGACGGCGAGCCCGAGGTCGCGGTTGACGACCTTGGCCGCCTCCGGCTGCTGCATGTCGAGGTTCAGGTGGCAGAGCGGGCAGGGGGTCACCAGGCAGTCCGCGCCCTGGTCGAGGGCGTCGGCGATGTGGGTGCCGGCCTGGCGCAGGGAGGTGTCGCGGTTCATCGTGATCACCGGGAAGCCGCAGCACTTGCGGGCGCCGTCGTACTCGACCACCTCGCCGCCGAGCGTCTCGATCACCTGCTCGAGGTAGAGGTCGCGCTCGGGGTGCTCCTCGTAGCCGAGCCGGTGCTTGGGGCGGATCACGTAGCAGCCGTAGAACGGGCCGACGCGCAGCCCGGAGAGCGGCCGGGTGACCTTTGACTTCAGCTCGTCCAGCCCGTAGTCCTCGACCAGGACCCAGAGGAAGTTCTTGTTCTCCCAGTCGTCGTTGTCCTTGACGTACTCGATCCCCTCGTCGGCGAGCGCCTCGTTGATGTGGGCGCGGTATTGCGAGTCGGCGTCGAGGCGCTGCTGGCACTCGGACTGGGCGCCCTGGCAGGTTGAGCAGATGTTCATCATCCCGAGCCCGGTCTTCTGGGCGAGCGCGAAGGTGCGGGCGTTGAGCGTGTCGGCGAGCTCCTGGTTGTGCTCGGCGATCACCCCGGCGCCGCAGCAGTTCGCACGGTCCAGGGTCACCAGCTCGATCCCGAGCCGCTCGGCGACCATCGCCATCGAGCCGTGCAGCTCGGTGGTGAAGCCGCGCGAGACGCAGCCGGGCCAATAGGCGAGCTTCATTCGTTCTCCTTCGGTCCGGTGGATACCTCGGGCTGGCTGAGCTCCTCCTCGTCGGGCTCGGGCACGACGTCCTCCTCGCCCGTGATGTAGAGGTTGACCTCCTCGCGGTGCTCCTCGGCGTGTTCGTAGATGTGCTTGACGTGC
>DASPGZ010000043.1:0-38222 GCA_035620355.1 Solirubrobacterales bacterium | reverse complement strand
GCCGGCTACGACCAGCTCTATGGATTCATCCGGCACACGGTGCGCAAGGGCAGCATCGTCATCTATCCGCGCTGGCAGACCGACGTCGCGACCCCGTGCCCGGGCCCGTTCGACGTCGAGCCCTGCATCGCGTCGGCGGTCAACGGCATCCGCGGCGCGCTGGATTACCTGCGTGCGGATCGCAAGCGGGTCCAGCCCCAGCTGCGAAAGACGAGCTACTTCGGCTTCTCGTTCGGCGGCATCGTCACTGCGAACATGGCCAACCGCTACCGGGCGCTCGGTCTGCCGAAGCCGCGGGCGATCTTCCTCGAGGACCCCGAGGACAGCGGCCTCGCGGGCGAAGGGGAGCCGGCTCTGGACGACTCGCTGTCGGGCATCCCGCGCAGGACGCTGTTCCAGTGCCATTCCGGAGCGGAGGGTGCCGCGGCCGACCATCCGGACTTCACGACCAACAGCTGCAACGCGGTCTTCCCGCTGATCGGCCAGATCCCGGACCGCAACAAGGACCTGGTGCTCACCCGGACCGACACCCACGGCGAGCCCGCGCTGTCCTCCGACCACGGCGTATGCGTGGGGGGCGGGCCCTTCGGCGAACCCAACGCCTACGACTGGAACTTCTGCTGGAAGGTCTGGGACGCGCTGCGAAGCTGCGCGCTCGAGCAGAAGTACTGCCGCTATGCGCTCGGCGACACCCGCCGGCACCGCTCGATCGGCAGCTGGAGCGACGGGGTCCCGATCACCCCGCTCGAGATCCAGGACGCGGCGCCGATCGGCCCCTAGCGCCGCGCTAGCTCGGCCCGCGGACCCTGCGAGGCCACTGGTTGACGACGTTGGCCGGGACACACCATTCGCGCCCGCTGATCGCGTAGGGGTCGAGGCCGCCCGCAGGGGCCTGAATCTCGATCGCCACGTCGCCCTCGTTTGCCTCGCTCTCATCCGAGAGCCAGACGCCCTTGTGCAACCTGCCGGCGACCGCAGCGGGAAGCGAGTCCCGGAAGCCGCGGCTGATGATCGCGTCGGCTTCCTCCCTCAGCGTCAGGTGATAGGCCCGAAACGGCGGAGACCGCCTCCCGGCGGCCTCCACTTGCGATTGCCCTCTACCCACGTCCAAAGTCACTAGCCGATCAACGTCTGTCGGCAGCCTCCACTTCCGCGGGCCTCGTCGCCGCACGCGGATCGAGGCCACGCCGGGCCCTACGCGTTCATGTCGACGAAGGTGCCGTCGAGAAGCCGTCGGCGCTGGTCCTCGTCGTAGGCGGGGATCTCGCCGGTTCGCTCTATGTGCTCGACGTACGCGGTCATCGCCCGGCGTGACGGCTCGCTCGCGATCGTCGCCATGAACTCCGATTGCTCCAGCCGCAGGCCCGCCGCGAGCGGCATCGAGCCGCCCTCGAGGACCGCGCGCTTGACGGCGCCGACCGCGGCCTTCGAGCGGCGGGCGAGGCGCTCCGCCGTTGCGACGGCGACGGCGAGCAGCTCGTCCGGCTCCACGACCCGGTGCACCATGCCGATTTCGAGTGCCTCCTCGGCCTCGACCGGGCGCCCTTCGAGGATGATCTCGAGCGCCCGGGCGCGGCCGATCAGGCGGCTGAGGCGCTGGGTCCCTCCGCCGCCGGGTGGAAAGCCGAGCAGGATCTCGGGCTGCCCGAGGATCCCGCCGGCGCTGATCAGCCTCAGGTCGCAGGCCAGCGACAGCTCGCAGCCGCCGCCCATCGCGGCGCCGTTGATCGCCGCGATCCAGACCGCGCCGCTCGCACCGAGCCGGCTCAGCGTGGCGTGAAAGGCGTGCAGGTCGACCATCCCGGCGGCGGGGGTGTTCGAGAGCGCCGCGCCGATCGCCGGGACCCGCTCCAGGCCGCGGACCACCCCTCCGATCGCGCGAGCCTGCCCGGGCGAGAGCGAGGGGCTCCCTTCCGCGCCCTCGAGCAGCGCCCCGACGTCGTAGTGGGCGAGGAAGCGCTCCGGATGGGCGCCGGTGAGGACGACCGCGCCGATCCCGTCGTCGGCGTCCGCCTCGAGCGAGAGCGCGTCGAGTTCGGCCACCATCGCCGGCGTCATCAGCCCGTGCGGCGGGTTGTCCAGGGTGGCGACGATCACGCGCCCGTCCCTCTGCACCTTGACCTGCGTTCCCATTCGGCCTCCCGGTTGGCTCGTATCCGTCGAGGGTGTCCTACCTCAGGCGCGGCGCCGGCGCCACCTGAGCTCGGAGCTCGCCGGCCCGTTCGCGGTCTCGACGTCCTGCGTGCGCAGGACGAGCTCGTCCCCCTCGAGCGCGTATCGCCGTCGCTTGTCCATTCCCGGCTGGTCGGGGTGGATCGCGAGCTCGACGTGGTGGACGACGACCCCGGGCTCGGGCACCGAGAACGTCCCGCAGTAGGCGTTGTAGCCCGCGTACGCAGCCGCCCGCTCGGCCTCGCTGCCGGCGCCCCAGTCGCGCGAGCCGAAGCGCCGGCGCCCGTCGTGCTGGATCTGGACGGCCATCCGGCCGCCGGCGAGGTAGATCAACTCACCGCGGGGAGAGCCGCCGCCGTGGTCGACTCGCCGGCCCTCGCCGTCGACGCCGGTCCAGGCGACAAGCGTCCACTCGCCGATCAGGCTCTCGCGGGCCTGCCGATCGTCCTGTTCACGCCCGGGAGGCAGAGGGCGAGCCGCTAGACGTTGACCGCGACGTACTTGGTCTCGAGGAACTCGTGGATGCCCTCGTTGCCGCCCTCGCGGCCGACCCCCGACTGCTTGACGCCGCCGAACGGGGCGCCGGCGTTCGAGACCATCCCCTGGTTGAGCCCGATCATCCCGGTCTCCAGCCCCTCGCAGACGCGGAACGCCCGCTTCACGTCGCGGGTGTAGACGTAGGCGACGAGGCCGTACTCGGTGTCGTTGGCGGCCGCGATCGCCTCCTCCTCGGAGCCGAAGCCCCTGACCGGTGCCACCGGGCCGAAGATCTCCTCGGTCAGCACCCGGGCGTTGTCGGGGACGTCGCCGAGCACGGTCGGCTTGAAGAAGTAGCCGGACCCGTCGACGGCCTCGCCGCCGACGACGCAGGTGGCGCCCTTGTCGACCGCGTCGCCGACCAGCTCCGCGACCTTGTCGCGTTGCGCCTGGTCGATCAGCGGGCCGACGTCGACGCCGTCCTCGGTCCCGCGCCCGAGCTTCAGCGCCCCCATCCGCGCGCCGAGCTTCTCGGCGAACTCCGAGGCGACGCCCTCGGCGACGTGGAAGCGGTTGGCCGAGGTGCAGGCCTCGCCGATGTTGCGCATCTTCGCCAGCATCGCTCCCTCGACCGCTTCGTCGAGGTCGGCGTCGTCGAAGATCAGGAAGGGGGCGTTGCCGCCGAGCTCCATCGAGACGTTGAGCACGTTCTCGGCCGCCTGCGCGATCAGCTTCTTGCCGACCTCGGTCGAGCCGGTGAAGGAGAGCTTTCGCAGCCGCGGGTCGCCGATGATCGGCTTCGAGATCTCGCTCGAGGACGAGCCGGTGACCACGTTCAGGACCCCGTCGGGCAGGCCGCACTCGGTCAGCAGCTTGCCCAGCGCCAGCATCGAGAGCGGCGTCTGCTGGGCGGGCTTGACCACCATGGTGCAGCCCGCCGCGATCGCGGGGCCGATCTTGCGCGTGCCCATCGCGTTGGGGAAGTTCCAGGGGGTGATGAAGTAACACGGGCCGACCGGCTGGCGCATGACCAGGACGCGCGAGGCGCCGTTGCCGGCGTTCTTGTAGTAGCCGTCGATCCGCAGCGCCTCGCCCGAGAACCAGCGGAAGAACTCGGCCGCGTAGGTGAGCTCGGCCTTGGACTCGGCGATCGTCTTGCCCATCTCCAGGGTCATCAGCAGGGCGAGCTCGTCGGCGCGCTCGTGGATCGCCTCGAAGGCGCGGTAGAGGATCTCCGAGCGCTCGTTCGGCGTCGAGCGGCCCCACTCGGGCTGCGCGTGGCAGGCGGCGTCGATCGCGGCCTGCGCGTCGTCGGGGGTCGCGTCGGCGATCTCGCCCAGCGTCTCGCCCGTCGACGGGTCCTCGACCGCCAGCTTCGCCCCGCCGGTCGCGTCCCGCCACTCGCCGCCGATCAGAAGCTGCCGCGGGGCGGCTTCGACGGCGCTCTTCTCCAGCTCGCTGATGCTCAATCCGGCCTCCGTTTCGATCGCATGCACCCTAACGACCACCTCGCTCCGCCCGCGACTTCACCCTCCCTAGGCTGTTGAAACCTGGTGGGGAAGGGACGATGAACGCGATCAAGCGCATAGCGCCGCTCCTGCTCGCCGCCGCGGCGCTGTTGGCGCCGGCGGCCGCCGACGCGACCTGGAAGATCAAGGGCCGCGGCTTCGGCCACGGGGTGGGGCTGTCCCAGTACGGGGCCTTCGGCTTCGCCGAGCACGGCCGCAACTACCGCCAGATCATCAGCCACTACTTCGTCAAGACCAAGCTCGGCAAGGACGCGGGCCAGGTCCGCGTCCTGCTCGGCTCCGGGCAGGGGTCGGTGAGCTTCAGCGGCGCCTCGCGCGGATGCGGCAAGGGGATCGACGGGCGCCGCAGGTACTCGTTCGAGGTCTCCTCGGGCGAGGTGATCCTGCGCGGCCAGGGCGGCGACAGGGTCGCCAACTGCGGCGCCGAGGGCAAGGCGTCGAGCGGGGTCAAGATCGAGGGCCTCGGGTCCTATCGCGGCAGCGTGGTCGCCCGGGCGACCGGCGGCAACATGCTGGTGATCAACCAGCTCCCCTCGGAGGCCTACGTCAAGGGAGTGGTCGCGAACGAGGTCCCCTCGTCGTGGCCGGCCGCGGCGCTCCAGGCGCAGGCGGTCGTCGCGCGTTCCTACGGGCTGGCGACCGAGCGCTCCGGCCCCTTTGACCATTACGCCGACACCCGCAGCCAGGTCTACGGCGGACGCGACTCGGAGACCAAGGCGACCAACCGCGCGGTCGCGAAGACGGCGAGGGAGGTGGTCACCTACCGAGGCCGGCCGGCGACCACCTATTACTTCTCGACCTCAGGAGGCAAGACCGAGAACTCGGAGTTCGGCTTCTCGGGCGGCAGCTCGATCCCCTACCTGAAGTCGGTCGACGACCCGTTCGACGACGCCTCGCCCGTCCACACCTGGACCGAGACCCTGTCCGACGACCGGATCGAGGGGGCGCTCACCGGCCTGTTCGAGGGCAGCCTCCGGAAGGTCGACGTGACCGAGACCGGCAAGTCGCCGCGGATCGTCACCGCGCGGGTGGTCGGCTCGCGCGGCTCGACCACGGTCACGGGCGACACCCTGCGGGCGCGGCTCGAGCTGCGCTCGACCTGGGCGCGGTTCCGGCACCGCTAGCGGCGCCGGCACCCCAGCGGCGTCGGCCCGCTACCTTCAGCGCCGATGGCGATCCAGCACAACACGATCAGCCGGGAGGGCAAGGCGAAGGCCGAGGCCGAGCTCGCCCACCTGCGCGACGTTCGCCGGCCCGAGATCGTCCAGGCGATCAAGGTCGCGCGCGAGTTCGGGGACCTGAAGGAGAACGCGGAGTACCACGCCGCCCGCGAGGCCCAGGCGATGAACGAGTCGCGGATCCGGCTGCTCGAGCACCACCTCGCCGGGGCGGTCGTCTCCGAGGCGACCGGCGGCGACCGCGCCGCGATCGGCTCGGCAGTCTCCTATCGCGCCGGCGACAAGCTCACCGAGGTGACCCTCGTGCACGCGCTCGAGGCCGACCTCTCGGCCGGCAAGCTCTCGGCCGAGAGCCCGATCGGCAGGGCGCTGATCGGCGCCGTCGCCGGCGACACGGTCAGCTTCGAGACCCCGCGCGGCGACTCGCGCGAACTCGAGGTCGTCAGCGTCGGCTGAGAGCCGCGCTCAGCCGTCGCCGTACGGCTGCAGCGCGATCCCGTGGTCGGTCTCGCGCATGCCGAGCTCGTAGGCGGCCCCGCCCGCGCACTCGATCCGGCGCGGGGCCTCGCCGGGACGCTCGACCGTCAGTTCCAGGTCGCAGATCGAGCAGTTGACCGTGTTGTGCTCGGGTCCGACCGGATCGGCGTAGACCCAGCCGACGAAGTTGCGGGCCTCCGAGCCGACCCGCCCGCGGACCTCGATCCCCTTGCCGGCGAGCGCGAACTCGCACGAGGTCGGGCGCTCGCCGACTCGGGTCGAGCGGATCCGATCGAGCCCGCCGAGCCGGTGGGCCTCGCCGTCGAGCCCGAGGACCGCGTTCGCGATCCACGGGGTGGTCATCGGGCCGATCTTGATCCGGCCGAGGGCCGCGTCGAAGTAGCCCTCGCCGCCGCGCAAGTCGTTCGCCTGCATCCAGATCCAGCGCTCCGCGTGCTCGGCGCCCCAGTTGTGGCCGACCATCCCCGGCCAGCCTTCGAGCTCGATCCGCTCGCCGTCGACGGTGACCGAGCCGCTGAACAGTGCGTCGGGATGCGGCGAGAGCAGCTTCGTCCGCGGCAGCCGAGCCCGGTAGAGGAACTCATAGGGAAGGTGGTGGAAGGCCTCCGCGCGGTCGGTGAAGGTGAGCTCCCAGCCCGGCTCGTGGCGAGCCGCCGCCATCGTCCCGCGGGCGCGACCCGGCTCGAGCCGCGCCTCGCCGACCTCGATGTAGGCGCCTGCGGGGGCCGACGCCCGCCCCGCGTCGACGGTCACCTTCGAGGCGACCGGCCCCGGCGCCCGTTGGTCGAACCACGTGAACCAGATCGAGCCGGCGAGCTCGCCGCCGGGGCGCTTGTGGACCGTGTGGCGGATCCAGACCGCGCGCCCGCCGCCCGGACACGTGGCTTTGATGTAGAAGCTCTCGTAGTGGCCGGCCCTCCGGTCGAGCCGGGGGAAGCGCGCCTCGCTGCGCATCGGCGCAACCTACCCGGGACCGCGGCTACTGCTTCGGGATCACGATCTGGCCGCAGGCCGGCGTCGTCGGCGGCGCCGTCGCCAGGTCGCCGGTGTCGAGCACCGGTTGGTCGCTCGCGTCGAGCAGATCGATCGTGATCCGCTGCTTCGAGACCGCCACCTGCGCGTAGGAGAACTGGTCCATCGCCGCGCACTGCATGCCGACGCCGTTCGGAGGCTGCGGCTTCAGGAACACGTCATGGATCAGGGCGCCGCCGCTTGGCGTGCCGAGGGTGCCGTTGATCTCCTCGGCGTACGAGGCGGTTGCGACCGGGCCGGTGGTCACGTCGAGGATCCCCGAGTCCTGCACTCCGGCGCCGCCGAGGGTGTTGAAGCGGGCGTCGTTGACGAGGTTGGCGTGCACGTCGGTGGTCAGGAAGACGACGTTCTCGGTCTTGTTGCGCAGGTACCGAAGCAGCGCCTGGCGCTCGGCCTCGTACCCCTCCCAGCGGTCATAGGGGAGCGCGTAGTACTGCTGGATCGGCACCTCGTTGAAGATCACCTTGAAGGTCGCGCTCGACTTGGCCACCGCCTTCTTGAACGCCTTCAGCTGCTTCGACCCGAGCATCGTCCGATTCGGGTCGTTGATCGACGCCGTGCACCCCGCGGGGACCGGGTTGGCGAGCTGCGGGGCGATCGTGGAGAAGACGTTGCGGGTGCTCTGAGGCGCGGTCGGCGCGAGGTCGGGGTTGCCGCTGCCGGCCGGGTTGTCGCAGAGGCCCTGGTAGTCGGAGCTGGAGCTGCGGAACGAACGCTCGTCGAGGAAGAAGACCTCGAGGTTCTTGCCCCAGCGCACCGACCGGTAGATGCCGCCCTGCTTGCTGTAGGTGATCGGGTTGTAGTCGGTGAACGCCTGAACACCACGCTTGTAGAGCTGCTTGCCCGGCACGTTCACGTCGCCGACCGAGAGCGGGAAGGTGTCCTCGAACCGGGAGAAGTCGTTGACGAACTCGTGGTCGTCCCAGTGGGCGTAGTAGGCGGCCGCACCGCGCGCCTTCGCCCATGGCTTCATCGCCAGGTTGGTCTTGTAGGCCTCCCACTTCTGCTTCACCGAGAGCGCGACGTCGGCGAGTGTGTAGCCCGGGACCTCGGTGTCGGAGTAGATCGTGTCGCCCATGAGCACGTTGAAGTCGTTGCCCTGCTTGAGGATCGCGCTCCAGACCTCGAAGTTGTTCCAGTACGGCGTCGTCCCGCCCGGAAGCGGCCGGGCGTCCTGGTCGCCCGAGAGCGCGAAATGAATCGTCCGCTTGCTCTTCGCGCCCGGGGCGGTGGTGAACCTGCCGGTGTCCGAATGCGCTCCGCCGCGCATGCACCAGCGGTAGCTGTAGGCGGTGTTCGGCTTCAGCTTGCCGACCGTCGCCTGGAGGGTGAAGTCGTGGTTCTTCTTCGCCTTCGCCTTCGCCACCGAGCGCTTGGAGGAGCAGCCGCCGAAGCTCCCCCGGCCGAACTGCTTCACCTGCAGGTAGGCCTGCCCGCCCTTGTCGGCCTTCGCCCAGAGGATCGCCGAGCGCGAGTTGACGTCGCCCGCCGCGACCCCGTAGGAGAATCCCTTCGCCGCCGCGGCGGCCCCGGGCACGAGCGCGAGCGCAGCGACCGCGACCAGCCCGGTCGCGAGCGCGCTCAAACGACGCCTCCTCACCAGCATCTGTGCGCAGCCTAACATCGGATCCGGTGCACGACTACGAGCGGAGCAGGGGAACGTTCGCTCGCGCCGTCGCCGGCGTGGCGCTGTTGGTGGCTGCCGCAGGGGCGGTGGCCGCGCTTGCGCTGGTGCTCGGCCTCGGCGAGCGCGAGCCGCTCGAGCTGCGGGTGGCGCGGATCACCGGTGACGCGATCGAGGCCAGCCGGCCGAACGCCGATCCGCTCGCCTGGCGGAACTCGCGCGAGCGCGAGTTCTCGCAGCGCGCCGCCGACGGGCTCTCGCACGTGATCTACGAGATGAGCCCCGGGGGCGTGGTCGCCTCCGCCAAGCGCACCGCCGCTTACCGCGATCAGATCGAGGCGGCGGCCGAGCGCCACGGGGTCGACCCGGACCAGCTCGAGGCGGTGATCTTCCTCGAGAGCGCCGGCCGGCCGGACGTCAGCGCCGGCCCGACCCCGGAGTCGGCGGCGGGCCTCGCCCAGATCATCCCCTCGACCGCCACCGACCTGCTCGGGATGTCGGTCGACCTGCCGCAGAGCATCGCCCTGACCGAGCAGATCCGCCGCGCGGACTCCCCCGCCGAGGCCGATCGGCTGCGCGATCAGCGGGCCGCGATCGACCAGCGCTTCGATCCCGAGGCGGCGATCGAGGGCGCCGCCACCTACCTCGAGATCGCGCGCGGGCGCTTCGGCCGCGAGGACCTCGCGGTGGTCTCGTACCACATGGGGATCGGCAACCTGGAGACCGTGCTCGCCGCCTATGCCGGCGACGGCTCGACCGAGGGGGTCGGCTACGCCGAGCTCTACTTCAACTCCGGTCCCGGAAACCACGAGCCCGCCTACGACCTGCTGCAGGGATTCAGCGACGAGTCCGCCGACTACCTGTGGAAGGTGCTCGCCTCGGAGGAGATGATGAAGCGCTGGCGCGACGACCCGGACGGGCTCGGCGCGACCGCGACCCTGGCGACCAACAAGGCGACCATGGAGGAGGTCTTTCACCCGGAGAACGAGACGACCGTGTTCGAGGACCCGGGGGCGATCGAGGATGCGACCTCCGACGGCGAGCTGCTGCCGCTGCCCGACGAGCCGGGGCTCGGGTGGGAGCCGGACCCCGACATCGGCGAGCTCGCGGCCGAGCTCGACCAGGACCCGGAGCTCTACCGGGCGCTGCGCCCGGAGGCGCTGGCGACGCTCACCTACATGGCGGGACTGGTCCGCAACCTGAGCGGGGCCGCGACCCCGCTGCAGGTGACCAGCGCGGTCCGCGACCGCGAGTACCAGGAGCTGCTCGTGCAGTCGAACCCGCAGGCGACCGAGGAGTACTCGCTGCACACGACCGGCTGGTCATTCGACATCCGCCGCGAGTACGAGTCCAAGCGCCAGGCCCGGGCCTTCGACTACGTGCTCGACCGGCTGCGGGCGCTGGCGCTGATCGACTACGCGATCGAGCCCGGCGCGATCCACGTCACCGTCTCGAACCTCGGCGCCGAGCTGCTGAACTGAGCGCTACTCGGACGGGCCCTGGTCGCCGGGCTCGTCGTGCGGCTTTCGCATCCGCCAGGCCGCGAGCCCGGCGGCCGCCCCGGCGCCGACCACGAGCACGACGACGATCACCGGGAAGCCGGAGTCGTCGCCGCCGGAGGCGTCGCCGGACCCGGCGGCCGGGGTGTCGCTGCTCTCGCCCGACCCGGGCAGGTCGAGGTCGTACTCCTGCGCCGCCCCCGACTCGTTGTCGTTCTGGGCCAGCGCCACCGCCGGCGCGAACGCCGCCAGCGCGAGCGCGCACGCGGCCAGCGCAAGCGACGCCCATCTCGCCATTCTCGTCATCGATATCACTACGTTCAGACCTTGATCGTGATCACATCGCCGTCAGCGATTACGTAACCACGCCCCTCCGTGCGCAGAACTCCACGTTCTCGCGCTGGAGAGTACCCACCTGCGTCGACAAGATCATCCCAGGCGACGACTTCGGCGCGCACGAAGGCCTGCTGGATCTCGGTGTGGATCTCGCCGGCGGCCTCCCAGGCGGTCGAGCCGCGCTTCAGCGCCCGCGCCATCGCCTCCCTGTCCTCGCCGGCGGTGAAGAAGACCTCGAGCTCGAGCAGCTCGAAGGCCGCGGCGATCAGGCGCGAGAGAGCGGAGGCGGAGATCCCGAGCTCGGAGCGCATCTCCTCGGCCTCGGCCTCGTCGTCGAGATCGCCGAGCTCGACCTCGATCCGGGCCGAGATTGCGACCGCCACGGCGCCCGCCCCGCGCGCGTGCGCCGCGACCGTCTCGGGGACCTCGTCGACCCCCTCGTCGACGTTGGCGATGTAGAGGATCGGCTTCGAGGTCAGCGCGAACAGCCGCCGCGGGGCGTCGGCGGCCGCCTCGGGCACCGGCACCTCGCGCACCGGCGTCCCGGAGGCGAGCGCCTCGACCACCCGCTCGAGCCAGGCCTGCTCGGCGATCGCCTGCTTGTCGCCGGAGCGGGCCTGCTTGATCACCCGCTCGAGCCGCCGCTCGGCCTGGTCGAGGTCGGCGGCGAGCAGCTCGGTCTCGATCAGCTCGATGTCGGCGCCCGGATCGACGCGGCCCTCGGGGTGCGGGACGCCGCCGCTCGAGTGGCAGCGGACCACGTGGCAGATCGCATCCGTCTCGCGGATCGCGGCCAGGAACTGGTTGCCGAGCCCCTCGCCCTCGGCGGCCCCGGGCACCAGCCCGGCGATGTCGTGGAACTGGATCGTCTCGTTGACCACCTCGCTCGAGCCGACCGTCTCGGCGACCCGCTCGAGCCGCTCGTCGGGCACCGGGACGACGGCGACGTTGGGGTCGATCGTGGTGAAGGCGTAGTCGCCGGTCTCGGCGCCGGCCCGGGTGAGCGCGTTGAAGAGGGTCGACTTGCCGGCGTTCGGCAGGCCGACGATCCCGATCTTCAAGACACCGGGACCGCGGCTGCGCCCCCGTTGCCGGTCGCGCGGCGCGTGGCCGCATCGGCCTCGTTGGCGCCGACCGCGAGCTCGAACAGCCGCTCCTCCTCGGGAGTCGCGCCAAGCCCGGGGACGAGCGAGCCGAGGCAGAAGCCGAGCGCCGCCCCGGCGAGCACGTCGGAGGGGTAGTGCATGCCGAGGTAGGGGCGGCCGACGCAGATCGCCGCCGCGAGGCCGAACAGGTACGGCCGGGCGAGTGGCTGGACCCGGCCGAGCGCGGTCGCCGCGGCGAGCGACGAGGTCGCGTGCGCGGACGGGAACGAGAGCTTGGTCGGCGCCTTCGCCAGCGGCGGGTGGTCCTCGATCAACGGGCGCTGGCGCCCGATCGAGACCTTGGCAACGTAGTTGACCCCGACCGCGGCCGGTCCGGTGAGCCCGGCGGCCAGGTACTGGCTGCGCCGGCGCCGGTCGACCGAGGCCCCGACGGCGCCGATCCCGGCCCAGACGGCCCCGTACTCGCCCGCGAGCCCGAGCGCCTTGACCACGGTCTCGACCGGCTCCGGGTGCCCGCGGGTGCGCAGGAAGCGCAGCACCGCCTGGTCGGCGTCGCCGAGGGCGGCGAGCACCGGGTGGCGGCGGGTGACCCGGCGACCCGGCAGCAGGCCGAGGGCGCGGGCCCGCCTCGTCGGCCTGCCTCGCTTGAACACCCGGGGCAGGATACGGGCCGGGCCTCAGAGCTCGCGACGGAGCACCGTGGTCGCCGCCTCGGCCGCCCGCTGGCGCAGCGGCCGGCTTCTCCAGCGACCGGGCTCGATCTCGTCCGAGCGCTCGAGGTCGCGGGCGAAGGCGTCGCGAAGCCTGCCGGCGAAGCGCTCGTCCCAGACGCAGAGCGTGATCTCGTCGTGGAGCTGGAACGAGCGGTTGTCGAAGTTGATCGTCCCGACCGAGGACCAGGCGCCGTCGATGCAGAGGGTCTTCGCGTGCAGCATCGTCGGCTGGAACTCGTACAGCCGCACGCCGGCGTCGAGCAGCTCGTCGTAAGCGGCCCTGCCGCCGGCCCGGACGAAGCCCTTGTCGATGTGCGGCCCGGGTACGAGGATGCGGACGTCGACGCCGCGCTCGGCGGCGGCGCTGAGCGCATCGGTGAAGGCCGGGCGGGGAACGAAGTAGGCGGAGGTGAGCTCGATCGACTCCCGCGCCGAGGCGATCGCCAGGTAGTAGAGCGCCTCCGCGTTCGTGTCTCCGACCTTGGCGCTCGAGCGCACCACCTGCATCGGCCCGCCGTCGTCGACGGGCTCGAGCTCGGGCAGGTAGTCGTCGCCGGCGAGCACCTCGCCGGTTCCCTCGAGCCAATTCTCGGCGAACGCGCCCTGGAGCCCGCGAACCACCGGGCCCTGGACGCGGACGTGGGTGTCACGCCAGTGGTCGGGGCCGTCGGCGTCTCCCATCCACTCGGCGGCGATCCCGACGCCGCCGGTCATCCCGACCCGGCCGTCGGCGACCAGGACCCGCCGGTGGGTGCGGTTGGCGATTCGCTTGATCGCGTAGGGCTTCGGCGGCCGGAAGAGGATCACCTGGGCGCCGGCGTCGCGCATCTCACCGACCAGCGAGCGGCGCATCTGAGCGGCCCCGAGCGCGTCGAGGATCACCTTGCAGGCGACCCCGTCGCGGGCCTTGTCGCGGATCGCCGCGGCGACCTCGTCGGCGATGTCGCCACGCCAATAGACGTAGGTCTGCACGTTCAGGGTCCGCTCGGCGGAGGCGATCGTCTCGAGGAAGGCGGGGAAGATGTTGTCGCCGTTGATCAGCAGCTCGGCCCGGTTGCCCTCGGTGACCGGGAATCCGGTGAGCGCCTCGGCGGCGCGCAGGAAGTCCTTCGAGCGCACCTCGACGTCGGTGCCGATCTCGTAGCCGAAGGCGCCCTCGCGCCGGTGCCGGAGGCTGTCGGCGGCGTACCAGCCGAGCCCGAGCGCGGTCGCCGCCCCGAGCGGCCAGTAGTGGCGCGCCGCGCGGCGCCACTCGGGCTCGTGCCTGCGCACCGGCGGGCGCAGGGTGAGCCGGCGAGGATCGAGGTTCACCGTCCGGTCACCGCCTCGTAGGCGCGCGGCTCGACCGTGAACTCGAGCCCGGGCTCCTCGACCAGCTCCCCGTCGACGTTGAAGCCCGAGTCGCGGTCGGTGCGAACCTCGATCCGGTTGCCGGTCGCGCTCACGACCCCCTCCTGGTCCTCGACCCTGCCGGCGCGCAGGCCGTAGCCGTGGGCGACCAGGCGAGCGCGCGAGCGCGCCTCGATCGCGACCAGGTCGAGCCGGCCGTCGGCCGGATCGGCGTCGACGTCGGCGCCGCCGCCGAAGGCGCCGGTCACCCCGACGATCACCTGCCACGCCCGGCCGTCGAAGGCGGTGCGGCCGTCGACCTCGACGCGGGCCTCGACCGGGTTCGCGAACAGGCCCGCGCGCAGGGCTCCGACCGTGTAGGCGAGCGGCCCGAGCGCACGCTTCAACCCGTGCGCCTTGCGCGCCGCGATCGGCGAGAGCCCGGCGCTGGCGGCGTTCACGAACGGCCGCTGACCGGCGCGGCCGAGGTCGAGGCACTCGGTGTGGTCGCCGTCGGCGGCGAGCTCGACCGCCTGCTCGAGCTCCTCGGGCAGCTCCAGCGCCCGGGCGAAGTCGTTGGCGGTGCCCACCGGGACGACCCCCAGCGGGACGCCGGCCCGTGAGGCGGCCTCGGCCGCGCAACCGACCGAGCCGTCGCCCCCGGCGACCACGATCCGCTCCGGGCCCGCAGCGGCGACCTCGGCGACCTGGCCGAGCTTGAAGCGGGCGACGTCGTGGCCGAGGCGTTCGAGCAGCCTCTCGACCTCCCCCGCCTCGCCCGACCCGGAATCCGGATTGGCGAGCAATGCGATCACGGAACTACGTGGGGAGCTTGCCCCGGCCCTCGCGGCCCTTCTGGGCGCTGGTGTTGGCCGCCTTGCGCGAGGTCTCGAACGGCTTCTCGGCCAGGTCGCCCGCCTTGCCGGGAAGCTTGCCGGCCGCGTCCTGGCCGGCGCCGAAGGTCTTGTCGACGCCCTTCTGCGGCCACCACGAGGCGCGGGGAAGGAGGAAGGCGAGGATGGCGAGGATGATGCAGACGCCGACGACTATCGCGATGGTCATGAGTGGGTTTCCTTCCCTGGCTACCGGTGTCCAGCATCCGTACCCGCAACGGCGTCTCCCAAAAACCGGGCAGAATCCTCGTCCGTGGGGTCCGCCGAGCAAGTCGCCGCCTACGAGCGGCAGTTCCGCCACGCGGGCCTGCCGCTGTTCGTCGAGGGCTTCTCGGCCTCGACCGACGTCTTCAACCGCGCCGCGCCCCTGCTCGGCCTGGTCTTCATCGGCGAGATCCTCGGCGCCGGCAACCTCGACTGGAGCTGGTGGCAGAACCTGCTCGCTGTGCTCGGCGGGCTCGCCTTCGTGTTCGGAGCGGTGGCGGTGATCAACGTCGCCCAGGGCCGCCCGGCGAGCGCGATCCCGCGTCGGCTCGGCAAGACCGAGTTGGCCGCGTTCGTGATCCTGCCGGCGCTGCTGCCGCTGATCTTCGGCGGCCAGCTCGGCAGTGCCGCGACCACGGTCGCCGCCAACCTGCTGATCCTGGCGCTGATCTACGCGATCTTCGTCTTCGGGCTGCTGGCGATCCTGCGCTGGGTGTTCGCGCGGCTCGCGGGCCAACTGCGCTCGTCGCTCGGGCTGCTGGCCAAGGCGGTGCCGCTGCTCGCGATCTTCGCCCTGCTCTCGTTCACAACCGAGGAGATGTGGGACATGTTCGGGAAGATGGCGATGTTCGACTACGTCGCGGTGATCGGGCTCTTCGTCGTTCTCGGGACCGCCTTCTTGATCGTCCGCGTTCCGCGCGAGACCAGGCGCCTCTCGCGCGAGGCGGGCGAGGAGCGTCCGCTCACCCGAGCCCAGCGCTTCAACGTCGGCCTGGTGCTGTTCGTCAGCCAGGCGACCCAGGTGCTGATCGTCAGCCTCACCGTCGGCCTCTTCTTCACCCTCTTCGGGCTCTTGGCGGTGAACGAGGATCTGCGCCGCGAGTGGATGGGCACCGCCGGCGACCCGGTGATCGAGTTCTCGCTCGGCGGTCAGGATTTCCAGGTGACCGAGCAGCTGCTCCGGGTCGCGGGCGGACTCGCCGCCTTCTCCGGCTTCTACTTCGCGGTCGCGATGTTGACCGACTCGACCTACCGCGAGGAGTTCCTCGAGGAGCTCACCGACGAGATGCGAACCAGCTTCAAGGCGCGCGCCGACTACCTGCGGCTGCGCGCGGCGCGATGAGCGCGCCGACGATGGTCGCCGGTTACCGCCACCGGCCCGGCAACCACTGCGGCTCGACCGCGCTGCGCAACCTGCTCGCCCACGACGGGCTCGAGATCTCGGAGGAGATGGCGCTCGGGCTCGGCGCCGGGGTCTGCTTCTACTACCTGCGGCTCGACGGCCAGTCGCCGTCGCGGTTCACCAACGGGCGGGTCGGCCGGCTCGAGGAGCAGTTCCTCGAGCTCACCGGGCTGCCGCTCGCCTTCCGCACCTTCGACGACCCCGGCAAGTCCTGGGAGGCCGCGCGCGAGGCGGTCGAGGCCGGCCGGCCGTCGCTTTTGCTCACCGACCTCTACTACCTCGACCATTACGGGAACTCCGCCCACTTCCCCGGCCACGCGGTCGTCCTCGCCGGCTACGACGACGAGCTCGCCTTCCTCTCCGACACCGGGTTCGAGCGGCTGCAGACGACGCGGCTCGAGAACCTGGCCCGGGCCCGCCACGGCACCCACCCGGTCTTCCCGCTCGATGGTCAGCTGCTGACGGTGCCCGCGGGCGCCGAGCTCGGCGACCCGCGCGAGGCGGCCGGCCGCGCGATCGCCCGTAACGCGAGCCAGATGCTCGAGCCGCCGCTGGGCGAGTTCGAGGGCCTGCCGGCCCTGCGGCGGTTCGCCGCCGAGCTGCGCCATTGGCCCGACGAGGTCTCCGATTGGCGGTGGTCGGCGCGCTTTGGCTACCAGGTGATCGAGCGCCGAGGCACCGGCGGCGGCAACTTCAGGCTCATGTACTCACGCTTTCTCGCCGAGGCCGGGCGCGAGGAGTCAACGCTCGCGGCGGAGGCGGCGGGGCTCTGGACGGCGCTGGCGGGCGAACTGCTCGCCGCCAGCGAGGCCGAGCGCCCCGACCCGGCCGCCTGGGATGCGATCGGCGACCGGTCGGAGTCGGTCCTGGCGACCGAGGAGCGGCTCTGGGAGTCGCTCGCCGCTCGCCGCCCTCAGTAGCCGACCGAGGGGCTTGTGGTGCTCGATTCGTCGGCGCTACCGCCGTCGCCCGCCGAATCCCCGGCCGCGGTGACCGCGTACCACTCGGCCCCGAACTCGTCGATGTCGTTGCCGTTGGTGTCGCCCGGGGCGGTGTCGCCGGCGTAGAAATAGAGCGGGTGGCCGTGGTAGGCGATCTGGGTCGAGCCGTCGTCGCGCTTCAGCGTCGTCAGCTTCGCCGCATCGACCCCGTCGCCGGCCAGCGCCCGGCCCTTGACGGTCAGCGGCGGCCATTCCTTCGCGCAGGTGCCCGAGCAGGTCGACGCGTCGGCGGACGTGTCCTTCTCGAACAGGTAGACCGTGTTGCCGTCGGGCCCGATCAGGACCTGGCCGAGGTCGCCGGCCTCGGCGAGGCTGAGGTCGGCGCTCGAACCCCCGCTCGAGCTCGACGAGGCGGCGGTCGAGGTCGAGCTCGACTCGTCGTTGTTGCCGCATGCGACCAGGAGCGCGGACGCGGCGAGACACATACCGATCGCAAGCACTTTTGCGGATCCACGGTTGATCTCGAACCTCCTGGTTTGGTGTGGTCCCATGGGTGTACGGGCGGCGGCCCGTGGGGGATTGCGGCGCTAGCCGAGCAGCCGCAGGACCGCGCGCTCGATTCGCTCGCGATCGACGAACTCGCCCGGGTCGGTCCCCGCGACGATCCGCTGAAGCGACCCGCGGATCGTCTCGCCGCCCTCGTATCGGTCGAAGACGCGCGGGTCGATGTAGGCCTTGCGGCAGACCGCCGGGGTGTTCGAGAGATAGGTGGCGACGCGTTGGGTCGCCGCCGTCGCGGCCCGCTTGCGAGCGGTCTTCGAGCTCGCCTCGTGCCCGTTCCGGGCCAGCTCGACCGCGGCGAGCACGGTCGCGTTCCAGGTCCGGAAGTCCTTCGCCGAGTAGTCGCCGCCGGTGACCGCCTTCAGGTACTCGTTGATCTCCGCGGCCTTGACGTCGGCCCAGCGGCTGCGACCCGCCCGATAGGCGAGCAGCTCGTAGCCGCCCCCGTCGCGATCCTTGAGCGCCTTGATCGTCGGTACCACCAGCGGGTCGGCGATCTCCTGCTCGTGGTCGAGCGAGCCCTTCGCCTTGTAGCGGAAGCTGGCGACCGCGCCGCGGACCTCGACGTGCTTGCGCCTCAGGGTCGCGAGGCCGAAGGTCTCGTTCTCCTCCGCGTAGCGCTCGCTGCCGATCCGGAAGAAGCCGAGGTCGAGCAGCTGCACCGCACAGGCCAGGACCCGGTCTCGGACGAGGCCGCGCCGGGCGAGGTCGGCGCGGGTGCGCTCGCGCATCGCCGGCAGCGACCTCGCGAAGGTCTCCATCTCGGCGAACTTCTCGCGGTCGCGCGCCTCGCGCCAGTAGTGGTGGTAGAGGTACTGCTTGCGGCCCGCCGCATCGACGCCGGTCGCCTGGATGTGGCCGTTCGGGTGGGGGCAGATCCAGACTTCCTTCCACGCCGGCGGGATCGCCAGCTCGCGGATCCGCTCGATCACCTCGCGATCGACGATCCGCTCTCCGTCGGCCTCCTCGTAGCTGAAGCCGCGGCCGCGGCCGACCCGTCGGATCCCGGCGGAGGAGCAGTCGACTCGGCGCAGACGCGGCATGGGCAGGACTTCTACCCTGCCCGGATGGGGCGGAATCTCCTCGTCGGCTGTGACGTGCTGGTCGGCGACCCCGGAGAGGGCCGGGTGCAGCGCGGCGATCTGCTGATCGAGGACGGGCGGATCGCGGCGATCGGAGACGAGGCGGTCGACGCCGAGCGGATCGACGCGGCCGGCACCCTCGTGATCCCCGGCTTCGTCGACACCCACCGCCACGTCTGGCAGACGGCGATCAGGGGGATCTGCGCCGACTGGACGCTGCTCGACTACTTCCTCGGCGTCCGGGTCAACTCGTCGGGGGTCTTCACGCCCGAGGACGTCTACGTCGGCAACTACGCCGGCGCGCTCGAGGCGCTCGATGCCGGGGTCACCTGCCTGCTCGACTTCTCGCACTGCCTCAACTCGCCCGAGCACGCCGACGAGGCGGTTCGCGGCCTGCGCGAGACCGGTATCCGCGGCACCTGGGCCTACGGCATGTACCCGGTGCCGCTGGCCGAGCCGGCCTTTCCGGGGGTCGAGGAGCGCGCCGCCGACGTGCGGCGGGTCCGCGGTCGGCACTTCTCCGACGAGCACGCCCGGTTGCGGATGGGCGTCGCGCTGACCGAGCTCGGCCTGGTCGGGTGGGAGACAACGGTCGCCGAGGTCGAGCTGGCGCGCGAGCTCGATGCGCTGGTGACGGCGCACACCGGCGCCGTCTGGTCGGACCGCCGCCGGCCCGAGGTGGCGCTGATGCACGCCGCCGGCCTGCTCGACGGGCGCCAGGTCCACGTCCACTGCAACGCCTGCAGCGGCCGCGAGCTCGACCTGCTCGCGGACGTGGGAGCCTCGGTCTCGGTCACCCCCGAGACCGAGCTGCAGATGGGGATGGGCTTCCCGGTCACGCAGCGGCTGCTGGAGCGGGGGATGACCCCGAGCATCGGCTGCGACATCGCCTCCAACAACCGCGGCGACCTGTTCACGCAGATGCGGGTCGGCCTCGCCTGCGAGCGCGCCCGGGTCAACGAAACGTCGTTGCGCTCCGGGCGGATGCCCGAGACCCTGACCCTGAGCGCGGGGGAGATGCTGCGCTTCGCCACCCTCGGCGGGGCCATGGCCCTGGGGCTCGAGCACGAGATCGGCTCGATCGAGGTCGGCAAGGCGGCCGATCTGGTCGTCCTCCGCACCGACGGAGCCGGCCTCGCGCCGCCCGCCGATCCGGTCGCCCAGATCGTGATGCAGGCGGGCGTGAACGAGGTCGAGGCCGTCTTCGTCGGCGGTGAGGCGGTCAAGCTGGGCGGCGAGTTGGTCGATTCCGGCGCTCGCCGCGCGGCCCGGCTGGCGGTGGAGTCGCGCGAGCGGATCGTCGCCGCGCTCGAGCCGCGCGGGGGCTTTCTGCCGCCGGCCCCCGAGGGTTGGTTCGACGCGACCCTGGACGCATTCGAGGCGAACCTCGCCGGAGCGCCGGAGGCGTAAGGATGGGTCAATGGAGCTGATCGACCTGAGCGCCCCTATCGAGCCCAGCCCCGAGGAGCTGATCGAGCCGCTGAAGGTGAAGATCGAGTACTCGGATCACGCCGCCGGCGCGGCGCAGATCGAGGCCATGTTCGGGGTCCCGGCGCGCCTGCTCCGCGACGGCGAGGGCTGGGCCAACGACGAGTTCGTGCAGCTCGGCACGCACAGCACCACCCACGTCGACTCACCCTGGCACTACAACTCGACCATCCGCGGTGAGCCGGCCAAGCGGATCGACGAGCTCCCGCTCGAGTGGTTCTTCGGCGACGGGGTGCGGCTGACGATGACCGGGCGCGAGGACGGCGAGGTGATCACCGCGGCCGAGGTCGAGGCGGAGCTCGCACGGATCGGCCACGAGCTCGAGCCACTCGACATCGTCCTCGTCCACACCGGCGGCGACGAGTTCTATGACCGGCTCGACTACATCGCCCGCGGGCCGGGGATGAGCGCCGAGGCGACCGCCTGGTTGCACGAGCGCGGGGTCCGGGTGATGGGGATCGACGCCTGGGGCTGGGACCGGCCGCTGCACCTGCAGGCGGCGGATGCCGTCGAGCGCGACGAGCCGGGGATCTTCTGGGAGGCCCATCAGGCCGACCTCGAGTACTCGCAGATCGAGCGCCTGGTCAACCTCGGGGCGCTCCCCGACCACGGCTTCAAGGTCGCCTGCTTCCCGCTCCGGATCGTCGGCGCCAGCGGCGCGCCGGCCCGGGTTGTGGCGATGGTCGAGGCGCCTGATTCATGAGCGCTGCTGGCCTGGCGGAGCTCGAGCTGCCCGAGTTCGACGAGCTCGAGCCCGATCTGCGCGGGCCGGTGTTCGACCGGCGGATGGAGGCGCTGGCCGCCGAGAGCTGGCTGGCGCGCGCCCGGCTCGGCTACGTGGTGCTCGAGCGCGAGGCCGGCGAGCACTTCCTGCGCTCGAAGCAGGCGACCTTCCCGGGCAAGGCGCTGGCCGAGATGTTCGAGATGAAGGAGGGGGCGCTGGGCGAGGAGGTCGCCCGCAACATCTTGCACATCGACGGCGACGATCACCGGCGGCTGCGCAACCTGGTCAACCCCGCCTTCACCCCGCGCGCCGCCGACCGCTGGCGCCCGCTGATGCGCGAGTTCATCTCCGGGCTCTTCGCCGAGGTCGAGGGCGACGGCGAGTGCGAGGCGGTCGGCGCGCTGACCAAGCCGTATCCGGCGATGACGATCGCGACCGTGGTCGGCGCGCCGACCACGGACGCGGAGCGGCTCGCCGACTGGTCGCGGTGGATCCAGCTGCAGTTCGACGGCCCGACCCTGGCCGAGCATCGCGAGCAGGTCGAGCGCGCCTGCGAGGAGCTGTACGCCTACCTCGATCGCCTGGTCGCCGCGAAACGCGCGGCGCCCGGCGACGACCTGCTCTCGACCCTGATCGCGGCCCGCGACGGCGAGGACCGCCTCGACGACGCCGAGCTGCGCAACCTGGTCCTCAACGTGCTGGTCGGCGGCGTCGACACGACGCAGTCCCAGCTCGCCCACGCGCTGAGGCTGTTCGCCGACCATCCGGAGCAATGGGAGCTGCTGGGCCGGGAGCCCGAGCGCGCGCCGAACGCGGTCTCGGAGGTGATCCGGGTCGCCCCGGTGACCCCGTTCACGGCCCGGATCGTGGTCGAGGAGATCAGCTACCGCGACGTCGTCTTCCCCGAGGGGACGATCATCTTCATCTGCGCACACGCGGCCAATCGCGACCCGGCCGGCGGCGGGGCTGTCTTCGACATCACCCGCGAGGACGCCGGCAAGCGGGCGCTCACCTTCGGCGCCGGCGTCCATTACTGCCTCGGCGCCAACCTCGCCCGCGCCGAGCTCGGCGAGGGCCTCGCGTACCTGGCACCGCGCGCACCGGGGCTCGAGCTGACGGGCGAGCCCGGGTACGACTCGGTGCACGGCGTCTACGGGCTCACCGAGCTGCCGATCCGCTGGACGCGATGAGTTCGGACCGCGGCCGCGGTCTCAATTGCGTAACCGAGACCGGGAGGCCCGATGAGCCAAGCACCGCTGCTCGAGTCGCGTGAGGCACAGCCGTACATGGGAATCCGCCTGCGGGCGAACGGCGAGGCGGAGTTCCGCAGCGCCGTCGACGCCGGCTTCCCCGAGCTCTTCGGCTGGCTCGGCCGCAACGGCGTCGTTCCCGACGGCGCGCCGATGATCCGCTACCGCGAGCTCGACGCCGACGGCTTCCCGACCGACTTCGAGCTCGGGGCACCGGTCGCGACGGCGGCCGAGGGCAGCGGCCGCGTCGCCGCCGGTGAGCTTCCGGCCGGCGACTACGCGGTCCTCGTCCACGTCGGCCCGTACACCCACGACGAGGTCCCCGACCTGCGCGCCGCGCGCCAGCGGCTGACCGACTGGGCCGCCGCCGAGGGGGTCGAGCTCGCGCGCGAGGAGAGCGGCGGAGCCGTCAGCTTCGCCGCCTGCGTCGAGAGCTACCTCACCGACGCCTCCCGCGAGCCCGACTGGACCAGGTGGGAGACCGAGCTCGCCTACCTCACGGCTTAGCGAGCCGCGCGAAGTACCCGATCGCGGGGCCGCTGCGCCGGTCGAACCGCAGGCCCGCCGCCTCCCCGCGCTCGCGCAGGGCGCCGGCCGAGGTGAAGTGCGGATCGCCGATCAGCTCGCCGACAACCAGCCGCCCGCCGGGGCGCAGGACCCGGGCGATCTCGTTCAGGGCCGCCGCTTGGTCGGGGATCTCGCCCAGCACCGCGGTCAGGACGACCCCGTCGATCGAGTCGTCCTCATAGGGCAGCGCGGTCGCGTCGCCCCGGGTCGCGACCAGGTTCCGCAGCCCGCGCTCGGCGGCGCGGCCAAGCGTGTGATTGAGGAACTCCGGTTGCAGGTCGAAGAGCTCCAGCGTGCCGCCGGGCGCCACCCAGCCGGCGAGATCGAGCGAGTAGTAACCGGTCCCGGGACCAATCTCGAGCAGCCGCTCGCCCGGCTCGGGCGCGAGCACCGCGCGCAGCCTCTCACGGGTGATCAGCGGGTGGGGGGCCTGGACCCAGAAGCGCTGGCCGTAGGGGCAGGCCGAGGGGTTCTTGCGCCACCACCAAGCGGCGGCGCCGAGCCCGCCGGCGAGTCCGAGCGCTGCGGTCCGGGGTCGCACCACGCGGACGAGGACCGGATCAGCCCGCGAACCCGATCGCGTGCTCCGAGTCGTTGACGCGAATGAAGACCACGGTCGCCAGGTTCAGCGCCACGGTCCCCTCCTGCGTCTTCAGGTCGAACCAGCCCTTGCCGGCCTCGACCTCCTTGCGCAGGCTCGAGAGCTCGTCCTCGGCGAGCTTCACCGAGAGCACCTGCCCGATCCCGAAACCGATCTCCACGCGTGTCTGGTCGTCCGCCATTTGTCTCTCAGTGTCCCTTCGCAGGTTCGACGATCTCGGTCAGTACGGAGCCGGTCGCCCGCGGGTGTAAGAAGGCGACCCGGCTGTTGCGGATGCCGGTCCGCGGCTCGGAGTCGATCAGCGCGACCCCGTCGTCGCGGAGCTGGGCCAGGACCGCGTCGATGTCGTCGACACGGTAGGCGACGTGATGAAGCCCCGGTCCCTTGCGCTCCAGGTACTTGCCGACCGGCGTCCCGGGCCCGAGCGGGCGCAGGAGCTCGACGTGGCAATCGCCGACGTCCAGCAGCACCGCCTCGACCCCTTGCTCGGAGACCGTCTCGCGGTGGGCGACCGGCATCCCGAAGGTGCCCTCGTAGAGCCCCAGCGCGGCGTCGAGGTCGTCGACGGCGACGCCGATGTGGTCGATCAGCCCGAACATCCGGGCGCGGAGATTACTCGGGGTCCGGGGGCGGTTCGGAGACCAGCGCCTCGGCCGGGGTGCCGGCGGCGGGGGCGTAGGCGGGCGACGGGGGCTCGACCCGGTTGCGCCGGGCGCCGAGCAGGGCGCGGATCTCGTCCCGCTCGATCACCTCCTGGCGCAGCAGCAACTCGGCGATCTGGTCGAGCAGGTCGCGATGGTCGGTGAGCAGCTCGGCGGAGCCCCGGTAGGCCTCCTCGGCGATCGCCTGGATCTCCTCATCGCGCGTCTGGCGCAGGGCCTCGGAGAGGCCGAGGTCGTCGGCCGGGACCTGGTGAGCGCGGATCGAGGTCCCCATCCCGTACTCGTGGACCATCGAGCGGGCGATCACGGTCACCCGGTTGAGGTCGTCGGAGGCGCCCGTGGTCACCCGGCCGAAGGTGATCTGCTCGGAGACCCTCCCGGCCAGCAGCACCTTCATGTAGTCGATCAGCTCCTCGCGCGACTTCAGGTAGCGATCCTCCTGCGGCAGGTTGAGCGTGTACCCGAGCGCCTTTCCTCGCGGGACGATCGAGACCTTCTGCACCTTGTCGACGCTCGGCAGCAGCTCGGAGACGAGCGCGTGGCCGGCCTCGTGCCAGGCGACCACCCGCTTCTCGTGAGCGGTGATCACCTTGCGCGACTGCAGGCCCGCGACGACCCGCTCGAAGGCGTCCTCGAAGTCGGCCTGGGAGACGAACTCGCGCTTGCGGCGGCCGGCGAGGATCGCCGCCTCGTTGGCGAGGTTGGCGAGGTCGGCGCCGGTGAGCCCGGCGGCGTGGCGGGCGACCCGCTCGAGGTCGACGTCCTGGCCGAGCGGCTTGTTCTTGGTGTGCACGCCGAGGATCTCGATGCGGCCGTTGAGGTCGGGCGGCGGCACGAACACCTGGCGGTCGAAGCGCCCCGGGCGGAGCAGCGCCTTGTCGAGCTTCTCGAGCAGGTTGGAGGCGGCCATGACGACGACGCTGTCGCGGGCGTCGAAGCCGTCCATCTCGACCAGCAGCTGGTTCAGGGTCTGGTCGCGCTCGCCGGAGATGTCGGTGCCGCGCTGGGCGCCGACCGCGTCGAGCTCGTCGATGAAGATGATCGCCGGGGCGTTCTCGCGCGCCTCGTTGAACAGGCGCCGGATCCTGGCGGCCCCGAGCCCGGCGAACATTTCGATGAACGAGGAGGCCGACTGGCTGAAGAACTGCGCCCCGGACTCGTGGGCGACCGCCTTCGCCAGCAGCGTCTTGCCGGTCCCGGGCGGGCCGTGCAGGAGGATGCCCTTGGGGACCTTGGCGCCGAGCTGCTTGAACCGCTTCGGGTCGGAGAGGAACTCGACCACCTCGCGCAGCTCCGCCTTCGTCTCGTCGACCCCGGCGACGTCGGCCCAGGTGACCGCGCTCTTCGACTTCGGGCTGATCTCCTGCGGCTTGGTCCGCGGCATCAGCCGCAGCATCCGCCACATGAAATAGATGATCACCCCGAACAGCAGGATCGGCGCCCAGGGGATGAGCCAGTTGTCGAGGAACTCCTGGTAGGAGTCGATGCCTAGAAAAGCGCCTGCTGCCATGGTCGGAGGCGAGCCTGGCCTCGCCTAGACGGTATCGGCAGAAGAACGCTCCAACCGTAGGATTTCGTTCAGCGCGGCCACCCCGACCTCGAGCTGCTCCGCGGTCGGCTCGCGGGTCGAGACCAGGCGCTGGATCTCGTAACCGGGCCCGTGCACGGCCCTGCCGATCGCCGAGTCCGGATTGCGCTCGGCGAACGTGAACACCTCGACCGCGCCGCCGACGCCGGCCAGCGCCGCGACCGCCCGGGTCATCGGCCCCGGGTTCTCGACCAGGCGCTCGGTCACCAGCTGGCCCGCGATCGAGAAGGCGAGCATCGGGCCGATCAGGTTCGAGCCGCAGCGCTCGTGCTCCTTCGGCACCTCCTCGGGGTCGCGGCCCTGCTCGTAACCGCCGATCGCCTTGTGCTCGACCGCGTGATAGGAGGCGAGCGCCGGGTCGCGCAGCGCGGCGAGCGCCGGCAGCGCCCCGAGCACGGCGATCACGAGCTCGCGGCCGACGGTCGCGGGTCCCCGCCGGCGCAGCAGGTTGGAGCCGATCACGCTTGCGGCGGCGACCCCGATCACCGCCGGATCCTCGAACGGGAGCCGGGCCGAGCGCAGCTTCATCCGCGCCAGCGGGACCACCGCCATCGCCTCCGCGAGGCGCAGCGGGCCGCGCAGCAGCGGGGTGGTGGCGAGGCGCCCGCGGGCCAGCGACGGCTTCGGGCCCGAGGCGACCTCGATCGAGCCGTCGGCGGCGCGGGCCGCGGCCGCCCACGAGGTCGGGCCGTGGATCAAGAGGCCGTTGCGAAGCGCCATCCCGCCGAGCCGCATGCGCTCCCCGGCCTCAGGCCGATCGCCGTTGGTAGCGGCCGCCGCGGCGGGCTCGCTCATCCGAGCACCCGCCGGCACAGAGAGGCGTAGAAGCCGGCCGCGAGCTCGACGTCGGAGACGGCGGCGCGCTCGTCCGGGGCGTGAACCAGCGGTGCCGCCTCGAACACCCCCAGCGCGCGCTGCGGGCAGAACCCGTAGACGGTCGCCGAGCCGAACGCCTTGCGGAACCAGTGGCTGTCGCTGAATCCCGGCATCACGATCGGGGCCAGGGTCGCATCGGGGTCGAACTCGGCCAGGGTCTCGGCGATCGCGTCGGCGAGCGGCGATTCGGCGGGGGAGCTGTTCCCGGTCACCGGCTCGGTGAACTCGATCTCGAGCCCGTCGGCGAGCGGGCCGAGCAGCTGCTCGGCCCGCGCTCGGGCCTCGTCGGCGCCGCCCCCGGGCGGGACCCGGCAGTCGACCAGAACCTCCGCCTGCGACGGGATTACGTTGTCCTTGTCGGATGCGTGCGCGCGGGTCGGGACCATCGTCACCCGCAGCATCGGCTCGGCGATGTAGGCGGCGAGCGGCGGCGAGAGGCCCCGCAGACGCTCGACCGCCCCCTCGAGCACGGAGCCCTCGGCGCCGGCGAGGTCCTCGCCGAGCACCGTCTCGAGGAATGCGATCCCGGCCTCGGTCGGCTCCAGCGGCGGCTCGGAGGCGAACCGGGTCAGAGCCGGCGCCAGCTTCAGCAGCGCGTTGTCGCCGAGCGCCGGGACCGAGCCGTGCCCGGCGACGCCGCGGGCGCGCAGGAGGAAGCGGTTGACGCCCTTCTCGCCGACGCAGAGCGTGTAGAAGCGCCTGCCGTCGACCTCGAACGCGGCCCCGCCGCCCTCGTTCACGACCAGATCGCTGCGCACCGCATCGGGGTGCTCGCGGCAGAGCCACTGGGCCCCGAGCGCCGCGCCCATCTCCTCGTCGGCCGTGATCACCAGCTTCAGCGCGCCCTCGGCGGGGCGCCAGCCGGAGCGCGCGAGCGAGATCGCAGCGGCGGCCTCGGCCGCGACCTGGCCCTTCATGTCCTGGGCGCCGCGCCCGCGGACCATCCCGTCGACCACCTCGCCCGACCAGGGGCTGAAGCTCCACTCGCCCGGGTCGGCGGGGACCGTGTCGACGTGGCCGAGCAGGCAGAGGGTCTCGCCATCGCGCTCGCCCGGGAGGTCGGCGACCAGGTTCGGCCGGCCGGGCTCCGCCTCGAGCAGGGCGACCTCGAAGCCGGCATCGCGCAGATGCTCGGCGAGCGGGACCTGGACGCGATCCTCGTTGCCGGGCGGGTTGACCGTGTCATGTGCGATCAGCTCCGAGAGCAGGTCGACGGCCTCGGTGCCGAGCTCGCCGGTCGCGACCGCAGTCTCCTCGGCCATTGGCTCAGGTTACTCTCGGCCCGGTGAGCGAGCGGTTGTTCGAGACGCACGAGCCGGCCGAGGCGCGGCGGTCGGCGGTCCCGCGCGCCGACGCCCCGCTGGCGGTCCGGATGCGTCCGGCCACGATCGACGAGCTGGTCGGCCAGGAGCACCTGCTCGGCGAGGGCTCGACCCTGCGGACCGCGATCGAGAGCGGCGTGCCGCACTCGATGGTCCTCTACGGGCCGCCGGGCGCCGGCAAGACGACCCTGGCGCGGATCGTCGCCGGAGCCGCCCACGGGGCCTTCGAGGAGGAGTCCGCGGTCAATGCCGGGCGGGCGGAGGTGCGGGCGGTGATCGAGCGGGCGACCGAGCGCCGCCGCGGCACCGGCCAGCCGACGATCTTCTTCCTCGACGAGATCCACCGCTTCAACAAGGCCCAGCAGGACGCGCTGTTGCCCGCGGTCGAGGAGGGGCTGGTGACGCTGATCGGCGCGACCACCGAGAACCCCTACTTCGAGGTCAACTCGGCGCTGCTCTCGCGCAGCCAGATCTACGAGCTGCGGGCGCTCGAGCCCGAGCGGGTGCGGGCGCTGCTCGAACGCGCGCTGGCCGATCCCGAGCGCGGGATCGCCGACCCCCCGGCGATCTCCGACGAGGCGCTCGAGCTGCTCGCCGAGCGCTCCGGCGGCGACGCCAGGACGGCGCTCGGGGCGCTCGAGCGCGCGGTCGAGGCGGCGCGCGCGGGCGACGGCGAGATCGATCTCGAGACGGCCGAGGACGCGCTGCAGCGCAAGGCAATCACCTTCGACAAGCAGGGCGACCGCCACTACGACTACGCCTCGGCGCTGATCAAGTCGATGCGCGGGTCCGACCCCGACGCCGCCGTCTACTACCTGGCGGCGATGCTGGAAGGCGGCGAGGACCCCCGCTTCATCGCCCGGCGGATGGTGATCCTGGCGGCCGAGGACGTCGGCAACGCCGACCCGCAGGCGCTGCTCGTGGCGACCGCAGCCGCCCAGGCCGTCGACCGGGTCGGGCTGCCCGAATGCGCGATCAACCTCTCGCAGGCGGCGGCATATCTGGCGCTGGCGCCGAAGTCGAACGCGGCGGTGAAGGCGATCGCCGCGGCCCAGGCCGAGATCCGCGAGCGGGGCGCGAAGCTGCCGCCCGACTACCTGCGCGACGCGCACTACCCGGGGGCGAAGAAGCTCGGCCGCGGGCAGGGCTACAAGTACGCCCACGACGAGCCGGGCGGGATCTCCGACCAGCCCCTGCTCCCCGACGAGGTCCAGGGGACTCGCTTCTACGAGCCCACCGAGCGCGGCTTCGAGGCCGAGCTCGGCGAGCGGCTGGCCGAGGCACGCCGCCGGCGGGGCGGCTGAGGCCGCGAAAACGCGGCCGCCGCCGGTAGTCAGCGAGCGGCTCGGCCCGCTCGCGACGGAGGGCCGGCGACGACCGCACTCTTCCCCTACCCCTGCTGGGCGGGCTCACACGGGCGGCGACACGCGGGCCCGCCATAGAATCCGGCGGCGGCGATGGGGAAGCTGGAATCCTTCAACCCGGCCACCGGCGAGCTCGTCGGCACGGTCGAGACGATCACTCCCGAGCAGGTCCAGGGGGTGGTCGACGACGTCGCCGAGGTGCAGCCGTTCTGGGCCCAGCTCTCGCTCGCCGACCGCGCCCGCTACATGCGCCGCGCCGCCCGGGTGCTGGTCGACGACGTCGAGGAGGTCGCCGAGCTGCTCACCCTCGAGCAGGGCAAGCCGCTGACCGAGAGCTACGTGATGGAGCTGATCCCGACGATCGACGCCCTGCGCTGGTGCGCCGACGCCGGGCCGAAGATCCTCGCCGACGAGCGGATCCGCTACCCGCAGGCCTTCCTGAAGACCAAGCGCAGCTTCTTCAGCTACGAGCCGCTCGGGGTGGTCGGCGTGATCGCGCCCTGGAACTACCCGTGGTCGATCCCGTTCGGCGAGGTGGCGATCGCGCTGATGGCGGGCAACGGGGTGGTGCTGAAGCCGGCCAGCCTGACGCCGTTGCTCGGCGAGCGGATCCAGCGGGTGTTCGACGACGCGGGCTTCCCGGAGGGGCTGGTGCGCACCGTGCACGGCGGCGGCGCGATCGGCCAGGCGCTGTGCGAGGCCTCGACCGCGAAGATCTTCTTCACCGGCTCGGTCGAGGTCGGCCGCAAGGTCGGCGAGATCTGCGCCCAGCGGATCAAGGGCTGCGTGCTCGAGCTCGGCGGCAAGGACCCGCAGATCGTCTGCGCCGATGCCGACCTCGAGAACGCGATCTCGGGCTGCGTCTGGGGCGGGTTCGCGAACGCCGGCCAGACCTGTTCGGGGATCGAGCGGACCTACGTGGTCGAGGAGGTCGCGGATCGGTTCCTCGACGGGGTCCGCAGCGAGACCGAGCGGCTCACGGTCGGCGACCCGCTCGCCTGGGAGACCGAGATCGGGCCGATGGTCTCGGCCCAGCAGGCCGATCTGGTCACGGGGCTGGTCGACGACGCGGTCGCCGCCGGCGCCGACGCGATCACCGGGGGCCCGCGCGAGGTCGCGGGCTTCTCCGGGCGGTTCATCGCTCCGACCGTGCTCGCCGGGGTCACCGACGAGATGCGGATCATGCGCGAGGAGATCTTCGGCCCGGTGGTTCCGGTGATCGTGGTCGCCGACGAGGCCGAGGCGCTGGCGCGCGCCAACGACTCGAACTTCGGCCTCGGCGCCTCGGTCTGGACCCGCGACCGGGCCAAGGGCGAGCGGATCGCGCGCCGGATCGAGTCGGGCATGGTCTGGATCAACGACCACTCCTACTCGCACGGCGCCGCCCAGTGCTCGTGGGGAGGGGTGAAGGATTCGGGCCTCGGCCGCTCGCACTCGAAGTTCGGCTTCTACGAGTGCGTGAACATCAAGCTCGTCGCCTGGGAGCCGGGCCTGGTGCGCGACTTCTGGTGGCAGCCCTACGACGAGGACCTGGGCGCGGCGCTGCGCTCGTCCGCGCGGATCCTCTACGGCCGCGGCGCGACCAGGTTCAGGGGCCTGCGCGAGGGAGCCGGCCCGCTGGCGCGGGTGGGCGCGAAGCTGCTTCGAAACCGCTGAGCGCCGCTCAGGAGGCGGGCAGCTCGGCGAGCAGCTGCTTCGCCTGCGCCGAGACCTCGTGGTCGACCTGGACCTCGTAGCTCTCGGCCTGCATCGACCGGATCGAGGCGAAGTCGCGGCGGCCGCCCTGCATCGCCTGACCGATGGCGCCGAAGATGGCTCCGAACAGGGCCCCGGCGACGAGCCCGTAGAGAACGACGCCGAAGAACGCCGGGCCGTCGAAGAAGAGCCCGAACAAGAGGCCGAAGAGCAGCCCGACCATGGCGCCCTGGCCGGCACCGACGACCGCGGCGCGCCCGGTGGTCAGCCGGCCGGCAATCTGCTCGACCGTCTTCAGGCCGGTGCCGACGATCGCGGTCCGCTCGACCGGGAACCCATTGTCGGAGAGGTGGTCGACCGCGCGCTCGGCGTCGCGGTAGTTGTCGTACGTGGCGACGGTGGTTCTGGCTCGTTCGGCAGCTGTCGCTGAGGACTCCATCGGCCCTGCAGTATGTCGCACCGGCGCCGCGGCTCAGGGTGCGATCCGGGCGTGCAGGTGATTGTCATGGTTAACGAGTGGTACGACGACGCCCGGTGGACCCTCCAGTTGGAGGCTCGGGCCGACGTAGATCGTGGTCGCGCCGGCGGCGAGGAACAGGTCGACGAGGTCCTGCGCCATCCGCGGGTCGACCTGCTCGGGGGTCCGCGGCGGCTTCTCGCGACGGTCGAGGCGCGGATAGTAGACGTCGACGTCGCGGCCGTTCTGGTGGGTGGCGTGGCCGATGCCGCCGCCGACCTCGGGACCGAAGTAGCCGCCCTGGGGCAGGCTCAGGTCGCCGACCCCGATCCGCGGCGCGCGCGGATGGGTGCGCGCGAACTCGCGCACGACCGCGAGCGTTGTGCGCACGAGCTCGTCGGTTCCCCAGCGTCGCCAGTCGCGATCGGGCTGGCGCCTGAGGACCGGATCCCAGGTGAAGAAGTGGCGGCCCTGCGCCGGCAGGCGCACGCCACGGACGAGGCCGCCGGACTCCGGCTCGCCCACGGCGACCGAGTCGCGCCACTCGACCCGCGCCGTCGCCGGCGCGCGGCGTTCGACCTCGGTCAGCCCGGTGGCCGCGATTGCCACCGCGATTGCGATTTTCGCCCACACGGAGTGAATACGAACGCGGCGCTCGCCGGGGTCCGCGATCCTTGCGCGGTGAACGGCGAGCTCCCTTCGCGAGCCCAGGGCGATCCCGGTGAGGGCGCGCCGGCCGTCGCCGTGCGCGACCTGCGCCGCGACTACAACGAGCGCGCCGTGCTGCGCGGCGTCACATTCGAGCTCGACCCGGGGCGCACGCTGGTCGTGATCGGCCCCAACGGCGCCGGCAAGAGCACCCTGCTGCGGATCCTGGCGACCCTGCTGCGCCCGAGCGGGGGCGAGGTCGAGGTGCTGGGCGCGGAGCTGCCGGCGCGGGCCTGGGCGGCGCGCGGGCGGATCGGCTACCTCGGCCACGAGCCGCTGCTCTACCGCGAGCTCACCGTGCGCGAGAACCTCGAGTTCAACGCGCGCCTGCACGGTGTCGACGACGCCGAGCGGCGGATGTCCGAGTTGCTCGACCGCGCCGGGCTCGCGCGCCGCGCGACCGAGCCGGTCCGCAACCTCTCCGCCGGGATGCTGCAGCGAGCGGCGATCTGCCGGACGCTGCTCCACGGCCCCGAGCTGCTGTTGCTCGACGAGCCGCGCACGCACCTCGACCTCGGCGCTACCGCGGTCGTCGACGAGCTGCTCGGGCCCGCCGAGGGCCGGGCGCGGGTGATCGTCACCCACGATCTCGAGGGCGGCCTCGCCGACGCCGACAGTGCGCTCGCCCTGCGCGCCGCCGGCGACGTCGCCTACGTCGGCGCGGCCTCGGTGCTCAGCCCCGGCGACGCGAGGGCGATCTTGGAGGGGAGACTATGAGGCGGAGTCCGATGCGACGAAGCAGAATCCGGCCGCTTTCGAGGCGGCTTCCGTGAGTCCGTTCCGGGCGATCCTGGCCAAGGACCTGCGCACCGAGCTGCGCACGCTCGAGTCGGTCCCGGCGATGGCGTTGTTCAGCGCCACCACCTTCGTCCTCTTTCGCTTCGGGCTCGACCGCGACAGCCTCGAGGGCAGCCTCGCCGCGGGCGTCCTGCTGGCGACCGTGCTGTTCGCCGCGATCCTCGCGATCAACCGCGTCTTCGTCACCGAGCGCGAGCAGGGCGGCTTCGACGCGATCAGGCTGGCGCCGGTCGACGCGACCTCCCTCTACCTGGCCAAGGTCTGCGTGCTGATGCTCTACCTGGCCGCCTTCGAGCTGATCGCGGTGCCGGTGTTCGCGATCTTCTTCCTCGACACCGCCGGCGGCCTGCCGGCGCTCGCCGGGGTGCTGCTGCTGGCCGACCTCGGGCTCGCCGCGATCGGCGCCCTGGTCTCCTCGATCGCCGTCAACTCGCGGGCCCGCGACCTGATCGCGCCGCTGCTCCTGTTGCCGCTGCTGGTCCCGGTGATGATCGGCGCCGCCGGCGCCGCCGAGCCGCTGCTGCTCGCAGACGGGCCGTCATACGAGGGTTTCGGCAAGTGGATCGCGGTGCTCGCTCTCTACGATGTCGTGTTCTGCCTCGTCGGGTATGCGGTCTACGACTTCCTGCTCGAGGACTGACGACGAGCGACCGTTACGGATGAGCTTTCGCGCCCCCAGGATCCTCCCCGTTCTCGCCGTCGTCTTCCTGACGGTCGGGTTCGGGCTGGTCTTTTTCTGGACCCCGAATGACGCCGACCAGGGTTTCATCCAGAAGATCTTCTACCTGCACGTGCCGATCGCGACCTGCGCGCTGATCGGCTTCATAGTCGCCGCCGTCCAGGCGATCCTGCACCTGCGCAGCGGCGACCCGAAATGGGACGTGCGCGCCTACGTCTCGATCCACATCTCGGTGATCTTCGGGGTCGCGGCGCTGGTCACCGGGGCGATCTGGGCGAAGGCGTCCTGGGGAGCCTGGTGGGTCTGGGACGAGCCGACCCTGGTCTCGTTCTTGATCGTCTTCCTCCTCTACTGCACCTACTACCCGCTGCGCTACGCGATTGAGGACCGCGAGCGCCAGGCTCGCTACGCCTCGGTGTTCGCGGTCATGGCCGGCGCCTTCGTCCCACTCAACTTCATCGCCGTGCGGCTCGCCGAGACGCTGATCCACCCGCGGGTGTTCGCGACCAGCGAGGGCGGCCTGCCGCCGAAGATGCTGTTCACCTTCCTGGTCTGCTTCGCCGGCATGGCGCTGCTGTGGCAGACGCTGTGCAGCTTCGAGCTCGCGGCGAAGTCCTCGCGGGCGAAGCTGAGCCGGCTGCGGCGGGCGCTCGAGGGCGACGACGTGGCGGTCGCGGGCTCGCGGATCGCCCCGGTGCCGACGGAGGCGCGCGGCTGATGCCGGCGCTGCCCCTCGACGAGGCCGGCAAGTACGTCGCCGGCGCCTACGTCGTCTTCTTCGCGCTGCTGTTGATCTACGTCGCGATCATGGCCGCGCGGCTGGCGAGGATCGACCGCGAGCTCTCCGAGCTCGCCGAGCTGGCTGAGAAGCGGCCCGAGCGACACCCTGGTGGTGCGGACGCGGGAGCACACGGAGAGGCGCGAGGCGTAGCCGAGCGCAATGTGTTCGAGGCGGGAGCGGAGCAACCATCAGGAGGTGTTCCCCGTGGCTGAGCTGCTTGCGTTGGGCGTCTCGCACAAGACCGCGCCGCTGGAGCTGCGCGAGCGGATGGCGCTGACCGAGGGCCGCGCCGTCGGCATCCTCGGCGAGCTGCTCGAGCGGGCCGAGGTGCTCGAGGCGGCGGCGATCTCGACCTGCAACCGCACCGAGCTGTTCATCTATGCCTCAGACCCGGTCGGCGCCGAGGCCGCGGCGCTCGGGCTGCTCTCGCGAGAGGCGGAGACGCAGCCGACCGAGCTGGTCAACCACCTGTACTCGCTGCGCGCCGCCACCGCGGCCGAGCACCTGCTGCGGGTGACGGCAGGGCTCGACTCGATGATCATCGGCGAGGCCGAGATCCAGGGCCAGATCAAGCGCGCCTACGAGCTCGCCCTGGTCGAGGGCGCCACCGGGCCGATCCTCAACCGCCTCTTTCGCGCGGCGCTCGCCGCGGGCAAGCGGGCACGCACGGAGACCGGGATCTCGGAGCGCTCGATGTCGATCCCCTCGGTCGCGGTCGAGCTCGCCCAGCGGACGCTCGGCGAGCTGGAGGACCGGCGGACGCTGGTCGTCGGCGCCGGCGAGACGGCCGAGCTGACGGCGCGGGCGCTCGCCAGCAAGGGCGTGCAGGCGATCTTCATCGCCAACCGCCACTACGACCGTGCGATCGGCCTCGCCCAGCGCTTCGGCGGGCACGCGGTCCGTTTCGAGGAGCTGCCCGAGGAGCTCACCGACGCCGACATCGTCGTCACCTCGACCTCCTCGCCGCACCACGTGGTCGAGCCCGAGGCACTCGCCGAGGTGATGACCGCGCGGGCCGGGCGGCCGCTGCTGCTGATCGACCTCGCGGTTCCCCGCGACGTCCACCCCTCGTGCCGCGAGATCGCCGGGGTCAGCCTCTACGACATGGACGACCTGCAATCGCTGGTCGAGCGCAACGTCTCCGGCCGCGAGGGCGAGGCACGCCGCGCCGAGGCCATCCTGCGGGCGGAGCTCGCCCGCTTCGACCGCTGGCTCGCCGCCCAGGACGTGACCCCGACGGTCGCCGCGCTGCGCGCCCGTGCCGACGAGGTCGTCGACCGGGTCCTGGACGAGAACGAGCAGCGCTGGGAGGGCCTGACCGAGGCCGATCGCGACCGCCTGCGGGCGGCGGCGCGGGCGATCGCGTCGCGCCTCCTGCACGAGCCGACCCTGCGGCTGAAGCGCGACGCGACCGATCCCGGCGCCTACGTCAAGGTCGCCGTGGTCCGCGAGCTCTTCGGCCTCGACCCCGCCAGCGAGCCGCTCGAGGCCGCCGGGGCGGAGGTCTCGGACCTGCGCGAGCGCCGGTCCCAGCAGCGGCGCGGCCGCTCGCGGTGAGTGTCCTGCGGCTGGGGTCGCGCGGCAGCACCCTGGCCCTGGTCCAGGCCGAGTCGGTGGCCGCGGCGCTCGGCGGCGCCGAGGTGGTCGCGCTGAAGACCGCCGACGGCGAGGCCGGCGACAAGGCCCGCTTCGTCCGCGGGGTCGAGCGGGCGATCCTCGATCGCGAGGTCGAGCTCGGGGTGCATTCGGCCAAGGACGTGCCCGCCGAGCTGCCCGATGGCCTCGCCCTGGTCGGCGTCCCCGGCCGCGAGGACCCCACCGACGCCTTCATCGGCGACGCCGGCTCGCTCGAGGAGCTCGCCGATGGCGCCCGGGTCGGGACCGCAAGCCTGCGGCGCGGCTCGCAGCTGCTGGCGCTGCGGCCCGACCTCGAGCTGCTCGAGCTGCGCGGCAACGTCGACACGCGGCTGGCGAAGCTCGCCGACGGCGGCTACGACGGGATCGTCCTCGCGAGCGCCGGACTCGCGCGGCTCGGGCGGCTCGACGAGGTCTCGTTCCGGTTCGAGCTCGAGCGGATGACCCCGGCGCCCGGCCAGGGCTGCCTGGCGCTCGAGGCGCGTGACGACGACGGGGAGACCGCGGCCGCGGCGGGACGGGTCACCGACCGCTCCGCGCTCACCGAGCTGACCGCAGAGCGGGCGGCGGTGCGGGCGCTCGAGGCGAGCTGCGACACCCCGGTTGGGATCTGCGCGCGCCACGAGGGCGACGACCTGGTGTTGGTCGGGTACGCGGGCCTTCCCGACGGCTCGATCTGGGTCCGCGACCGGGTCGCGGGCGACCCCGAGCAGCCCGCGGCGCTCGGCGAGTCGCTGGCCGAGCGGATGCTCGCCGCCGGTGCGCGCGAGATCCTCGAGCGGGCGGAGGCGATGGCTTGAGCGCGCGGGCGGGTGTCGTCTACCTGGTCGGCGCCGGGCCCGGCGACCCGGGGCTGATGACGGCACGCTCGCTCGAGCTGCTGGCGAGCGCCGACACGATCCTGCACGACCGGCTGATCCCGGCGGGCGCCCTGGACGGGGCCCGCGACGACGCCGAGCTCGTCTACGTCGGCAAGCGACCCGGCGACAACGCAATCGAGCAGGGCGCGATCGAGGCGCTGATGGTCGAGCGTGCCCGGGCCGGCCGCAGCGTCGTGCGGCTCAAGGGCGGCGACCCGTTCGTGTTCGGGCGCGGCGGCGAGGAGGCCGAGACCCTCGCCGAGGCCGGGATCGAGTTCGAGATTGTCCCCGGGGTCACCGCCGGGGTCGCGGCGCCGGCGTACGCGGGAATCCCCGTCACCCACCGCGATGACGCCTCGGCGGTCGCCTTCGTCACCGGCCACGAGGACCCCGAGAAGCCCGAGACGGCGCTCGACTGGGAGGCGCTGGCGCGCTTCCCGGGGACGCTGGTCCTCTACAGGGGCGTCAAGAACCTGCCGCTGATCGCCGAGCGGCTGGCGGCGGCGGGGCGCGACCCGGCCGAGCCCGCCGTTGCGATCGAGCGCGGCACCGAGCCCGGGCAGCGGACGGTGAGCGCGACCCTGGCCGAGCTGCCCGCGGCGGTCGCCGAGGCCGCGCTGCGGGCCCCCGCGATCCTGCTGTTCGGCCCGGTCGCCGCGCGCCGCGAGGCGATCGGCTGGCTCGAGCGCCGGCCGCTGTACGGCAAGCGCGTGGTCGTGACCCGCGCCAGGGCCCAGGCCAGCGGGCTCGCCGCGACCCTGCACGGGCTCGGGGCCGAGGTGGTCGAGCTGCCGGCGATCCGGATCGAGCCGCTGCTCGGGACAGCTGCCGTCCGCGACGCGGTCAGCGACCTGCACACCTACGCGCTCGTCTGCCTCACCAGCCCCAACGGGGTGCGGCTGCTGTTCGAGGCGATGGCGGCCCAGAACCGCGACGCGCGCGCGCTCGCCAACGCCACCGTCGCCGCGATCGGCCCGGGCACCGCTGCGGAGCTTGCGGCGCGCGGCGTGATCGCCGACATCGTCCCTGAGCGCTTCGTCGCCGAGGCGCTGGTCGAGGCGCTGGCGGCGGTCGAGGTCGCCAACCGGCCGGTGCTCGTCGCCCGCGCCGCCGAGGCCCGCGACGTGCTCCCGGAGGCACTCGCCGAGCGCGGCGCGGCCGTCGACGTGGTGGCGCTCTACGAGACCGTCCGCGAGCGGCCGGAGCCCGGGGCCGTCGAGGCGGCGGCGACGGCCGACTACGTCACCTTCACCTCCTCCTCGACGGTCCGCAATCTGCTCGACGCGGTCGGCGACGGGTTCCCGCGCGATGCTCGGGTCGTCTCGATCGGGCCGATCACCAGCGCCACAGCCCGCGAGCTCGGGCTCGAGGTTCAGGTCGAGGCCGAGCGCCACGACGTCGAGGGGCTGGTCGAGGCGCTGGTGGCCGACGCGGCGGGCTAGCCCCCGCAGCGCTCCCGGTAGAGCATCAGAAACTTAGATGTTCGCTCCAACTCCTGGGGTGGGTAGTGAAGACACGAGAAGCCACGAAAGGAACGAAGATGGAGAAGCGAACACTGGGCGATCGGGGACTCGAGGTCTCCGCGCTCGGACTCGGATGCATGGGCATGTCGGCCTTTTACGGCTCCGCCGACGAGGACGAGGCGATCGCGACGATCCGCGAGACGCTCGAGCTCGGGATCACCTTCCTCGACACGGCCGAGATGTACGGCCCGTTCGAGAACGAGAAGCTGATCGGCAAGGCGGTCGCCGGACATCGAGACGACTGGGTGATCGCGACCAAGTTCGGCGTCCGCCCGGAGCGCGACGAG
>DASPGZ010000042.1:0-2988 GCA_035620355.1 Solirubrobacterales bacterium | reverse complement strand
GCGGGCGCCGCCCGGGCGCCGCGGCGATCCAGGCCACCTTCGACCACGGCGACGAGGGCTATGGGCTATGGCTCGACCCGGCGGTCGCCGACAACCCGGTCTACGCCGAGAACTGGGCGGACCACCGCCAGGTCGAGGTGACGATCGAGGCCGACCGGATCGTGATCCGGCGCTCCGGCGGCGCGTCCGCCAACGGCGGCGAGGATGCCGCCGGCGACGACGACGAGGACTGAGCCCGCGCCCTAGGCGTTGCGGGCCGCGCGCTCGCGCAGCTGCGCCGCCGCCTTCCGGCGCCGGCCGCGATGGCCGCGCGTCGCCGGCTTGCCCTCCCAGGCCTCGACCGGGAGCCGGGCGAGGGTCTTGGTCAGGTCCTCGAGCGCCCGCAGCTGGTTCGGGTCGACGCCGCGATCGAGCACCGCGCGCATGCTGGCGGCGCGAACCGCCGTCGACGCGTCCTCGAACAAGAACAGGGCGATCTCGGCGTCGCGGCGGGTCGGGCTGCCGCTCGGGACCCCGCCGTGGTTGCCGACCTTGCGCAGCGCCCCGACCAGGCGCTCGCCGAGGTCGCTCGCCTCGGGATCGAGGCGCTCGCGCGGCAGGCGCCCGACGACCGCGACGCGGAGCTCGTCGCGGGTCTCGGCGTCGATGCTGCGCAGGCCCTTGCGCGGCCGGAAGTCGGCCGGGGTCCCGCGCCGGAACGAGCGCACCATGTGGATCAGCGGGCCCCAGTGCGCCGGCGGGATCGCCCGCAGCGGGCCGAGCAGCACCATCCACAGCGCACAGCCGCCGAAGGCGATCGCCAGCTCCACCCACGGGTTGAGCTCGGGCAGAGCCTCGAACCCGGCCGCGATCAGCACCGCCAGCAACAGCGCCGTGGCCACCTCCCGGTACGGGAAGTACAGCGGCTTGTTGCCGCGCTGGCCGCGGATGAACAGGACCAGCGCCGGGGAGCCGAAGCCGACGATCATCCCGATCGGGGCCGCGTAGACGTCGATCGCGCCGACCAGCGCCCAGGTGACGCCGATGAACAGCACCGCGGCCGCGATCACGCCGCCGACAAACCAGGGCCGCTTGTTGGGCAGGTTGACGTTCTGGTTCACGGTCCGGTAGAGGGCCGGCATGACGAAGCCGAGGGCCGTGAACGGGATCAGCGAGGCGGCCGCCGAGTACTCCGGCGGCGCCGCGTCGACCAGCACCTGGCCGCCGAGCACCATCGCGAGCACCGCGAGGATGCAGATCAGGCAGAAGTAGGCGAGCAGCTGGCCGCCGGCGGTCTGCTTGCCGTACTGCTCCTGGAACGCGTCCCACATCGCCGACTTGCGCAGCGGGCGCATCCCCATCCGGAAGCCCTGCGGGAGGAACGAGACGACGAAGCCGAGCCGCGAGGCGAGCGAGTAGATGCCGAGCTCGGTGTGGCTGACGAAGCGCGAGAGGATGAAGATGTCGGCGTTCTGGACGAGCCAGAACGACATCACGATCGGGGCGCGCTGGCGGCCGCGGAGGATGATCTGCTTGATCTCGGTGAGGTCGAAGTTCGTCTCGAAGCTGCCGCGGAGCAGGAACAGCCCGACGATCCCCGCCGCCGCGGTCCCGATCAGGGTGCCGAGCATCGCGCCCTCGACCCCCGACCCGGTGGCCAGGAACGCGAGCAGCGCAACCAGCCCGAGCAGCGGGCGCGATGTGTCGGCGATCAGGTACGAGACCGGCCGGCGTTCGAGCCAGAGCACGATGTCGGCGATCTTGAACACCAGCAAGGTCCCCGCCAGCAGCCCGGCCAGCGCCACCAGCCCCTCGTCGTCGGGATCGCCGAGCAGCCCGTCGGCGATCGGCACCCGGAAGACGTAGATCAGCACGGTCGAGATCAGCCCGAGGACGATCGCCCAGACCAGCCCGGCGCCGAGCGTGTGCGGCGGCGAGGTCGAGGCGACGTCATCATCGTCGTCGTCGTCATCGTCGTCGCCGCCGCCGAAGGTGCGCCGCACGGTGCCCGGCTTGACCAGCAGCGAGGCGATCTGGGTGACCAGGCCGGCGAGGAAGATCAGCAGCGCGAAGCGGGCCATCTCGCTCGGGCCGAGGTAGGCGGCGACCACCAGCACCGAGATCAGCTGCATCACGTTGGCGATCACCAGCGTGATCGCCTGGACCGAGGAGTTGCGCATCACGCCGACCCCGAGCACGGCGCCGGAGCCGCCCGGGTGACGGTGCTGCTGCTTTTGTCCGGAGCCGGCCATCTCGGTCCCCTAAGGGGACCAGATCTTCCAGTTGGAGAAGTCGCGCCCGGTGAGCTCGCGGAGGCGCTCGGCGTCGGCGCGCAGCTCCTCGAGCGTCTCCGGCGGCAGCGCGGCGCGGACGTCGGGGCGCTTGATCGAGCGCCGCAGCGGCAGCCGGTCGTCGAGCACGAGCCAGAAGTTCGACGGGAACCTCCGCCCGCGGCGGCTGCGGCCCATCTTCTCCAGCCTCACCGCGAGCCGGGTCGCCCGCGTCTTGCCCGAGGTCTGGTGGCGCTCCTGCTCGAAGCGCGGGTGGTTGAAGTCGGGGTCGACGCCGATGAACTCGAACACCCGGCGCAGCGTCTCCATCCGCTGGTGGCGAAGCTCGGACTGCTGGAAGACCAGGATCCGCTCCTTCGGGTAGTGCTCGAGGAAGCGCTCGAGCTGCATCGCGTACTTGGAGCGGGTCACGTACGAGGTGTTCGGGTGCACCAGGGTCTCGGCCAGCGTCCCCTTCTCGCGCCGCTTGGCGTAGTTGTGGACCCAGTGCGCGGCGATCCGCTCGAGCGGGTCGCGGATCATGTAGATCAGCTTTGCGTCACCGACCACCGAGGCCATCCGCTCGGGGACGCCCTGGTGCTGGGGGAAGGCGGTGTAGTTGGGCGAGGCCTCGCCGCGGACCCGGGCCGAGGCATCGAACTGCGTCTTGTACCAGTCGACCCCGCGCGGCCAGTTGCGTTCCTCGATGAAGAAGTTGAGCTCCTTCGGCTTCGACATC
>DASPGZ010000041.1:0-9776 GCA_035620355.1 Solirubrobacterales bacterium | reverse complement strand
GCTGATGAAGGCGCCGGAGCGGTTCACCGACGTCTCCTGGGCCGGCGACAACGCGACCTCGTACCGGGTCGAGCTCCAGGTGGACGCGTGGGATCGAACCCGCCTCCTTGAAGACCTGTCGAGGACCTTCTCGGAGGCCGGAGTGAACATCCTCGAGGCCAACTGCTCGACCAAGCACCCGATGGTGCGCAACCGCTTCGTGGTCGAGGTCGGCGACTCGCAGCAGCTGAAGCAGTGCGTCAGCCGCCTGCGCAGCCTCGACGCGGTCTTCGACGCCTACCGGGTCACCCCGGGCGACTAGTGGAAGCCGGCGCCGGCGCGGCCTCGAGGCCCGCCGTCTCGGTGATCGTCCCCCTGCACGGCGACCGCGCCTACGCCGAGCGCACCCGCGAGGGGTTCGCGCCGCTCGAGCTCGGTGAGGCGGACGAGCTGATCGTCGCCGACAACACCGAGGAGGGCGTCGCCGCGCCGGCGCTCGAGGGGCTGGCGCGGGTCGTGCACGCGTCCGGGCAACGCTCCTCCTACTTCGCCCGCAACGCCGGGGCCGAGCGGGCCGCCGGCGAGTGGCTGCTGTTCTGCGACGCCGACTGCGTCCCGGTGCCCGACCTGCTCGAGCGCTACTTCGCCGAGCCGATCGATCCGGGCAGCGGCGCGGTCGCCGGGGGGATCGTCGGGGTGGTCGAGCAGGATTCGCTGCTCGCCCGCTACGCCCGCGATCGCAACTTCCTCGACCAGGCCGAGGGCATGCACGGCTCGTCGGGGGTCGCCGCGGCGACCGGCAACCTGCTGGTCCGCCGCCGGACCTTCGACGAGCTCGGGGGGTTCGCCGAGGGGATCCGCTCGGCCGGCGACGTCGACTTCTGCTGGCGCATGCGCGAGGCGGGGTGGACTCTCGGGCAGCGTCCCGAGGCCCGAGTCGAGCACCACCATCGCGAGGACCTGGGCTCGTTCCTGTCGATGATCGCCCGCTACGGCGCCGGCTCGCGCTGGCTCAACGAGCGCCATCCCGGGGTCGCCCCTCGCTGGCCGCTCGTCCACGGGCTGGTCGGCACCGCCTGGGACATCGGCGGCCACCTCGTCCACCGTCGCTTCGAGCCCGCCGCCTTTCGCGCCATCGACGGGCTCGGGCTGGTCGCCCACAACCTCGGCTACCGGGCCTCGAACGAGATCTGAGCCCGGGCCGGGCGCTCGCTTGCAGAACCGCGGCGCCGACCGACGGCGACCGCAGACTCCGGACGATGGACCCCGCCACCGCCACTGCGCTGCTGGTCGCCGCGCTCGTCGCCCTCGCCTGGGTCTCGCTCTCCTACGCCCGCTACCGGCTCGTTCACCGCTATCGCGAGGACGATCTGGCGGTCGCCCGCCGCGACGCGGCCAAGCGCAGCCGCAGCGTGCTCGCCGGTAAGGCGGGCGAGCAGCTGGCGCCCCTGGCGCCGGGCTTTCACGATCGCTTCGACCCGTCCGAGGCGCGCTTCCTCGGCGCCCCGATCGACTACGTGGTCTTCGACGGGCTCGGCAGCGGCGAGCTGCGCGAGGTCGTCCTCTTGGAGGTGAAGACCGGCGGCTCGCGCCTGAACGCGAACGAGCGCCAGGTCGAGCGCGCCGTCGCCGAGGGCCGGGTCCGGTTCGAGACCCTGCGCCTTCGCTGATCGGGCGCGCCCGCGGCTCGGTCCGACGCGTTTAGAACGATACGGCGCCGATGGACGAGCTCGAGGTCGGCCGGATCGTGCTGCTGTGGCTTTGGTGCTTCGGCCTCGCCTGCATCGAGATCGAGATCGAGGGCGGCTACGGCTGGGTCCAGCGGCTGCCGACCTGGTGGCTGAGCCGCGGGATCGTCGGGCGCATCTACGCGATCGCGATGGGCCACCGCCCGCTGACCGGCTACCACGTGTTCGCGTTCACGATCCCGCTCTTGATCCTGCACCTGCCGTACACGATGGGGGTGGAGTGGACGCTCGGGGAGGAGCTGCGGACGATCGCGACCTTCTTCGCGCTCGCGGTGATCTGGGACTACCTGTGGTTCGTGCTCAATCCCGCCTACACGGTCGCCCGGTTCAAGCGCGGCAACGTCTGGTGGTTCGAGGTGCCGTGGATCTGGCGCTTCCCGCTCGATTACTACAGCGGGATCGGGCTCTCGGTCGCCCTCGCCGCCCTAGCCGCGGTCGCCGACGGAACGGCCGAGCCGCTGCGCCGCCACCTGCTGATGCTCGCGGGGCTCGCGGTGCTGACCGGGATCGCGGTCCTGATGGCGCCGCTGTATCACCGCTGGTACCGCCACATGCGCCGCGAGGGCGCCGACGACCGGGCCAGGGTCCGCACCTACGGGCCGCCGGCCCCCGACGCGGTCTGGTCGGGCGGCGAGCCCGATCTGTCGCCGCTCGAGCGGCGGGATGGCTGACGATCCAGCCCAGTCGCGCTTCGCGATCCGGCTGAGCTCGGTCGACGACCTGTTCGAGCCCTACGACGCCCGCCCGGTGGACGAGCGCCCGCTGAACTACGACGCCCGCACCGAGCTGCTCGACGCCTGGGAGCGATCGCGGGACTCGGAGCCGGAGTACCTGACCCTCGAGGTCCCCGAGGACGAGCGCGAAACGACCGACGAGCAGGCGGTCCGGACGGCGATCGGCACCACCCTCGACGCGGCGTCGGGCCCGCTGCGCTACCTCGACCCGCTCTCGCGCTCGGACCGGGTCGCGGGGCTGATCGGGCTGGCGACCTTCTTCCTCTGCATCGTCGCCTCCACGGCGCTCGACCAGCTCAGCGAGAGCCCCTTCCTCCAGGGCCTCTCGCAGGGACTGCTGCTGCTCGGCTGGGTGGCGCTCTGGGATCCGGCGGCGCGCCTGGTGACCGAGGTGATGCCGCACGTGTTCAACCGCCGCCGCTACGCCGAGTTCGCCGGGATCGACGTGCGCTTCAACTGGCGCTGAGCGCCCTCCAATCGCCGAGCTGCGGGTTCGTCAGTCCGACGCTGACGTTCCCGGCGCTCGGTTGGCCGGTGGCCGGACCAGGGCGGCGCGCGCCCTCAGGGCCGCCGGCTGCACGTGGGCGAACATCCCGTAGGCGGGCGGCGGATCGTCCTGATCGATGTGGTCTCGGACCCAGAAGCCGTGCTCGCCGTAGAGCAGGCGCGCGCAGTGATCGACCGAAAGCGGCTCGAACGCCGACTCGAACAGCTGCCGCGCGGCGGCGTCGACGTGGGCCGCGACGGGCTCGAGCCTGGCGGCGTCCCACTCGGTCCAGGCGCCGCCGTCCCTGCCGTAGGAGGTCCCGTCGCTGTGGGCGACGAAGCCGCAGCCGGCGAGCTCGCGGGCCCGGGCGAGCTCTGCCTCCCGCGCGCCGACCGACCCCCTGAACGGCGCCAGGTCGTCGTAGAGGTCGGGGCGCAGGCGCAGGGCGAACCGTTTGACCAGGCCCGAGGACCTGTAGCCGCGACGGTGCTGGTCGAAGCGGATCTCGGGGTCGCGGGCGCTGGAGCCGACGTACACCCACGGGATCCGCGGGTCGCGCCGGCGGCCCGCTTCGGGCGAGAGCTCGATCACGTACACGCGCGAGCCGATCGCCGCCGCCTCAGCCGGCGCGGTCGCCGAGGGCCGCGACCGCCTCGCGCACCTTCGCCGCCGTCTCCGAGGCGTGGTCGTCGGCCTCGTACTTGGTCCGCGGCCAGAAGAAGCCTCGCAGCCCGTCCTTCTTCACCCGCGGGACGACGTGGGTGTGCAGGTGGGGCACCGACTGGCTGACGACGTTGTTGATCGCCACGAACGAGCCCTGGGCGCCCATCGCGTCGCGGACCGCGAGCGAGAGCATGCGGACGTTGCGGAAGTAGCGCTCGACCAGCTCGTCGGGAAGGTCGCCGAGGGTCTCGTGGTGATCGCGCGTGATCAGCAACGAGTGCCCGTGGAAGACAGGGCGGACGTCGAGGAACGCGAGTGAGATCCCGTCCTCGAACACGATCTCCGCCGATTCCTCGCCGGTCGCGATCCGGCAGAAGAGGCAGTCGGGGTCTTGGGATCGGCCGTCAGGCAATGATCTTCAGGGCGCCCGGGTCGATCCCGAGCTCGAGCTCGGGATGGACGCCGATGAAGTCGCCGTCGACCTGGATCGGAAACGGGCGCGGGGCGCCCTCGGCGTCGGTCGAGAGCGAGGTCACGGTGCCCTCGGTGACGCCGTCGAAGTGATCGATCTGGCGGTGGCCCGAGGCGCGGAGGCGCTCGGCGAGCACCCTGGCGACGATCGGACCCATGTCGCGCTGGGCGGCGCGCCGCAGGACCCCGACCGAGAGCGTGCCGTCGTCGATCTCGATCCCCTCGCAGACCCGCACCGGGCGCTTGCCGAAGTAGGTGAACGGGTCCGAGTTCTGGGCCAGGACCGTGACCCCCTCGGCGCTGCGGTCGGGGGTCTCGAATCGCATCCGGATCGGGTCGCGCAGGTAGTCGCGGTAGAAGGCCGAGACCGCGACCCAGGTGTAGAAGTACGGGCCCATCTTCGCCTTCAGCTTCGGGTTGCGATCGACCCGCATCGCCGCGGTCGCGTCGAGGCCCGAGCCGCAGGAGAAGACGAAGCGCCGGCCGTTGGCGATCCCGAGGTCGATCGGTCGCGGCTCGAACGCGTCGGCGAGCCCGAGCAGGTGCTCGGTGGCGTCGACGACGTCGTTGGGGATCCCGAGCGTGCGGGCGACGACGTTGGTCGAGCCGCCGGGGAGGATCGAGACCGGGACGTCGGTGCCGGCGAGGCCGTTGGCGATCTCGTTCAGGGTCCCGTCGCCACCGAAGGCGACGACCAGGTCGTAGCCGCCGTCGATCGCCTCGCGGCCGATCTCGGTCGCGTGGTTCTGCGCCTCGGTCGAGACCGCCTCGACCTCGTAGCGGCCCTGGAGCGCGTAGACCACCAGGTTCTTGAGCCGGTCCGAGACCGTGGTCGCGTAGGGGTTGACGATGATCAGCATCCGCTTCTTGCGAGGGCGGACGGGCTCACCGCCGCCGTTGCGCGACGGCTCGACGCGGTCGGGGGTCGTGCTCCTGGTCGGGGCGCTCACGGCGGGATCGTAACCTCGCCGTCCTCGCCGGTCGCCTCGAAGCGGATCAGGTCGCCGTCGGCGACCTCGCGCACGACGCCCGCCGCGATCAGCAGATCGACGTGCCCGACCACCTCCGAGAGCGTGAGGAAGGCCTGGGTGACGGCGACGGTGCCCCACAGCTCCTGGGCCAGCTCGTAGGCGGTGCGCGGCCGCTCGTCGATCAGGCGGCGCAGCTTCGCCGCCCGCTTGCGGTGCATCGCGTAGCGCTCGTCGATCAACCCGGCGTGGTCGGTGATCGGCTCGCCGTGGCCGGGAAGCAGGATCTCGGCCGGCAGCTCACGCGTCCGCGCGAGCGAGCGCAGGTACGTGATCAGGGCGCGGGGGCGCTGATTCGAGCCGTCGAGCGGCCGCGCGAGCAGCGGGTTCGAGGAGATGTGGGCGATCAGGTGGTCGGCGCAGATCAGGGTCGCCCGCTCGGCGTCCCAGAGGACCGTGTCGGAGGGGCTGTGGCCGGGTCGGTGCTGGACCTCGAGCGTGCGGTCGCGGAACTCGAGCAGCTCGCCGTCGGCAAGCGGCCGGGTGACCCGGGCGGCCGAGCCCCAGCCCCGGTAAGCGGCCGAGACGCTGCGCAGGGCGCCGGCCAGGTCGTCGGGGATCCCGTAGCGGCGCATCAGCTCGCCGGCGAACTCGTCGTCCCGCTCGGCGTCCTTGCCGTAGCTCTCGATGAACGGCACGGCGACGTCGATCGCGGCGACGTCGGCGCCCGACCGTGAGGCGACGATCTCGACCAGGCCGAGGTGGTCGATGTGCTGATGGGTGATCACGATCAGCTCCAGCGCCGCGATCGAGTGCCCGGCTCGCTCGAGCTGGCGCTCGAGCTGGTCGAGCGCCTTGCCGGAGTTGGGCCCGGTGTCGACGAGCGTCAGCGGCTCGTCTTCGATCAGGTAGCAGTTGACCCGGCCGACCGCGAACGGGGTCGGGATCCGGAGGCGCCTGACGCCCGCCCGCTCGGCGGCGTCGAGCGCCTCCTCGGCGTTCACGATCGGATCAGCTCGAGCACCCGGTCGCGCTTGGCCTCCATGTCCTCGCGCGAGATCAGCGACTCCAGGTTGAGCCGCAGCAGCGGCTCGGTGTTCGACGGGCGGACGTTGAAGTGCCAGTCGGGGTAGTCGACCGAGACGCCGTCGAGCCAGGAGATCTCGGCGTCGGCGTGCGCCTCGGCGATCTCCCTCATCTTCGCGTCCTGGTCGGCGACCTCGGAGTTGATCTCGCCGGAGATGAAGTAGCGGTCGCGGAAGGCGCCGACCAGCTCCGAGAGCGGCCTGCCCTCGACCCCGAGCAGCTCGAGCACGAACAGCGCCGGCAACGTGCCCGAGTCGGCGCACCAGAACTCGCGGAAGTAGTAATGGCCGGAGACCTCGCCGCCGAACGCGGCCGAGCGCTCGCGCATCGCCTGTTTGAAGAACGCGTGTCCGACCCGGTTGATGTGAGCGGTGCCGCCGGCGGCCTCGACCGTGTCCGGGACCGCGCGGCTGGCGCGCACGTCGTAGAGGACCGTGGCCCCGGGCTGCTTGCGGAGCACGAGGCCGGCGAGCAGCGCGGTGAGGAAGTCGCCGTCGACGAACTCGCCGTTGTCGTCGATGAAGAAGCAGCGGTCGGCGTCACCGTCCCAGGCGATCCCGAGGTCGGCGCCCTCGTCGAGCACCCGGTCGATCACGAACTGGCGGTTCTCGGGCAGAAGCGGATTCGGCTCGTGGTCGGGGAACTCCCCGTCCGGGACCCAGTACGTCTCGACCAGGTCGAGACCGAGGCGGTCGAGCAGCGGTCCCACCATCGGTCCGGCCATCCCGTTGCCTCCGTCGACGACCACCTTCAGCGGCCGCACGTCGGCGGGCTCGATCGAGCCGAGCGCGTGCCGCTGGAAGTCCTCATAGACGTCGACGACCTCGAAGCTTCCGCCGCCCGGGGGGTCGTCCAGCCCGGCCAGCACCAGGTCGCGGATCTCGCCGATCCCGGCGTCCCCGGAGAGCGCCAGCGCTCCCTCGCGGACCAGCTTCACCCCGGTATAGGACTTCGGGTTGTGCGAGGCGGTGACCATCGCGCCGCCGTCGAGCTCGCGCGAGCCGACGAGGAAATAGAGCATCTCGGTGCCGACCATGCCGGCGTCGATCACCGTGGCCCCCTCGTCGACGATCCCGTCGCGGAGGCGCCCCGCCATCTCCGGCGCCTCTAGCCGCATATCGCGCCCGAGCCCGATCCGCAGCTCGGCGACCGGCTTCGACCGCAGGTCGCCGAGCACGCGGGCGAAGGCGCGCCCGAGCTGGTAGTTGACCTCGCCGTCCATCTCCGACCCGTAGAGGCCGCGGACGTCGTAGGCCTTGAAGATCTCGGGCTTGATCTCGGTCTGCTCAGTCAAAGGTCCCCCGCAGCGCCTCGTAGCTCTGCTCGACCGTCTGCGGCATCACCCGCGTGTCGCCGAGCACCGGCATGAAGTTCGTGTCGCCGCCCCAGCGCGGGACCACGTGCATGTGGATGTGGTGCTCTACCCCGGCGCCCGCGACCCGGCCCTGGTTAAAGCCGACGTTGTACCCGTGGGGCGCATACGCCCGGTCGAGCACCTCGATTCCCTTCTGCGACAGCGCCATCAGCTCGGCGCTGGTCTCGGGATCGAGGTCGGCGATCGAGCCGAGGTGGTCGTAGGGCGCGACCATCAGGTGGCCGTTGGTGTACGGGAACAGGTTCAGGATCACGAAACAGCGCCGTCCGCGGTGGACGATCAGGTTCGCCTCGTCGTCATCGGAGGCCGGCTTGGCGCAGAAGATGCACTCGGCCTCCTCGTCCTTGGAGGCGTGCTTCACGTATGCGAGGCGCCAGGGCGCCCAGATCCGCTGGTTGGCCACACCACGCATCGTATGCGTCGGGCACGGGATGCAGGCATGCCTTAGGCGTCAGTCAAGGTCACTCAGGGTCACTCGCGTACCCATCCCGTACCCACGGCGCACCCACCGCGACTGACGGATCCGTTCGCGCCCGGGGCGACAATGGCTGTATGTGGTACCCGACCTCGAGGAGTGGACAATGAGGTGTCCCGACTGTGGCGCCCGCGCCGAGGTGCTCGATTCGCGTCCTCGCCCCGCCGGCGGTGTCCGCCGTCGGCGACGCTGCACAAGCTGCGAGCGGCGCTTCACCACGTTCGAGCGCCCGCAGGCTGCGCCCGACGCGCTGGCGGCGCAGGTTGCCGCGCTCGCCCTTCAGCTCGCGGACCACGAGGTGGTCTCGTGAGCGACTGGGCCGGGCGACGCCTGGGGGAGGGTCGAGATCGCGATTTCAAACCTCATAGGACCGCCGTGTAGCAACCTGCGAAAAAAACGCTGTCCCCCCACGAGAGGAGCTGAGATGAAGGTTGCCGAGCAGATCGAGATCCTGGAGCGGATCGCCCGCGACGAGCAGACGAACGCGACCGCGCGCGTTACCGCGATCCGGGCGCTGCGCCAGGTCGAGCAGGACCGTGGGTCGGACGAGCTGCATGCCGAACTTGAGGACCTCATCGCCAAAGACGACGGCAACTGATGGCGGCGGCTAGGCGAGCGCAATGCTCGTGATCGCGTTGGGCGGGTGGTGGCTAACGTTCGGACGGTCTAACCGGAGAACGACCCGGGGCGCTGTCGGCACGGACGGTGGTCGGGCCGGATAACGCCGCCGGCACTCAGCGCAGCTGCGCTCTGACGCCGGTGGCGTGCTTGTGGATGTGACGGACCAGCGAGAGCTGACACTCATCCGCGTGGACAGAAGAGACCGGCCCGAAGCCGGCGACCCTGGTTTCGATTGCGATCGCGGAGCCCCGCTCTGATTCGCGGATGCGAAGCTGAGATTCGGCCGGAGACTGACGACAGCAAAGGCGGACCGGGTCCTCCCTCGCATCGACTCCGTCCGCGGGCTCGCCGATCACGTGCCAACCCATCTCGGTTAGCGCAGCGCGGCACGCCTTCGCTGCAACCTCCTGCGGCACGCCCAGCTCGAGCACGCCGGTCGCTTTCGACATCCGCTCAGCGTAGAGGGCCGTGTGCGCGTCAATTCGGCGTGTGGGCAGGGCAGCATTCGACGAACTGACCGAGGATCAGAAGGAGCTAGTCGCCACCGCGATCCGCTACGGCCCGTTTCCGCCGAGACCCGAATACCTGCCGGACTGCCACCGGCTGCACGAGCGGGGCTGGTTCGACATTGGTCTGACCGACGACCACGTCTTCTTCAGCCTCAGCACCCAGGGCGAGGCGGCATTGGAGCTAGGCGTCCCGCTCGCCGAGGCCCGGGAGGCGATGAACTGAACCGCCTACTCCGACAGCCCGGCGGTTTCGAGAGCTTCGGAGCGGTCCCGATACGCATGCATGGCGGTGGCGCGAGCGCCGCGAATGGTCCAGACGTGCGCTGTCTCGATCTCGATCGGCACACCGCTGGCCCCACCCTCAGCGAGTATGCGCACGAACACGACGACGCGGTCACGAGCGTCGAAGAAACGCTCCGGTTCGATCCGCCATTTGCCCCACGTGTCACCGAGCATGGCCATCAACTCATCGAACCCCTTGCGTCCGCGAAACACCGGCTCGCCCTCGGGATAGTCCGGCGGCAAACGGGCCTCGAACTGCTCGTCGATGTACTCGCGGAAGGCCCGATCGATCTCATCAGGAGCAGCGCTGAACCAATCCCCTGCTCCGATCTTGTACAGGGTGCGGATGACCTCCACGTTCTCCTGCGACATCGCCCT
>DASPGZ010000040.1:0-11862 GCA_035620355.1 Solirubrobacterales bacterium | reverse complement strand
CCGGGTCGAACTTGAAGTCGGCGATCTCGATCGCATCGGCCGACCGCGCGGCGGCGCCGCCGGAGTCGGCGATCGTGGTCGCGGCGCTCGCCGACGCCGCCTCCGGCCCGTCCTCGCTGCCCCCGCAACCCGCGGTGGCCGCGAGGGCCCCGCAGGTTGCGACGAGCGCCAGTGCCCTCCATGGCCTAGTCATCACTTCAGGACTCGACGTACGGCTGCACGGCCTTGAGGACTTCGTCCTGGGTCATCGTCGGATCGAACGCCTCCGGCGAGGGGTCCTCGCCGGCGGCGAAGCGGATCGTCGACGCGTGCCGCGCCTCGACCTGGACGATCCCGCCCGCGGTCGCGAGCAGCGTCTTCGACTCGATCTCGGGCGCGGCGCCGTTGTAGGCGCTGACGCCGACGTCTTCGAACGTGATCGCGAGCGGGATCAGCTTCTCGGCGCTGGTGAAAGCGTCGCCGAAGTCGGCCTTCGGCGCCTTCACCGGGGTCCCGCCGAGATCGGTGATCGTCGCGGTCAGGGCATCGACGTGCTCCTGCTCCTCGGCGCCGAACGTCTTCACGTAGCCGGCGACCTCCTTGCTCAGCCCGGGGGTCTTCGCGGCGCCCTCGTAGAAGGCCGCCTCGAGGTACTCGAGCGTGAGCGCGTAGTTGAGGATGTCGATGTCGCCCATCGAGGCCCGACCGAAGGCCTTGCGGACCATCGGCGAGACCGCGGCGGTGCCGTAGAGCGCACCCGCCGCGAGCATCCCTCGGACAAGGAACGAGCTCCGGTTGAGGTTCTCGACCTCGATCTTGGCCAGCTCCGGTGCGGCGCCGGCCGTTTGATTGTTCGGTTGCATCGTGATTCTCCTTTCGCCCGCGTCCCTAGGCCAGGAACGGCTGGACGGAATCGAGGACGGTCTGCATGTCGGCCGGCTTGGCGAAGGCGCCGTCCGGGGTCGGCGGCTTGCCGTTGAGGACGTTGAGGACGGCCGCGTGGCGACCCTCGACCGAATGGATCGAGAGCGCCGCCGCGAGCACCTCGGGCGACTCGATGCTCGCCGCCTGGCCGAGGTAGGCCGCGGCGCCGAGGTTCTCGACCGTGGCCGCAAGCTTGAGCACCGAGGCGGCGTCGTCGAGCGGGAACTGCGCCTTCGGCTCCTTCGCCGGCTGGCCGCCGAGCTGCTTCGCGGTCGCCGTCAGGGCATCCACGTGCTCCTGCTCGGCCTGGCCGATCTGCTCGATCAGCGCCTGGTCGTCGCCCTTGAACAGGCCGCTCTTCGCCACGTCGGCGTAGAACGCTGCCTCGAGGTACTCGAGCGTCAACGCGTAGTTGACGATTCCGAGGTCGCCCTCGCCGAACTGCGAGGCCATCTCGTCGTCGGCCGGGGTCGAGGGCGATGCGGTGCTCGACATGTCGTCGTCGTCGCCGCAGGCGGCGAGCAGCGCTCCCGCGGCTCCGGTCCCGCCGGAGATCGCGAAGAACCGCCGCCGCGAGACCGGGTCTCGTGCGATGCGCCTCAACGCGCTCCTGTCGCTGCGCGGAAGGGAAGTGCTCATCTTGGGCTCCCGTGTGTTGGATCCGGAGAGCAGCTCGCTCTCCGCCTTCCCCCTCCCCTACGGCGGCCCCGCCGGGGCGGATCAGCCGTTCAGGCCGAACACGAGCGCGATCGCCGCCGCGCCGGCCGCGACCACGAACACCCCGATCAGGCCGAAGCGCGACGAGCGCTTGAAGTCGCCCCGCGTCCGCGCCGCGGTCGTGCCCGGGAGGGCCTACTCCGGGACCGGGCCGCGCTCGCGGCCCCAGCGCCGGTAGGCGGAGACGGAGTACGCCTGGCGGCGCGCGTGCAGGATCGGATCGTCGGACGGCTCGACCCCGTCCGGCAGCCGCAGCGGGTCGAAGACGTCGATGTGGTCGTCGCGCTCGGGGTCGTCGATCCGGGCGCCGATCTCCAGCCGCCCGGCGCTGACGAACTCGCGCTCGTCGGGCCACAGGGCGGTCGGATCGTCGAGCGGGTCGCCGTCGGCGGCGAGCTGGAAGCGCAGCTCGAAGCCGATCGTGCCGTCGCCGGCGAGGCGCTCGGAGAGGTCGTCGTAGAGGTAGTCGCGGCCGCGGGCCTTCGCCTCGTCGTCTGCAAGCCGCTCCTCGCCCGCGTCGGGGATCCAGCGCAGGCGCACCGCGGTCCGCTCGCCTTCGGATCCGACGAGGTGGAAGGTGTGGGGCGAATAGAAGACCGCTGTGGCGAAGCTGGCGATCGGCGGCAACCCGACCGTGCCCTGGACCGCGGTCTGCGCCTCCGGGTGGGCGCCGAGGTAGGCGCCGAGCCGCTCGAAGTCCGGCTGCCCTGTCTCGGGATCGGGCCGGCGCGCGTCGAGCAGCTCGAGGAAGTCTTCGGGCGTGCGGGCGACGAACGCCGGCGTGATCGTCGCCAGGATGTCGGCCTCCTCGCCGCCGGGGCCGCGGAGCTTGACCGCGAGCCCGCGGGACTCGCGCTCGGCGTCGTCGGCCTCGGGATCGCCCTGGGCGTTGGAGAAGCGCACCAGTGCCTCGACCGGGTGCCCGCCGAAGTGGAAGGCGCTGGAGAGCGCGGCCGCCTCGGGGGTGGCGGTGAAGATCCCCTCGCACCAGGCGCCCTTCGCGTGCAGCGCCCGGGTCCCCGGCCTCGCCCCCCCGTAGATGTCGTCGGCGGCGGCGACCAGCTCCTCGTAGAGGTCCTTCTCCGCCATCGCGCGCACCCTACCTTCAGCTCGCGTCCATCGCTAGCGTGGACCCGATGGACCTCGGTATCTCAGGGCGGGTTGCGCTGGTGCTGGGTGGCAGCCGCGGCATCGGCCGCGGGATCGCCGCCGCGCTCGCCCGCGAGGGGGCCAGGGTGGCGATCGCGAGCCGCTCGCGCGAGCACCTCGACCAGGCGGTCGCCGAGCTCGAGGGCGAGCTGACGCCGTTCGTCGCCGATACCGGGGAACTCGAGCGGATCGGCGAGCTGCCGGGCGCGGTCGAGGCGGCGCTCGGCCCGGTCGAGATCCTGGTCACCAACACCGGCGGGCCGCCGCCGGGCGCCGCGCTCGACGCCGGGGCGGCCGAGTGGCGGCGGGCCTACGAGTCGCTGGTGCTCGCCCCGCGGCTGCTGATCGAGGCGGTTCTGCCCGGGATGCGCGAGCGCGGCTGGGGCCGGATCGTCAACGTCGGCTCGAGCTCGACCCGCGAGCCGATCCCGGGGCTGGCGCTCTCGAACTCGCACCGGCCGGGGCTGATCGGCCTGCTGAAGACGCTCGCGCGCGAGGTCGCCGCCGACGGCGTGACCGTCAACGACATCGCCACCGGGCGCTTCGCCACCGACCGCCTGGCGGCGAACTGGGGCGGCTGGGAGGAGATGGAGGCGCACGCCGCCGACGACGTGCCGGCGAAGCGGCTCGGGACCCCGGACGAGTACGGCGACCTGGTCGCCTTCCTCGCCTCCGACCGGGCCGGCTACATCACCGGGATCTCGATCCCGATCGACGGCGGCCTGCTGCGCTCGGTCTAGGCGCGCGCCTCGGCCGGGCCGCCGAGCGGCGGCTCGCCGGTCGCCCAGAGCTCGCCGCGGCGCGCCTTGCGGGCGAGCCAGATCCCGCCGGCCGCGATCATCGCGACGCTCAGCAGCTGCGCCTCGGTCAACCCGAGGGCGACCTCGTCGTTGCGGCGGATGAACTCGATCAGGAAGCGCTCGGTGCCGGCGAGGACCAGGTAGAGCGCGAACAGCAGCCCGGGCCGGAAGCGGTCGCGCAGGCGCCAGAGCGCGTAGGTGATCAGGCCCATCGCCAGGGTCTCGTAGATCGGCGTCGGGTGCACCGCAACGTCGGTGGGGACCGTCCCGTCCGGGTAGGCCATCGCCCATGGGCCGTCCCAGGGGATCCCGTAGTCGCCGTCGCCGGAGAGCTGGCAGCCGATCCGCCCGACCGCGTAGCCGATCGCGAGCCCCGGGGCACAGACGTCGAGCAGGGTCAGATTGAGCATCCGCCGCCACCGCGCCCACAGCAGGACGCCGATCGCGCCGCCGATCGCGCCGCCGAACCAGACGAGCCCCGAGCCGGAGAAGATGTTGCCGAGCAGGTCGCCGGAGACCTCGTCGTAGTTCTGGATCAGGAAGTCGACCCTGGCGCCGACCACGCCGCCGACGAGCGCGGCGAAGATCATCTCGTAGGCCCAGTCGACCGGCTTGTTGAGCTCCTGCAGGCGCCGGGCGACCAGCGTCCCGGCAGCGATGAAGCCGAGCGCGAACATGATCCCGAAGGTCTGGAGCGTGAGCGGGCCTAGGTCGATCTCGGGCTGCATTCGGCGGTGGAGCTTAGGGTGAGCGGCGTGCGGGCGGGCGAGCAGCCCCGGCGGGAGTCGAACCCGCGCTACCAGGTTGAAAACCTGACGTGCTAACCGTTACACCACGGGGCCTGGGCAGCGGAGTCTAGGGTCGCCCCGGCGTCCGAGCCTTCGGCTCGCGGCGGCGCTGGATCAGCAGCTCGAGCAGCGCCTTCTGCGCGTGCAGCCGGTTCTCGGCCTGGTCCCAGACGGCCGAGCGCGGACCATAGAGCGCCCCCGCGCTGATCTCCTCGCCGGGATGCGCGGGCAGGCAGTGGAGGGCGATCGCCCGCTCGGCGGCGAGCCCGAGCAGCTCCTCGTTGAGCTGGTAGGGCCCGAGGTCGGCGCGCTTGCGCTCCGCGTCGCGCTCCCCCATGCTCACCCAGACGTCGGTGTAGAGCGCGTCGGCGCCGGCGGCGGCCTCGCGCGGATCGTTGGTGTCGAGCGCCGCCAAACCCGGCTCGAGCTCGTAGCCCGGCGGGGTCGCCACCCGCACCTCGACCCCGGCGATCCGGCCGGCGATCGCGAGCGAGCGGGCGACGTTGTTGCCGTCGCCGACGTAGGCGACCGTGAGCCCATCGAGCTCGCCGAAGCGCTCGCGCAACGTCAGCAGGTCGGCGAGCGCCTGACACGGGTGATGGAGCGGGGTGAGCCCGTTGATCACCGGGATCGCCGCGGCGCCGGCGAACTCCGCCAGCGTCTCATGCGAGCTCGAGCGGATCACGATCCCGTGCAGGTAGCCGGACAGGACCCGGGCGGTGTCGGCGATCGTCTCGCCGCGCCCGAGCTGCAGCTCGTCGGCGCGCAGGAGCACCGGCTGGGCCCCGAGCTCGGCCACCCCGACGCCGAACGAGACCCTGGTCCTGGTCGAGGGGAACTCGAAGAAGAGCGCGATGCTGCGGCCGGCGAGCGCCTCGGCCCCGGCCCGCTCCCCGCGCCCCGCCTTCAACGCGGCCGCCCGGCCGAGCAGGGCGGTGAGCTCGTCGCCGGTGAGCTCCTCGCCGGTGAGGAAGTGTCGGGGCGACGCCTCACGAGGCGGAGCCGAGCCGCGCCGCTTTTGAGGCGCCTCGTTCAAGGCGGGCATTCTATGGGGGATGGAGGTCCGCGCCCTGAGCTGGAACCTGTTCCACGGCCGCGACCACCCGCCGGATCCGGCGCTGGTGACCTGGCGATCCAGGCTCCTGCGGGCGACGGAGCGAAACCGCACCCACGTCCAGGTGAACCGCGACCTGCTCGACGAGTTCGCAGCGGTACTCGCGGCGGCCGACTGGGACGTCGCGCTGCTGCAGGAGTGCCCGCCGCGCTGGGCCGAGCCGCTCGCGGCGGCCACCGGCTCGGCCGCGCACCGGGCGCTCACCTCGCGCAACTCGCTCGCGCCGCTGCGCGCCCTGGTGGCGCGGATCAACCCGGACCTGGTCGCCTCGAACGAGGGTGGCTCGAACCTGACCCTGGTCCGCGGGCGGATCACCGAACGGACCGAGCTCGTGCTCGCCGCGGGCCCGCGGCCCGAGCGCCGGGTGATGGCGCTGACCCGCGCCGTGCCCGAGCGAGCCGGGACCCCGGTCCGGGTCGCGAACCTGCACGCGAGCGCCGGGCCCGCGCTGCGCTCGGCCGCCGAGCGCGAGGTGCTGGCGGCGGCGGAGCGCGCCGGCGCCTGGGCGGCCGGCGAGCCGCTGATCTTCGGCGGCGACCTCAACCTGCGTCCCCGCGACAGCGGGGTCTACGCCGAGCTCGAGGAGCGCTTCGGGCTCCGCGGTCCGACGGCCACCGGCGCCCTCGACCACCTGCTCGTGCGCGGACTGGATCCGCTCACACCTCCGCACCAGTGGCCGCCCGAGCGCCGCGAGGTGACCGCCGCCGGGCTCGCGATCCGGCTCTCCGACCACGCTCCGGTCGAGGCGAGCTTCGCCGTCCCGGCAACGGCGCGTGGCCCCGGCGCGACCGCGAAGTGAGATAGTCAACGGCGTATCCGCCGCATCTCGAGGAGGAATGAATGGCGACCAGCTCCGGAGGCTCCAAGTCCAGGTCCCGCAAGGGCACGTCGACGAAGGCGAAGTCCAAGGCGAAGCCGAGGGCCAAGCGGGCCTCGGCCGGCCGCGCCGCGAGCAGCCGCTCGTCGGCCGGCACCCGCGCGTCCGCCGGGCGCTCGGACAAGAGCGTGCAGGCGTTCCGCGACGCGCTCGAGCGCAGCCGCAGCGCGCTCGAGTCGAACGTCACCATGCCGCGCGAACGGGTCCAGGAGGTCGTCGACGACGCCGTCAAGCGCGGCCGGATGACCCGCACGGACGCCAACGAGCTGGTCTCGAACCTGGTCAGCCGCAGCCGCAAGGCGACCGACGACCTGATCCGCGACCTCGAGAAGCTGCTCGACCAGGCGCGCAAGGAGGTCGAGAAGCGCAGCGCAACCACGCGTAAGCAGGCGACCCGCGCCGCCGAGCGGGTCGGGCGCGCGGCACGCGACGCGGCCGACCGGCCGCTGGCCGAGGCCGACAAGCTGCGCCGCCGGAGCGGCGCCCCCGGCCCGCCTATCTCCGGCTACGAGCAGCTCACCGCGGCGCAGGTGAAGACGCGGCTCAAGGACCTGAAGCCGGCCGAGCTGCGCAAGGTCCGGACCCAGGAGAAGCGCGGCAAGGCACGCAAGAGCGTGCTCGACTCGATCGACAAGCAGCTGGCCAAGTAGCGGACGGCTAGCCGCCGGCGGTCAGCTCGGCGACCAGCGGGCCGAAGTCGAGCCGCTCGCCGAGCGCCTCGCCGAGCAGCTCCTCGGCCGGCAGCCGCTGGCCGTTTCGCCACAGCCCCAGCAACCACTCGCCGGCCGCCGGCTCCGCGTACCAGCGCTCGCCGAAGCGCTCGCGCAGGGCGCGGCGCCAGTGGGTCTCCAGCGCCCAGGCGCGCAGGTAACAGACAACGTAGAAGCCCGGATCGACGTCGAGCAGCCACGGCTCCTGCGGCCAGGCGACCCGGGTGGCGCCGCCGAGCAGCTCGGCGTAGCGCCCCGGGAGCGCCTCGAGGTCGGGAGCGTCGGCGTGCAGCTCGCGCTCGTAGGCGAGCTTCGCGCAGTAGCGGCGGAGCAGGACCAGCCATGAGGCGCGGGCGTGCGCGAGCACCGGCTCGGCCGACTCGATCCCGAGCACGTCGGCGAGCCAGGCGGGGTCCTCGCCGAGGCGCTCGAACAGGAAGGCGAACGACTCGGTGACCCCGTTGTCGCCCAGGTAGCGGTACTCGAACGGCAGCCCGGCGGCGGTGTTCGCGTAGTGCTCGAGGTGGCCGCCCTCGTGCATCATCGCGCCGAAGTCCTCGCGCCCCCCGATCGGGGCGACCACCAGATGGACCTCGTCGGGGACCCGCAGCGGCGAGCAGAACGCGCGCGGCGACTTGGTCGCCCGCGCCTCGGTGTCGAGGTGGACGTTCGGTTGCGCGCTCACGTCGACCCCCAGCCCCGCCATCGTCCTCGCGAACGCCTGGACCAGCCTCGAGCCGTCGAAGCCGGCGTCGAGCTCGGGGGCGCGGTAGAGCCGCGGGAGGTCGGCGCGGCGCAGCTCGCCAAGCGGCGGCAGCGCGCTCTCCTCCAGGCGGGGCGCCAACGCCCCCGCGTAGGCGTCCTCGGTTCCGGCCAGCACCCGCTCGGTCTGCTCGGCGAGGGCGCCGAAGTCGAGCTGGCGCAGGTCCGCGTAGGCGTCGGCGTACCCGCCCCAGCCGAGCTCGCGGCAGGCCGCATGCGAGCGCTCGAGCGCCTCGCGCAGGATCGGGGTGAGCCGCTCGGCGACCGCCTCGCTCTGGGCCCGTTCGAGCGCCAGCCGGCGCTCCGGGTCGGCCTCGTTGGCCTGCTCGATCACCACCTGGCGGAAGGGCACGGGCTCGCCGCCGACCTCGAGCTCGAGCACCGACTCGAGCCGCGCGACCTCCTCGGTCTCGGCCCGGGTGAGCTCGCCGAGCAGGCCGTCGAGCGCGAACTGCGCCAGGTAGCGGAGTCCGCGGGCGTGCTCGCCGCTCGCCGCCTCGGCGAGCTCGCGCAGCTCGGCGATCCGCTCGGCGCTGCAGAGCCCCGCGTGGCGCTCGTAGATCGGCTCCAGCTCGAGCTCGAGCTTGTGGCCGGCCCCCTGCAGGTAGTACTCGCGCTCGATCGCCTCGAGGAAGCTCTCGGCCGAGTTGCGGAAGTCATCGAGGTCGAGCGCGGTCGCCACGCTGCAACGATAGGGGCATGGAGTCCGTCCGCATCAGGCACCGTGCCGGCGAACAGCTCGAGCTCGAGATCGACTCGCTCGCCCAGGGCGGGCGCGGGGTCGCGCGCGCCGACGGCTACGTCGTCTTCGTCTCCGGGGGGCTGCCCGGCGACCGGGTCCGCGCCCGGCTGACGAAGGCGAAGCGCGACTACGCCGAGGCGACCACGGTCGAACTGGTCGAGCCCGCCCCCGGCAGGATCGCCGACACCTGCCTGCACGAGGGCCTCCCCTGCCCCGGGGCTCCCTGGCAGGGGCTGCCCTACGAGAGCCAGCTAGCTCACAAGGCGGAGCAGGTCGACGAGGCGCTGCGCAGGCTCGGGCGGCTCGAGGGCTTCGAGCTCGAGCCAATCGAGCCGGCGGTCGAGGGCTGGCGCTACCGGAACAAGCTCGAGTACTCGTTCGGCGCCCGGCCCGAGGGCCCGGCGCTCGGCTTCCACCGTCGCGGCAGCTGGGCCGAGATCGTCGACGTCGACGACTGCAAGCTCGCCTCCGAGGCCAACAACGAGGCCCGCAACGCGGTCCGGGAGTGGGCGCGGGCCGAGCGCATTTCCGCCTACGAGAGCGGCCCCCAGCGAGGGATCCTGCGCAACCTCGTCGTCCGCGAGGGCCGGCGCACCGGCCAGCTGCAGACCCGCCTGGTCACCTCGGCGGCCGAGATCCCGCGGCCGCCGGTCGACCTGCACACGGTGATCGAGGGGCCCGCCGGGGGCACCGACGGCCCCACCGGGGTGCTCGGCGCCGAGCACCTGACCGAGGAGCTCTGCGGGCTGCGCTTCCGCGTCTCGCACGCGGCCTTCATGCAGACCAACACCGAAATGGCCGAGCGGCTCTACGGGATCGCCGGCGAGCTCGCCGGGCTCAGCGGCCGCGAGCGGCTCTTCGACCTCTACTGCGGAATCGGCACGATCGGTCTCTCGCTGGCCGCGCGGGCGGGCGAGGTCTGGGGCCTCGAGGGCGTTCCCGAGGCGGTCGCCGACGCCGAGGCGAACGCGGCCCTGAACGGGATCGAGAACGCGAGCTTCGTCTGCGCCGACGCCCGGCTCGGGATCGCGCCTCTGCTCGACGAGGCCGGCCGGCCCGACGTGGTGATCGTCGATCCGCCGCGCTCGGGGCTGTCGAAGAAGATCGTCAGGCGGCTGCTCGAGTGCGAGGCGCCGCGGATCGTCTACGTCTCCTGCAACCCGACGACGCTGGCGCCGAACGCCGCCCAGATCGTCGAGGCGGGATATACGCTGCGCCGCGTGAAGCCGGTCGACATGTTCCCGCAGACGCCGCACGTCGAGGCGGTGGCGGTGTTCGAAAGGTGAGCAGGGGATTCGGAGTGGCGGCGGGGCTCGACCCCGACGTCGCGGGGCCGCTGGCGGAGCGCTGCGCCGAGCTCGGCTACGCGTCGATCTGGTCCAACGACCACCCGGGCGCGCTCGGGCTCGAGACGCTGAGGGTGTTCGCCGACGCCGCTCCGGAGCTCGAGCTCGGGGTCGGGGTGATGGCGCTCGACCGTCACCGGCCGAAGGAGATCAACGGCCACATCGAGCGGCTCGGGATCGATCGCGAGACGCTCTGGCTCGGGGTCGGGGCGGGCTTCGACTCGAAGCCGCTGACGACGATGTCGCGGGCGCTGCCCGACCTCCGCGAGCAGATTCCCGGCGTCCGGCTGGTACTCGCGGCGATGGGCCCGAAGATGTGCCGGCTCGCCGGCTCGGCCTACGACGGCGCCTTCTTCAACTGGATGACCCCCGAGTACGCCGCCTCGGCCCGGCTCAACGTCGAGTGGGGCGCCGGCGACGTGTCGCGCGAGCTGCCGCCGGTGTTCGGCTACGTACGCACCGCGGTCGGCCCCGACGCCGGCGAGCGGCTGGCGAAGGAGGAGTCGTTCTACCGCGATCTGCACGCCGGCTATCGCAACCACTTCGACCGCCTCGGCGAGCCCCAGGGCACGGTCGGGGTCGCCGCCGCCGACAAGGACGAGGCGCAGCTGCTGCTCGCCGGCTACCAGGCGCTCGACGTGACCGTCGTCCGCGGCCTCGCCAGCGCCACGGTCGAGGCGATGACCGCGGTGGCTGAAGCCGCCGCGCCCTGAACGACTCCCGGTCTCAGTAGGGAGGAAGGTCGGCGTACCAGTCGCCGAGCGCCCGGAACGCCCGCCAGAACTCGCGCTTCGGCTCCTCGGCGTCGAGCGCGTCGTCGATGTCGGGCACGTAGAGCGCCTCGGTGCTCGGGGTGAGGCTCTGGATCGTCCCCAGGTCCGGTTCGAGCCGGCGCGAGAGCGGCAGTTCGACGTCGTTGAGCGTCTCCAGCGCGCGCTCGCCCATGACCACGATGCAGCGCGGGTTGACGATCGCGACCTCCTCGACGACCCGCTCCACGCACTCGCCCGCCGCCAGCGCCGGGTCCGAGACGGGGCATTTGACGCAGAGGGTCCCGTAGACGGCGAGCGGGTCGATCCCGAGCCGCTTGAAGCTCTTCATCAGCGCGTTGCCTGAGCGCCCGTAGAAGGCGACGCCCTCCTCGATCTCGGCCGCCGTCGGCGCGTACTTGAGCAGCATGATGTCGGCCTGCGGATGGCCGGAGCCGAGCACCGGCATCAGGTTCCCGCGCGGGCAGTGCGAGCACTCCTGCAGGCGGTGGGTGAGCCCGTTGAGCTCGCGGATCGCCCGCTCGAGGTATTTCTCCTGGATCTCGTCGTCGGTGGTCGGCAAGGGTCCTCCCGGCCCGCTTTCCGAGCCGCCGTCCTTCTTTGACGGCATCGGCCCCCCTCCTGCCGACCCGGCGGACTGCATCAGGCCTTGCCCGCCCGCGAAGCGAGCCGCTTGCCGCCGCGACCGCCCCCGGTCTGCAGCCACTTGAGCGTCTGCACGTAGATCAGGTTTCGCTTCTTGCGCACGATGTCGGCGTCGCGCATCGACTCGAGGAACTCCTCCGGGCCGTCGAAGTCGTGGACGCGGATCATCACGCTGCCGAGTCCCTGGGCGACGTGGCTGTCGGAGCCGGCGCCGGGGACGATCCGGTACTTGGCCGCGAACCGCTCGGCCTCCTCGTTGAAGGCGCTGAGCGCGACGCGTGGGTTGAACACCTCGAGGATGTCGATCTCCTCGACGATCTCGAGCAGGTGCTCGTAGTCGGGCACGGAGTGCAGGCGGTCGAACGGATGCGGCACGTAGACGAGACCGCCCTGGCGGTGGATCTCGGCGACGGTCTCGGCCATCGTCATCCCGCGCGGGATCAGCTCGTCCAGGAACAAGCCGATCACCTCGCCCTCCGCGGCGGTCTTCACCTCCTCGGCGATGATCACCTTGACCCCGAACTCGTCCGCGAGCTCGG
>DASPGZ010000039.1:0-4466 GCA_035620355.1 Solirubrobacterales bacterium | reverse complement strand
CTCGAGCGCCCGCCCGCAGCAGCCCAAGCCCCGGCCGAAGACGGCGGCGAGGCCCGAGCGCCGCCGCGAGCGCTCCCAAGGTCCTCCGCGGACCTCCTGCGACGCCGTCGTCCACCTCGGCGACTCGACCTCCGAGGGCCTCGTCTCCCCCTCCTACCTGCCCGATCCGCGGCGGCGGATCGACTCCCAGTACGCGCGGGTCGGCGTCGGCCGTTCGCGGATGGAGATCGAGGGCGCGACCTCGATCGTCGAGCTGCCGCCCGACGACACCAACGCCCGCGACGCCGCCGAGGAGATCGCCGCGGGCGGCTACGGTGGCTGCTGGGTGATCGCGCTCGGCACCAACGACAGCGCCAACGCGGCGATCGGCTCGCCGGTCGGCGTCGACGAGCGGATCGACCTGATGATGTCGGTGATCGGCGAGCGCCCGGCGCTCTGGCTCACCGCCAGGTCGCTGCTCGGCGGCGGGGCATACGCCGACGAGCACATGCGGGCGTGGAACGCGGCGCTGCTGCGGGCCTGCGACCGCTACCCGAACCTGCGCGTGTTCGACTGGGCCGCGGCCGTCCGCGACGAGTGGTTCATCGAGGACGGGATCCACTACACCTCGGACGGCTACGTGGCGCGCGCCCACAGGATCGCCATCGCGCTCGCGGAGGCGTTCCCCGCCGGCGGTCGATCGCCGGATTGCGTCGTCGGCTAGTCGCGGCTGCGACGATGCCGCCGTGCGCACGGCGATCGTCTCCGACCTCCATCTCGGGCTCGGCAGCGGCGCCGATCTGCTGCGCCGCGAGGGATTTCGCGAACGTCTGTGCTCCGAGCTGGCCGGCGCCGACCGCCTGATCCTGCTCGGCGACGTGCTCGAGCTTCGCGACCGCCCGCTGGTCGAGGTCCTGGACGGCGCGGCCCCGGCGCTGGCGGCGCTCGGCGAGGCGCTCGCCGGACGCGAGGTGATCGTGATCCCGGGCAACCACGACCACCACCTGATCGAGCCGTGGCTCGAGCGGCGAGCGCTCGAGGGCGCCGGCTCGCTGGAGCTGGAGCAGGTCGGGACGCCGGAGGGGCTCGCGTTCGAGGCGCTCGCCGGCCACCTCGGCGACGCCGAGGTTCGCTGCGCCTACCCGGGGATCCGGGTCCGCGACGACGTCTACGCGATGCACGGCCACTACCTCGACCGCCACCTGACCGTGCCGACGATCGAGCGGCTCGGGGTCGGCGCGATCGAGCGGGTGCTCGGGCTGCCGACCACCGGCCCGGACCCGCTGGCTCCGCCGGGCGACGGCCGGGGGGTCGAGATCGACGAGTACGAGCGCGTGCAGACGCCGGTCTACGCGCTGCTCTTCGGGCTCGCCCAGGCGACCGTCGGCGACCGCCGCGGCGGCGCTGATCCCTCGGCGCGCCTGTGGCAGATGATCGGCGGCGGCGATACGCGCTCGGCGCGGCTGCGGGGCTGGGTGCTCGGAGCGGTCGCCGTACCCGGAGCGGTCGGGGTCGCCAACCGGCTCGGCCTCGGACCGGTGCGCTCCGACCTCTCGGCCGGTGCGATCGGGCGCGCCGGTTTCGCCGCGATGGGCGACGTGGTCGAGGTGCTCGAGATCGAGGCCGAGCACCTGATCTTCGGCCACACCCACCGCCGCGGCGGCCCCGAGGCCCGCGGCGCGACGAAGCTCTGGAACACGGGCAGCTGGGTCCACTCGGCTGGCCTGCTCGGCGCCTCGGCCGCGGTCAGTCCCTACTGGCCCGGGACCGTCTGCTGGGTCGGCGACGAGGGCGAGCCCGAGCTCCGCCACCTGCTCGACGGGCTCGGGCCCGACGAGCTCGCAGGCGACGGCTGAACCCGTCCGCCGCTGCGGGGGATCTCGCCCGCGCCCATGTCACATCGCGCAATGCGCCATGAGCGGCCGTAGACTCGCGGCCGATGGCGACCGAGACGGCGGAGCTGACGATCGACGAGCTCGCTCGGCGCACCGGGATGACCGTGCGCAACATCCGGGCCCATCAGTCGCGGGGGCTGCTCCCGGCTCCGGAGGTCCGCGGGCGGACCGGTTTCTACGGCCCCGAGCACGAGGCCCGGATCAACCTGATCCGCGAGCTCCAGGCGGACGGGTTCAAGCTCGAGGCGATCGGGCGCCTGCTCGACTCGGCCGGCGGCTCCAGCGACGAGGTGCTGCGGTTCACGCGGGCGGTGAAGGCGCCGTTCGAGGATGAGCAGCCGCAGATCGTCAGCGCCGCCGAGCTCGCCGAGCGCTGGCAGGCGGGCGACGCCGCGCCGGGTCTGCTGCGCAAGGCCGAGCGCCTCGGGATCCTGCGGCCGCTCCCCGACGGCAACTTCGAGGAGCTCTCGCCGCGGCTCGGCCAGGCGAGCGCCGAGCTCGCCGCGCTCGGGATCCCCGCCGAGACCGCGCTCGACGTCGCCGCCGAGCTCCACAAGCACTCCGATGCGGTGGCGAAGGTGTTCGTGGGCCTGTTCATCCGCCAGATCTGGCGACCGTTCGAGCAGCGCGGCAGCCCCGAGAACGACCTTCCCGCGGTCCGCGACGCGGTCGAGCGGCTGCGCCCGCTCGCCTCCGACGCGCTGCTGGCGATGTTCCAGCTGGTGATGACCGAGGTCGTCGAGGACCGGCTCGGCCGCGAGATCGAGCGAATCCAGAAGCGCAAGGGCTGAGCCGGGCGCTCAGGCGGTCGCGGTGACCGTGAGCTCGCCCGCGCCCAGCAGGCGCTCGCGCATCGTCTCGGTGTCGAGCTCCGCCGGGGCGGTCTCGGCGATGAACTCCGAGAGCAGCGCGGCGAACTCGTACGGGCGCTCGAGCTGGGGAAAGTGGCCCACCCCCGGGAGCAGCTCGAGCCGGCTGCCGGGCATCGCCCCGTGCGCCGCCCGGCCGTGCTCGGCGGGGATGATCGGGTCGTTCTCGCCCCAGACCAGCAGCGAGGGCAGCGCCTCGGTCAGGTAGAGCCGGTCGAGTGCCGAGACGCGCTGGCCACCGGGATCGAGGACCGCGCGCATCGTCTCGATGAACGCCGCGCGCGCCTCGGCGTCGCCGAGCGAGGCGAAGCCGCGCGCGACCTCGGCCGTGTCGGTGCCCGCCTGCAGGCGCAGCAGGCCGATAAGCCGGCCGACGGCCTCGCCGGCGCCGAGCACCCGCTCGTGCATCAGCCACGGCATCACCCACTCGGCGCCGGGCAGGGTCGAGGCGCGCAGCAACGGGTGCACCTCGCGGCCCAATCCACCGCTCGAGACCAGGACCAGGCGCTCGCAGCGCTCGGGGAACTGGTAGGCGAACTGCATCGCGATCCCGCCGCCAAGCGAGTGTCCGACGACCGTGGCGCGGTCGTGGCCGAGGGCGACCATCGTGTCGCGGACGGCGCTCGCGTAGGCGCCGAGCGAGTAGTCGCCGCGCGGCTTCGCCGACTCGCCGTGGCCGAGCAGGTCCGGCGCCAGGACCTCGTGGTCCCGCGCGAGGTGATCGATCGCCGGCTCCCACTGGTCGGAGCGACCGGTGATTCCGTGGATCAGGACGATCAGGGGGCCGTCGCCGGCGCTGCGGAAGCAGACGCGGTGACCGTGCAGAGTGATCTGGCTCAGCTTTGACATGCCCTGCCCTAACCCTTACCGTCGTGGATGTTACATAAGCCAATGTCATTATCAGGAGCGCATTCTTGAACGCCACATCCGCCGAGGACCTCGTCGAGCAGGCCGTGGCCGGATCCGAGGAGAGCTCGGGCCCGACCTTCTCGCTCGAGCTGAACTCCGACCAGAAGGACATCCGTGACTGGGTGCACGGGTTCGCCGCCGACGTCGTCCGCCCCGCCGCCGCCGAATGGGACGAGCGCGAGGAGACCCCGTGGCCGGTGATCCAGGAGGCGGCGAAGATCGGCCTCTACGGCTACGAGGGCCTGGCCCAGTTCTGGTTCGATCAGTCCGGCCTGACGCTCCCGATCGTCAACGAGGAGCTGTTCTGGGGCGACGCCGGGATCGGGATGTCGATCATGGGCACCTCGCTCGCGGTCGCCGCGATCTTCGGCCAGGGGACGCCCGAGCAGACGGCTGAGTGGATCCCGCGCTGCTTCGGCGATCCCGATGACGTCAAGGTCGCCTCCTTCTGCTCCTCGGAGCCCGATGCCGGCTCCGACGTCTCGGCGATCCGCACGAACGCCAAGTACGACGAGGCCGCCGACGAGTGGGTAATCAACGGTCAGAAGGCCTGGGCCACGAACGGCGGGATCGCCGACGTGCACGTGGTGATCGCCTCGGTCGATCGGGAGCTCGGCTCGCGCGGGCACGCCGCGTTCATCGTCCCGCCCGGATCCAAGGGCCTCGAGCAGGGCGCGAAGGTGCGCAAACACGGGATCCGCGCCTCGCACACGGCCGACGTCCACCTCGACGACTGCCGCGTCCCCGGCCCCTGCCTGCTCGGCGGCAAGGAGAAGCTCGACGAGCGGCTGGCGCGCGTCCGCGAGGGCAAGAA
>DASPGZ010000038.1:0-17111 GCA_035620355.1 Solirubrobacterales bacterium | reverse complement strand
GAGCGCTGCGCCTCGACCTCGAACCGCAACTTCGAGGGCCGCCAGGGCAAGGGCGGGCGCACCCACCTGGTCTCGCCGAGGATGGCCGCGGCGGCGGCGATCGAGGGCCGTTTCGTCGACATCAGGGATTGGAATTGATGCCCGCCATCTCCTCCGCTTCGCGTCCGGGGATGTCGGGGTCTAACGAAGGATCGAGATGGAGCCGGTAGAGATCATCGAGGGCGGGGTCAGCTTTCTCGACCGCGCCGACGTCGATACGGACCAGATCATCCCGAAGCAGTTCCTGAAGCGGGTCGAGCGGACCGGCTTCGGCGAGTTCCTCTTCTACGACTGGCTGCGCGATGGCGAGATCGAGCTCGAGCCGAACCCGATCCTGGTCGCGGGTCGCAACTTCGGCTGTGGCTCCTCGCGCGAGCACGCGCCCTGGGCGCTGCAGGACTTCGGCTTCCGGGCGGTGATCGCGCCCTCGTTCGCCGACATCTTCTACGGCAACTGCACCAAGATCGGGCTGCTGCCGGTGATCCTCTCCGAGGACGGGTGCCGGGCGGTGGCCGAGGCCGGCGCGGCGCGCATCGACCTCGACGACCAGACCGTCGACTCGGCCGCCGGCGTGGTCCGGTTCGAGATCGACGAGGTGGTCAAGCACCGGCTCTTCCACGGGCTCGACGACATCGGGGTGACGCTGCAGAACGCGGGCGCGATCGACGAGTTCGAGGCCTCCGGCGCCGCCGACCGCGGCCCGGTGACGACGTCACTGTGAGCGCGGAGCAACGAGTAGGGAGAATGTGTTCGATGCGACGCGCGATCTCCCGTCTGTGAGCGAGCCGGTCGACTGGGACGCGCGGACCTACCACGAGGTGGCGGCGCCGCAGGAGGAGTGGGGACGCGAGGTGCTCGCCCGGCTCGAGCTTCGCGGCGACGAGACGGTGCTCGACGCCGGCTGCGGCAGCGGCCGGGTCACGGCGCTGATCTGCGAGCGGCTCCCGGACGGGCGGGTGATCGGCGTCGACGGCTCGCCGGCGATGATCGAGCACGCGCGAGAGAACCTGGCCGCGTACGGCGACCGGGTCGAGCTGCGCGTCTCCGACCTGCTCGAGCTCGAGCTCGACTCGCCCGCCGACGCGATCTTCTCCAACGCCGTCTTCCACTGGATCCTCGACCACGAGCGGCTGTTCGCCCGCCTGTTCGCCGCCCTGCGGCCCGGCGGGGCATTCGAGGTCCAGTTCGGCGGTAAGGGCAACATCGCCGAGTGGCAGCGCGAGCTCGAGTCGCTGCAGGGGGACACGCGGTTCGCCGACTACCTCAGCGGCATGCCCTCGGCCTGGAACTACGCCTCGGTCGGCGACACCCGCGACCGGCTCGAGCGCGCCGGGTTCGAGGTGGCGCCCCGCGGTGTGTGGTTGGAGCGGCGCACGGTCGAGCCCCCGGACCCACGTGCGTTCGCCCGCTCGGTCGGCCTCTCCAAGCACCTGGCGCTGCTGCCGGCCGACATGCAGGAGGAGTTCATCGACGCGGTGCTCGGCTCGATGGCGCGCCCGTTCGTGCTCGAGTACGTGCGCCTGAACATCTCGGCGAGGAGGCCCGCGTGACGCGGATCGGCCTCTTGCCGGGCGACGGGATCGGGCCCGAGATCCTCGCCGCCGCGACCCGGGTGCTCGACGTGGTCGGCGACTTCGACTACGAGGAGCATCTGGTCGGCGGCGCCTCGATCGACGCGCACGGGACGGCGCTCACCGACGAGGTGCTCGAGGCCGCCCGCTCGTCGGACGCCGTCCTGCTGGGGGCCGTCGGCGGCCCGAAGTGGGATACGACCGATCCCGACGCCCCGCGACCCGAGCAGGGTCTGCTCGGACTGCGCAAGGGGCTCGGCCTGTTCGCGAACCTGCGCCCGGTGAAGCCGATCGACGCGCTGCTCGGCGCGAGCCCGCTGCGGTTGGATCGGATCGAGGGCACCGACCTGCTGGTCGTCCGCGAGCTCACCGGCGGGATCTACTTCGGCGACAAGACCCGCACCGCCGACAGCGCCAGCGACGCCTGCGTCTACACGGTCGCTGAGGTCGAGCGGATCGCCCGGGTGGCGTTCGAGGCGGCAGGGCGCCGGCGGGGCCGGGTGACCAGTGTCGACAAGGCGAACGTGCTCGAGACCTCGCGCCTCTGGCGCCAGACGGTCGGCGAGGTCGCGGCGGACTACCCGGAGGTCGAGCTCGACCACATGCTGGTCGACAACGCGGCGATGCAACTGGTCTCCGACCCGACCCGCTTCGACGTGATCGTGACCGAGAACATGTTCGGCGACATCCTCTCGGACGAGGCGTCGATGCTCACCGGCTCGCTCGGGATGCTGCCCTCGGCCAGCCTCGGCGGCGAGGGGCCCGGGATGTTCGAGCCCGTGCACGGCTCCGCCCCGGACATCGCCGGGACCGGGACCGCGAACCCGCTGGCGACCTTCCTCTCCGCCGCGATGATGCTCCGCGACGGGCTCGGGATGGGCCCCGAGGCCGCTCGGATCGAGGCGGCGGTCGAGGCGGCGCTCGCTCGCGGCCTGCGGACGCGCGATCTGGCCGCCGGCGAGGCCGAGCTGCCGCCGATCCCCGAGCTGCCGCCCGAGATCGAGGTCGGCACCGAGGAGATGACCGAGGCCGTCCTCGCGGAGCTATGATCGCCGCCGATGGGAGAGGCCGAGCTGATTCGCGATCTCCAGCGCGTGCCACTGTTCTCGCGCGTGAGCGACAAGGAGCTGCGGCGGATCGCAAAGAACTTCCGCCCGCGTAGCTTCGCCGCCGGCGAGGAGATCGCGGTCGAGGGCAAGGACGGCGTCGGCTTCTTCCTGATCGAGTCGGGTACCGCGCGTGTCAGCCGCGGTGGCGAGGAGATCCGCACGCTCGGCGAGGGCGACTTCTTCGGCGAGATCGCGCTGATCGACAGCGGCCCGCGCTCGGCGACGGTCGTGGCCGAGACCGCGATCACGGCCCACGGGATGACCGCGTGGGCGTTCCGCCCGCTGGTCGAGTCGAACATCGACCTGGCCTGGCCGCTGATCGAGACCCTGGTCCAGCGCCTGCGCGACGCCGAGCAGCGCCAGGCCTAGGCCGGCCGGACCGCGCCGAGCCGCTCGAACGCGCGCTCGGCTTCGAGCCGGTGGTCGCCGCCGCGCAGCCACTGGGTGCGCGCCAGCTCCGGGACCTGCCCGAACTCGGCGAACCGGTCGCAGGCCTCGCCGAGCACCGAGTCGTCGCTCTCGAGCAGGCCCCGAGCACGCAGCGCAACGGTTGCGGCGTGGGCATCGGCGGTCGGGCGGGAGTCGGCGAGGGCGACCGCCTCCGCCGCACCCCGGTCGCCGGCGAGGATCAGCGCCTCGGCGCGCTTGGCCAGGATCAGGTCCTCCCAGCCGGAGGTGGTCGGGGTGCGCCGGTCGGCGCGCGGCGGCTCGAGCAGCTCGATCGCCCGCGCGTGCTCGCCCCGGTGAAGCGCCGCATCCGCCACCCACATCCGCGCGCCCGGGACCTGGAATCGATTGTCGGCGCCGACCTCGGTCGCGAGCTCGAACCAGTCGCGCTCAGCGGACCCCTCGCCACGGAGCCCGTAGATCGCGGCGACGCAGGCGAGCGACGGGGCGAAGAACGTGAACGGAGGTCGGCCGGCGGCGAGCCAGTTCTCCCGCACTCCGGCACTGCGCTCGATCGCTGCGTCCCACTCGCCGAGCATGTAGAGCGCCTGGACCCCGAGCGTGTTCGCGACGTGGGGGGCCGTGTCCGCGATCTCGGCCATGTTGGCCTCGACCCAGCCCAGCGCCTCCCGGAGCTGTCCCGAGCGGACGAGGCCATCGGTGAGCATCGCGAACGCGTCGCTGCGCTCGAACGCCATCAGCCCGGTGCGGTCGGGCGCCGCGTCGAGGAGCTCGACCCGTGCGCGGCTGTGCTCGACCGCGTCGTCGTAGCGACCCTCGGCCCAAGCCGCTGCCGCTGCCGCATCCAGGGTGCTCGAGACCAGGTGCGTGTCGCCGCCACGGCGCGCCAGCGCGAGCGCTTCGGCCGCCGTTTCCGCCATCCGCTCCGGGCGGTCGAAGTGCCACATGAGCCAGGCCTGGTCGAGGATCAGGTGGGCGCGCAGGTCGTCGCCGGGCTCGGGGTCCAGCGTCTCCGCGCGGGCGAGCAGGGCGCGGAGCTCGTCCTCGCTGCGGTGGCCCGAGATCCCCGCCATCCGGGAGGAGACCTCAACCGCGCGCGCCCACAGCCGCGCCGCCCCCGAGCCGTCGCCACGGCGCGCGGCGCGCTCCGCCGACTCGAGCAACAGGCGATAGGTCTCGTCTCCGCGCATCCGGCCCATGGCGACGTCGGCGGCCTCGGCGAGCGCCCCGGCGGCGCTCACGTCGTCCGCGGCGAACCCGGCCGCCTGCTCGAGCAGCTCCTGTGCGCGGGCGGCGGCGCCTCGCTGCAGCGCGATCGCGCTCGCCTCCGTGACCGCCTCGAACGCGGCCGACTCGCGCTCGCGCTCGGGGTCGAGCTCGGCCGCCTGCGCGAGGTGAAAGGCGATCAGCTCGATCAGCTCGCCGTGACGCCCGGCGGCGCGCGCCCGCAGGCCGGCCGCGGCGAGCTCGTGCAGGCGCACCCGCTCGGCCCGGGTCAGCGAGGCGTAGCCGACATCGCGGATCAGCTGGTGGTGGAAGCGGTAGATCCCCGGCTCACCGGGCCGCGCGCCGACCAGATGGCGGCGCTCGAGCTCGGCCAGCGCCTCGGCCACCGGTTCGCCCCGCAGCTCGGTCAGGGCCGCCTCCGGGAACCGTTCGCCGAGCACCGATGCCAGCTGCAGGGTTCGCTTCTCGCGCTCGGGGAGAGCGTCGATGCGCGCGGCGATCGTCGCCTGCACGGTGTCGGGGAGGGGCGCCCCGGTGGCAGCCGCCCCGGTCGCCACCGCGTGTGCGATCTCCTCGGCGAAGAACGGGTTTCCGGCGCTGGTCTCCGCGATCCGACGGCTCAGCGCCGGGTCGCCGCCGTCGACGAGCTGCGCCGCCAGCTCCTCGGTCGCGGCTGCGGTCAGCGGCCGCAGCGCCAGCCGCTGGTGGCCGTCGGCGGCGCCGAGGTCGGGCCGCAGGCCGGCGATCTCGGGGCGGGCGGTGCAGATCACGAGCAGGGGCGAGCCGGGCAGCGTCGCGCTCGCCTCGAGCAGCTCGAGGAAGCCCTCGTCGGCCCAATGCGCGTCCTCTACCGCGATCACCAGCGGCCGCTGGCCCGCGAGCTCCGCCAGTAGGCGCCGCCAGGCCCGCGCGAGCGCCGTCGCGTCGACGGCCTCCCCGGCGCCCGAGAGCGAGGCGGCCAGGGTCTCGGCCGTCGCCTCGGCGTGGGTAGCCCCGAGCTGCGCGAGCCGCGCGGAGAGCGCCTCTCGCACGGCCTCCGCTCCGGCGTCGCCGGGCGCGCCCGCGGCCGCCCGGAGGATCTCGGCCAGTGCCCAGAACGCGATCCCGTGGCCGTATGGCGGGTTGCGTCCGATCAGCACCGCCGGCGACGGATCTTCGGCCTCGAGCTCGCCGAGCAGCTCGCGCACCAGGCGGGTCTTGCCGACCCCCGCCTCGCCGGTGACCAGGACCAGTCGCGGCTCGCGCTCGCGAACGGCCCGCATGTAGGCGAGCCGCAGGATCTCGAGCTCGCCGCCGCGGCCGAGGAACGGGGTCGCCTCGCGGGTCGAGGCGTCACGCCCGAGTACCCGCCAGGCGCGCAGCGGCTCCGCGAAGCCCTTCGCCGAGACCGCGTGAGGCCCGTCGAGAGCGGCGGTCCGGCAGGCGCCGGCGGCGCGCTCGCCGACCAGGATCTCGCCGGGGGCGGCGGCCTGCTGCAGCCGCGCCGCCGCATGCGCCGGCTCGCCGGTGACCGCGAGGTCGCCGCCTCCCGAGCTCGCCAGCACCTCGCCCGACTCGATCCCGACCCGCAGCTCGAGCCCCTCGTCGGCGTCGCCGAGCCGGGCGACCAGCTCGATCGCGGCGGCGACCGCGCGGTCGGGGTCGTCGCCGTGGATGCGGGGGACGCCGAATACGGCGACCACGGCGTCGCCGATGAACTTCTCGACCCGGCCGCCGTGCTGTTCGAGCACCGTGCGGGCGACCTCGAAGAACGGCTCGAGCAGGCGCCTGGCGTCCTCGGGGTCCCGCTCGGAGACCAGCGCGGTCGAGCCGACGAGGTCGGCGAAGACGAGCGTCGCGAGCTTGCGCTCCGGGCCCCCGGGCGCCTCGAGAGGCGCGCCGCAGGCGGCGCAGAAGCGCGCGCCGGCGCTCGTCACGGCCCCGCATCGCGCGCAGCTCGAGCTCATTCGCCCGACCATACGCCACCCCGGTTCGGGCATACTTGGACGGCCCTGTAACCCGACCCGGAGGCAGACGTGGAGAAGTCCGAGTGGATCTGGATGAACGGTGAGTTCGTCGCTTGGGAAGACGCCCAGGTCCACGTTCTGAGCCACGGGCTCCACTACGGGACCGGCGTCTTCGAGGGCATCCGCTGCTACCCGACCGAGCGCGGCCCGGCGGTCTTCCGCCACCGCGACCACCTGCAGCGGCTCGCCAACTCGGCGGACCTCTACTACCTGCAGATGCCGTACTCGCCCGAGCAGATGCGGGAGGCGACCAACGAGCTGATCCTCCGCAACGGGCTCGACAGCTGCTACATCCGGCCGCTCGTCTTTCGCGGTTACGGCGAGATGGGGCTCTACGCGCCCACCGGCCCGGTCGACGTGACGGTCGCGGTCTGGCCCTGGGGCGCCTACCTCGGCGAGGAGAGCAAGAAGCGCGGCGTCCGGGCCAAGGTCTCCTCATGGCGACGGATCTCCCCCGGCGGGCTGATCCCGCAGGCCAAGGCCTCCGGCCAGTACCTGAACTCGATCCTGGCGAAGACGGAGGCGGCCCAGTCCGGTTACGAGGAGGCGATCCTGCTCGACGAGGACGGGCTCGTCTGCGAGGGCTCGGGCGAGAACATCTTCGTGCTCCGCGAGGGGCAGTTGGTGACCCCGGGCCACACGAGCTCGATCCTCGACGGGATCAGCCGCAAGTCGGTGATCCAGATCGCCACCGATCTCGGCTACGAGGTGGTCGAGCGCGACATCGCGCGCGCCGAGCTCTACCTGGCCGAGGAGATCTTCCTCTGCGGGACCGCCGCCGAGCTTGTCCCGGTGCGCGAGGTCGACGGGCACGAGCTCGGCGACATCGGCGAGGTCACGAGGGTGATCCAGGCGAAGTTCGAGGACGCCCTGCACGGGCGCGCCCCCGAGTACTCCGAGTGGCTGGATCCTGTGGGACAACCGAGTAAGGTCACCTCGTAGATGCCGCATCTCGGGGCCATCGAGCGAATTAGCCGCGCCGCGACCGCTTAGGCGGCCCGCGGCCGTGCGGCCGAAGCCGCGCTCCACTCGCTCTCACCCCTCGGAAACGGAAAGGCATCCAGTGACCCACCTGAATCTCTACGACACGACGCTCCGCGACGGCATGCAGGGCCAGGGCATGTCGCTCTCGGCGGCCGAGAAGGTGCGCGTGGTCCAGGCCCTCGACCGGCTCGGGGTCGGCTTCGTCGAGGCCGGCTTCCCGAGCTCGAACCCGAAGGAGGCCGAGCTCTTCCGCCTGCTGGCCGAGGTCGAGCTCGAGACCGCGCAGGTGTGCGCGTTCGGAATGACCCGCCGACGCGGGCTCCCGGCCGAGGAGGACCCCGCCCTGCGCGACCTGGTCGGCTGCGCGGCGCCGGTGGTCACCTTCGTCGGCAAGACCTGGGCGCTGCACCTGGAGAAGGTGACCCGCGTCTCGCCCGAGGAGAACCTCTCGATGATCGTCGACTCGGTCAACTACGCGCGCTCCCAGGGCAAGCGGGTCGTCTACGACGCCGAGCACTTCTTCGACGCCTGGCGCGACGACCCGGGCTACGCGCTCGAGTGCCTGCGCGCCGCGGTCGCGGCCGGGGCCGAGAACGTGACCGTCTGCGACACCAACGGCTCCAGCCTCCCCGACCAGGTCGCCGACGCGACCGCCGCGGTGGTCGCCGACCTCGGCGGGCGGGCGGAGATCGGGATCCACGCCCACAACGACCTCGAGTGCGGGGTCGCGAACTCGCTCGCGGCGGTCGAGGCCGGCGCCCGGATGGTGCAGGGGACCGTCAACGGCTACGGGGAGCGCTGCGGCAACGCCAACCTGATCTCGATCCTGCCGGCGTTGCAGCTGAAGCGCGGCTATGAATGCGTGCCCGAGGACCGGATGCGGCTGCTGACCGAGACCGCGCACTTCGTCGACGAGCTCACCAACACCACCCCGGACGCCGACCAGCCCTACGTCGGGCGCAACGCGTTCGCGCACAAGGGCGGCATGCACGTCGCCGGGGTGCAGGCCGACGCGCGCACCTTCGAGCACATGGACCCGAAGCTGGTCGGCAACAGCCGCGACGTGCTGATCTCCGAGCTCTCGGGCAAGGGCTCGGTGCTCGAGCTGGCCGAGAACGCGGGGATCGAGCTCGACGCCGACGCCGCCAAACGCGCGGTCGAGCGGATCAAGGAGCGCGAGCACCGCGGCTACCACTACGAGGCCGCCGACGCCTCGTTCGACCTGCTGCTGCGCCGCGAGTCGGGCGAGTACCAGCCCCTGTTCCGGCTCGAGAGCTTCCGGGTGATCACCGAGAAGCGCGCCGACGGCCAGGTCGAGACCGAGGCGACGATCAAGATCTGGGTCGAGGGTCGGCGCTACGTCCGCACCGCCGAGGGCAACGGGCCGGTGAACGCGCTCGACCGGGCGCTTCGCGACGCGATCGGCGAGCTGCATCCGCATCTGGCCGAGATCGAGCTGGTCGACTACAAGGTCCGGATCCTCGACTCCCACCACGGCACCGGCGCGGTCACCCGGGTGCTGCTCGACTCCGCCGACGGGCCCGACACCTGGGGTTCGATCGGGGTCTCGGAGAACATCATCGAGGCGTCCTGGGAGGCCCTGGTCGACTCGCTGGAGTACGCGTTCCAACCCCGAACTTCACCGGCCACGTCCTCCGCTTCGCGTCCGGGCGTGCCGGGCGAGGTCCCGAGCGCGTGACGATCGATCAGATCCCGCTGGCGAAGCCGGTGATCGGCGAGCGCGAGGAGGAGCTGGTGCTAGAGGTGCTGCGCTCGGGGCGGCTCGCGCTGGGCCCGGTGCAGGAGCGCTTCGAGCGCGAGTTCGCCGAGCGGCTCGGCGTCCCCGACGCGGTCGCGGTCTCCTCCGGCACCGCCGCCCTGCACCTCGGGGTGCGGGCCCTGGGGTGGGGCGAGGGCGCCGAGGTCGTCACCTCGCCGTTCAGCTTCGTCGCCTCGGCCAATTGCCTGCTCTACGAGGGCGCGACGCCGGTCTTCTGCGACGTCGACCCGGTCACCCTCACCCTCGACCCCGCGAAGGCCTGGGACGCGATCGGCGAGCGCACAGCGGGCCTGCTCCCGGTCGACATCCTCGGCTACCCGGCGGCGGTGCCCGAGCTCGAGCGGGTCGCCGCCGAGGGCGACCTGGGGCTGCTCGAGGACGCCTGCGAGGCGCTCGGCGCGCGCGACTCGGAGGGTCTACAGGTCGGCTCGCGGGGCAACCTCGCGACCTTCGCCTTCTACGCCAACAAGCAGCTGACGACGGGGGAGGGGGGGATGGTGGCGGTCTCCGACCCCCGGATCGCGGCGCGCCTGCGCAGCGAGCGCAACCAGGGCCGCGCGCCCGACATGGACTGGGTCGACCACGACCGGCTCGGCTTCAATTACCGGCTGACCGAGGTCCAGGCGGCGCTCGGGATCGCCCAGCTCGAGCGCCTCGACTCGCTGCTCGCGGACCGGGCGCGGGTGGCCGAGCTCTACACCGAGCGGCTCGCGGCGCTCGACTACGGCGCCAGGGCGGGGGAGGGCGATCCCGCCGGTTTGGTCCTGCCGTGCGCCGACGAAGGCGAGGCGCGCCGCTCGTGGTTCATCTACGCGCTGCGGCTCCCGGCCGGCGCCGACCGCGACGCCGTGGTCGCCGATCTCTCCCAGCGCGGCGTGCAGGCGAAGGCCTACATGCCCGCGATCCACCTGATGGGGCACATGCGCGAGCGCTTCGGCTTCGGCCCGGGCCGGTTCCCGGTCGCCGAGGACGCCTCCGACAGGCTCCTGGCTCTGCCGTTCTTCCCCGAGCTCAGCGAGGCCCAGATCGACCGCGTCTGCGAGGCGCTGGCCGAGGCGCTGCAGGGTGATTGGACGTGAGCGCGCGCGCTGACGCCCTGGTCGAGACCGAGCTCGAGCGCCAGTTCCTCGACCAGCTCCGGGCCGCGTCCGGCGAGGTCGATGGTCCGATGGAGCGCCATTGCGTGCGCCAGTTCCTGTTCGCCGAGATGCTGGCCGCCGAGCGCGGGGTCGAGATAGACCGCGAGCTCGTCCTCTGCGCCGCCTTCATGCACGACGCCGGGCTCTACGACTCGATCAGCCACGGCGGCGTCTATACCGACGAGGGCGGCGAGCACGCGGCGCGGCTGTTCGAGCGAGCCGGCGCCTCGCCCGAGCGGGTGCGGATGATTGCCGACGCCTGCGCCCAGCACCACGCGCTGCGCGACCAGTCGCGACGCGGGACCGAGGTCGAGCTGATCCGGCTCGCCGACCGGATCGAGGTCAGCGGCGGGACCCTGAGCGCGGGCCTCGGGCGCGAGCGCGTGCGGCGGGTGTTCTCGGAGGTCCCACGCGACGGCTTCTACTCCGGGGTCGCCGGGCTGCTCGCGCACGCGCTTCGCCACCGGCCGCTGAGCCTGCCGCGGATCTTCAAGACCGATTGAGATAGTGGACGCGCGATGCCGCGCTTCGAAGACGCTCCCGACCCCCTGTTCGCCCGCATCAACGCCTCGATCGGCTTCGACCGGCGGCTGTGGCGCGAGGACGTAGCCGGCTCGCGCGCCCACGCCGCCGGGCTCGCGCGCGCCGGGGTGATCACCGCCGAGGAGCTCGCCGAGCTGCACCGCGGCCTCGACCTGGTCGCGGCCGAGCTCGAGCGCGACGCGTTCCCGTTCGCTGCCGGCGACGAGGACATCCACATGGCGGTCGAGCGCCGGCTCACCGAGCTGATCGGCCCGCTGGGCGGCAAGCTCCACACCGGGCGCTCCCGAAACGACCAGGTGGCCACCGACCTGGCGCTCTACGTGCGCGGGCGCAGCGCGCGCGCGAGCGAGCTGATCGCGGCGCTGATGGAACGGCTGCTGACGCTCGCCGAGGCCCACAGCGAATGGCGGATGCCCGGCTACACCCACCTGCAGCGCGCCCAGCCGGTCTACCTCGGCCATCACCTGCTCGCCTACTTCTGGATGCTGGCGCGCGACGCGAAGCGGTTCGCCGACGCCGCCGCGGCCGCGTCGGCGATGCCGCTCGGCTCCGGGGCGCTGGCCGGGCTCAACTGGGACCTCGACCGCGAGGCGACGGCCGCCGAGCTCGGCTTCGAGGCGCCGGCCCCGAACTCGATCGACGCGGTCTCCAACCGCGACTTCGCGCTCGACTACATGTACGCGGCCACCGTCTGCGCGACCCACCTCTCGCGGCTCGGCAGCGAGATCGTGATCTGGTCGAGCCAGGAGTTCGGCTTCGCCGAGGGCGCCGACGACTTCTCCTCCGGCTCCAGCCTGATGCCGCAGAAGAAGAATCCGGACGCCGCCGAGCTGCTGCGGGCGAAGTCGCCGCGGGTCGCGGGCTCGCTGACGACGCTCGTCGGGGTTCTCCACGCCCTGCCGCTGGCCTACTCGAAGGACCTGCAGGAGGACAAGGAGGCGCTGTTCGACGCCGTCGACACGATCGAGCTCTGCCTCGAGGCCGCCGAGCGGCTGCTCGCCGGGCTCAGCTTCGACCGCGAGCGGCTCGCCGCCGCCGCCGGCGACGAGATGGTCGCGGCCACCGACGTCGCCGACCTGCTGGTGCGCCGCGGGATGCCCTTCCGCGAGGCACACGGCGTGGTCGGCGGGCTGGTCCGCTCGGCGCTCGAGAGCGGCCGGGCGCTCTCGGAGCTCGAGCCGGCGGAGCTCGCCGAGCACTCCGAGCTGCTCGACGACGAGTACTACGAGGTCCTGCGCGAGGGCTCGTGGCTGGAGAGCAAGCTGTCGGCCGGCGGGACCTCGGCCGCGCGCCTCGCCGAGCAGCTGGAGGCCGCGCGGGCGACCCTGACCACGACCCGCCCGGACCCGGCTTGAGCGCGCTCGGACCGGGGTTCTTCGACCGCTCGGTGCACCGGGTCGCCCGGGATCTGATCGGTTGCGAGCTTCGCGTCGGCGCCACCGGCGGGGTGATCGTCGAGACCGAGAGCTACGAGCGCGACGACCCGGCCTGCCACGCCTACGTCGGGCTGACCGAGCGGACGGCGACCATCTTCGGCCCGCCGGGACGCGCCTACGTCTACCTCTCCTACGGGATCCACAGCCTCCTCAATGCCGTCTGCGAGCCCGACGGGACCGCTGCGGCGGTCCTGATCCGGGCGCTCGAACCGATCGCCGGGATCGAGGAGATGCGGGCCCGGCGCGGGCGCGCGGAGCTGCGCGAGCTGTGCTCGGGCCCCGGCAAGCTGACCGAGGCACTCGGCGTCGGCCTCGAGCTCAACGGAGCCCGTCTCGATCGCGAGCCGTTCGAGCTCCGCCCTCCCGAGGGCTCGTGGCGCGGGGTCGAGGTGGCCACCGGGCCCCGGATCGGGATCACCAAGGCGACCGAGCTCCCGTGGCGGTTCTGCGCCACCGGGAGCCCCTACCTGTCGCGGCCGCTGCCGGCCTTCGGGCGAGCGGCCTAGCCCGGGCTGACGCCGCCGCCAGAGGTCGGGGGGGCGGGCGCGCCGCCGGCATCACCGCCGCCGGCGGGCGGCGCCGCCGGGGCCTCGGTCTCGGGCGCCGGCGCGGCCTCCTCCGCCGGCGGCTCGGCGGGGGCGGGCGCCTCCTCGGTCGCCGGCGGCGCGACCGACTCGGTCGACTCCGTCGTCGGGGTGACGGTCTCGGCGCCGACCTCGCCGGTGTCCTCCGACGACGTCTCGTCCTCGTCCTCGTCGACCTTGTGCAGCGCCTCGACCTCGTCGTAGGCGGCGGCGATCTGGGCGAAGATCAGCGCCGGGAAGGTCCCTCCGTCGACCGGTGCCCCGGCGAACTCGGTCTCCATCGGGGTGACGGTGTCGCGGTAGCCGACCCAGATGCAGGCGGTGAACTTCGTCGTCGCGCCGCAAAACCAGGCGTCGCCGTTGTCGTCGGTGGTCCCGGTCTTGCCCCAGGTCGTGTCGCTGTTCTGAGCGCGCACACCGGTGCCCGAGGTGACCACCGTCGAGAGCACGTCCTTGGCGGTCTGGGCGACGGTCGGGTCGATCACCTGGCGGTCGACGAGCTCGTTCTCGCCATCGGCGCCGGTCTGGTCGGGGACCAGGTCGCCGTCGGTCGGATCGTCGCCGTCGGTGACCTTGAGGATCGCCACCGGGCCGCCGGAGCTGGCCGCCATCGTGCCGGAGAGCCGTCGGCCATCGGCGGCCAGGGTGTTGTACGCGTGGGTCATCTCCAGCGGCGTGACCCCGGTCTCGAGCCCGCCGAGGATCAGCGCCGGGTTGTAGGGATGCCAGGGGCCGTCGTTGATCGAGTAGTCGAAGCTCGACGCGAGGTCGGTCTCGATCCCCATCGCATTCGCCGTCGCGGCGACGTTCTCGACCCCGACCTGGGTGCCGAGCTGCGAGTAGACCGAGTTGTCCGAGTAGGTGGTGCCGCTCGCGATCGAGGCCGAGCCGAGGTAGGAGTCGTTGTAGTTGCTGACGTTGAAGGTGTCGTTGAGGACCTTGTCGCCGTTGCCGTTCTTTCTCGGCACCTTGACCTGGAACGGGATCTCCTGCGGGGCCGAGGTGAACACCTCGCTGGTCGAGCGGCCCTGCTGGAGCGCGGTGACCAGGGTGAACGGCTTGAACGCCGATCCAGGCTGGCGGTGGCCGTTGGTCGCCAGGTTGAACGGCGAGGCCTCGAAGTCGGAACCCCCGACCATCGCCAGGACGCCGCCGGTCTCGTTGTCGAGCACGACCGCGGAGGCGGTCGGCTGAATCCCCGCCAGGGTCGACTGGGTGATCGCCTGGACCCGGTTCTGGAGCTCGAGGTCGAGGGTCGAGCGGATCTGGAGCCCGCCGCCGAAGGCCTCGCCGGCGCCGTAGCGGTCGACCAGCTGCTGGCGCAGCCACGAGGTGAAGTACGGCGCGGCCGAGTTCTCGGCCGGCGGAGTCAGGTCCTTGTCGTCGGGGATCGGGATCTCGGCGTACTCGGCGTACTCCTCGGGCGTGATGTAACCCTCGTCGCGCATGTTGGCGAGCACCTGGTCGCGGCGAATCTTCGCGTTCTCGGGGAACGCCCGCGGCGAGTAGGCGCTCGGCGAGGAGATGATCCCGGCGAGCAGCGCCGCCTCCCAGGGCAGCAGCTCGGAGGCGCACGGCTCGGCGTCCTCGGTCTCGCCGCAGCCGGGGTGGTTGTAGGAGAAGTAGGTCTTCGCCGCCGCCTCGATCCCGGTCGCGCCCTCGCCGAAGTAGATCTCGTTCAGGTACTCGGTGAGGATCTTGTCCTTGGTCCAGTTGCGCTCCAGGTGGTAGGCGAGCGCCGCCTCGCGCAGCTTCTGAAACACGGTCCGGCTGGCCTGGGCGGCGAGCGCGTTCTTGACGAACTGCTGGGTGATCGTCGAGGCGCCCTGCTGCGCCGAGCGGGTGACCACGTCCTGCCAGACGGCGCGGGCGATGCCCTGGTAGTCGACGCCGTTGTGCTCGTAGAAGCGCCGGTCCTCGATCGCGACCACGGCCTCCTTCATCACCGGGGCGATCTCCGCGGAGTCGAGCAGGATCCGGCCCTGGTTGTTGGTCAGGGTCGTGAGCTTGTTGTTGTAAGCGTCGTAGACGACCGAGTTTTCGGCCTCCAGGTACTGCTGGCGGTTCTCGAGCGACGGCAGGTCCTGGGCGACCGCCATCATGATCCCGAAGATCCAGGAGACGAACGCGAGCAGCCCGAGGCCGAGGATGACGAAGGCGAAGCGGAGCTTGCGCATCCGCGGCTTGTCGGTCTTCTGCGCCTCCTCGGGGGCGGTGAGGGCGGCGACCTTCTTGCGCCCGCGGCGGAGCCGCCGCGGCTCGCGCTTGCCGCCGAGCGCCTTCTCACGCTTGCGCAGCTCCTTCTCGGCCCGCCGGCGCTTGGCGATCTGGCGCAGGTTCTTGCGGTCGCGGCGCTCGTCGGCTGAGCGGCCGTCGCCCGCGGAGTCGTTTTCGGATCCAGAGTCCATGTTCAAAGCGTCGTGCGCGGGTGGATGTCCGTCTCACCCCAAGGCTCCGGCGGAGTGCCGGGCGTGGCCGTTTCCGACCCCCTGACTATGGCCACCGGTGGGCGTCGGGTCGCGTCGGAAGACCGCGGGCGATCCCTTTCAGCCGGGCGGTGAGTCTAGCATTGGCCATATGACGTCCCGGCCGGCTGCAGGCGCGACGGAGGCCGCCGCGGCGGCCGACCAACTGCTCCTCGGAGCGGTCGACGCGCTGCCCGAAGGGAGGCTCGCCGAGCAGCTCGCCGAGGGCCGTCCGCTGCGGCTGAAGCTGGGCGTCGACCCGACCAGCCCGGACATCCACCTCGGGCACTGCGTGATCCTGAACAAGCTGCGCGCGTTTCAGGACGCCGGCCACCAGGTGGTCCTGATCATCGGCGACTACACGGCGCTGGTCGGCGACCCGAGCGGCCGCGACGCGACCCGCCCGGTGCTCACCGCGTCCGAGATCGAGGCCAACGGGCTCACGTACCAGGAGCAGGCGTTCAAGGTCCTCGACCGCGAGCGCACCGAGCTCCGCCACAACAGCGAGTGGCTCGAGATGCCGAGCGGACAGCTCTTCGACCTGGTCCGCCGGACGACGGTCGCCCGGCTGCTCGAGCGCGACGACTTCACCAAGCGGATGGCGGCCGGGCAGCCGATCTCGACTCTGGAGCTGCTCTATCCGGTGCTCCAGGGCTACGACTCGGTCGCGATCGAGGCCGACGTCGAGTTCGGCGGCACCGATCAGCGGTTCAACCTGCTGTTCGGACGCGACGTCCAGGCGGCCTTCGGGATCACCCCGCAGTCGATCCTGACCATGCCGATCCTCCCGGGGACCGACGGCAAGCTGAAGATGAGCAAGTCCTACGACAACTACATCGGGGTCACCGATCCTCCGGACGAGATGTTCGGGAAGCTGATGAGCGTCCCCGACTCGGCGATGGGCGAGTACTACCTGCTGCTGCTCTCGGAGCCGCTCGACCAGGGCCGGCCCGCGGTCGAGACGAAGCGCGAGCTCGCCCGCCGGCTCACCGACCGCTTCCACGGCGAGGGCGCCGGCGAGGCCGCCGAGCAGCGCTTCGACCAGGTCCACGTCCGGCGCGAGCTCCCCGACGAGATCCAGGTCGCCGGCTTCGCTGCCGACGGCGAGACGGTCCACCTGCCGGCGCTGATCGCCGACGAGTTCGACCTCTCCTCGAGCGAGGCGCGGCGGCTGATCGGCCAAGGGGCCGTGCGGCTCGACGGCGAGGTGCTCGAGGCGGCCGACCTCGACCTGGCGCCGGAGCGGCTCGACGGAGCCGTGCTCCAGGTCGGCAAGCGGCGCCACCGGCGGCTCGAGCGCGCCTGAGCGGCCCGGCGGCGGTCCAAGCGGGCGCCGACGCCCGGGACGCCCATGGGCGCCCTGCTACATTCTGGGGTCCGTTCGAGTCCTCCGGGGCTTGAACCGGTGACCGCGAGTAGATATCCTTGCTGGTCGCGCCCGAAACGGCGCCCGCACGAGAGGGAGTCCCCCTCCGAACGGGAAGCGGTCTTTGAAAACTGAGCAGCGTGCGACTCGGGGCTTGCCCCGGGTCAGACAGGTCCGACCACCGTCTGCTTGCAGGCGGTGGCAGCCAACCCCGTCATGTCGTCCGAGGCCTCTGTGTACGGCCACGGACATTAGATGTGACACCTTTCCGTATTGACAGAGGAACCGCCGTCGGTTGACGCCGGCGGTGGATTTGAAACCCTCGAGTCACTTTTCACGGAGAGTTTGATCCTGGCTCAGGACGAACGCTGGCGGCGTGCCTAACACATGCAAGTTGAGCGACGAACCAGGGCTTGCCCTGGGGCAAAGCAGCGAACGGGTGAGTAACACGTGG
>DASPGZ010000037.1:0-3589 GCA_035620355.1 Solirubrobacterales bacterium | reverse complement strand
CCTCTCCACCTCCCCGACGTGGGGGGTTAGGGGGGATGACGATCATCCTCCGCACGGGGGCCCCGCGCCACGTTCAATCGGTCGGATTCCAGTTGGAAATACCCGGCGGCGATCGAAGGGGCGTGAGCTTGGCCGATCGACAGCGGCTCTCAGTAGTTTCCCGAAGGCGCCGTGGGCTCAGCCGGCGAGGCCGATCACCTTCAGCCGCCGGGTCAGGCACTGGGCGGCGAACGCCTGCGTCTCGCGCATCGAGACGCCGAAGAGCTCGAAGTCGTCGTCGTCGGGCGGCGCGAACGGAGGCCGCAGGACGCCCTCGGCGACCGGCAGCGACTCGACCAGGGTGCGCTGGATCGCGTCGCGGTAGCGATCGTCGGAGCGCGCCATGTCGGTGAGGAACTTGGCGCCGAAGGCGACGTGGCGATGCTCGTCGCGGGCGACGTTGCCGAACCCCTCGACGAACCCCGGCAGGGTCCCCTGCTCCTCGTTGTAGCCGATGATGAAATGCTGGCCGGTGAGCGCCAGCACCCCCTCGATCACCATGTGGTAGAGCGTCACCGCCTCGACCAGCGTGACCGTGTCCTCGGGCTCGGCGGCTAGCCGGTCGACCCGGTCGGCGAGCATCCGGTCGAAGAGCTCGGCGAACTCCGGGTTCAGGTTGCCCTGCACCCGCTCGAGCCGCTCGGCGAGATCGTCGGCGCCCTCGAGCACCCCGACCTCGTCGTAGAAGCGGTTGAAGAACTGCACGTGACGCGCCTCGTCGGCGATCTGGGTCGAGAGGAAGATCCGCATCTCCTCGGTCGGCGCCGCGCGCATGATCGGGCCGAGCTCGTCGGTGACCCGCTGCTCGCCGATGAAGAAGGCCGAGAGCCCGTACATGCGCTCGAACCGCTCCTCCTTGGTGAACCGCTCCTGCCAGTCGACCCGGTCGCGGCTGAAGTCGAGGTCCTGGGTCGCCCACTGCTGGCGCTCCCAGAGCTCGTAGAGCTCCTGGTAGCCGAGCAGCTGGAACTTGCCCTCGTCGGCGGCCGCGGCGAGCGCCGGGTCGCCGGTGGCGAGGAAGTCCTCGCGCTGGGCGATCGAGCTCAGGCTCTCGGTGGCGGCCTCCACGGCCCCGAAAGCCTAATCGCCGGCGCCGGGCGCGCCCACCTCGTAGGTGTCGCCCGGGCCCAGCAGCATGACCCTGGAGCCGGTCTCGGACTCGACCTCGACCTTGAACGCCTCGGCGTCGGTCTCGATCGGCGGGAAGGTGTCGTAGTGGCACGGGATCACGGTCGCCGCGCCGATCAGGCCGCAGGCGTAGGCGGCGTCGTGGCGGTCCATGGTGAAGTGGCCGCCGATCGGGACCAGGGCGACGTCGGGGGAGTGGCGCTCGCCGATCAGCTTCAGGTCGCCGAACAGCGCCGTGTCGCCGAGGTGGTAGACGGTCACCCCGCCGATCTCGATCACCAGCCCCGAGGGCGGCCCGATCGCGGTCCCGTCGGGGGTCGTGTTGGTGTGCCACGCGGGAACGAGCTTGACGCTGCCCCACTCGAACTCGACCGTGCCGCCGAAGTTCGGGTTCGATGTCTTCTCGACCCCCTGCTCGCCGAGCCAGCCGGCGAGCTCGGTGAGCGCGACGCAGTGGGCGCCGGTGCGCTTGGCGACCGCGACCGCGTCGGCGATGTGGTCGTTGTGGCCGTGGGTGAGCAGGATGTGGGTGGGCTCGACCTGGTCGGCACCGAGCTTGGCGGCCGGGTTGTTCGGGGCCAGGAACGGATCGATCAGCAGCCTCGTGGCGCCGTCCGAGAGCTCGAAGGTCGCGTGGCCGATGAACTCGATTCTCATTGCTCCTCCTGTCTTCGCAGCTCCTCGGCCAGCGCCCAGCCGACGGCGACGCCGACCATCATCCCCATCCGGGTCTCCTCGGCCAGCATCACCCGGACCGCTCGCGCCCGCTCCTCCGGGTCGTCGCTGGCCAGCGCCTGCGCCATCCCGGTCTCGTGCGAGTCCGCGAACCAGCCGCCGGCGTCGAGAGCCTGGCCGAGGATCCGCTGCAGCCCCGGCGCGGCGCGGCTGACCAGCGCCTCGGCGTCGTCGAAGCGCCCCGGCTCGCTGAGCCGCTCGAGCGCCGCCTCCAGCTCCTCCTCGGACGGGGTCGTCATCCCGGCTTCCGGCGCTCGTACATGCGCAGCTCGAAGTCGGTCGTGTAGCCGAGCCGGGTGTAGATCGAGCGGCCCATCGGCGAGCCCTGCAGCGACGAGCTGAGCAGGCCGCGCTCGCGGGCGTCGAGCAGCGCCGCGGTCACGAGCCGGCTGGCGAGGCCGCGCCCGCGGTGCTCGGGGTGTGTGGCGACGAAATACCCACCGAGGTCGCTGGGAGGCGTAGCCGACCCGCGCCGCTGTTGAGGCGCCTGGTTCGGGTGGTCCATCGTGGCCATCACGCAGGCGAGCTCGCCGCGGTCGCGCGCCGCCCAGATCACCGCCTCGTCGGGCGGCGTCGTCAGCGCCCGGGCCATCCCGGCCGCGGAGGGGCCGTAGGCGAGCTCGTTCATCGGCCCGAGCTCGGCGGGGTCGGCGCCCGACTCGTAGTCGAGGTCGCCGAGCTCCGCCGGCCGCAGCCGCTCGAGCTCGAGCGACATCGCCACCGGCGAGCCGTCGAGCTTGTGGCCGGCGCGTTCGAGCGCCGCCGCGACCTCCGCGTCGGGCTCGGGGACCCAGACGGTCCAGGCGGCGATCCCGGCGCGCTCGTACTCGCCGGCGAGCCGCTCGAGCCCGGCGAGCAGCGCCTCGCCGTCGCTGTAGGCGACCGAGTTGCAGATCGAGCGCTGCGGCGAGGCGGGGACGATCGCCGCGGTGACCCCGTCGAGGCGCAGGGTCCGCGCGCCCTCGGAGCTCGCCCCGAGCATCGCCACCCAATCGCCGAGCGCCCGGCGCTGGAGCGCGACCTCCCGCGCGTCGCTCATCGCTTGCGGGCGAGCATCAGGCCGTCGGCGATCGCGACCATCGCCGTGTCGACCCGCTCGTCGGCGGCGACCAGGTCGTTGGTGGCGCGGATCGCCTCGACCTGCTCGGAGCGCTCGTCCGGATCGATCACGCGGCCGACGCCGAGCACGTTGTCGATCACGATCAGGCCGCCGGGCCGGGTGCGGGCGAGGACCGCCTCGTAGTAGGCCGGGTAGCTCTCCTTGTCGGCGTCGATGAAGCCGAGGTCGAAGGCCTCGGCCTCGGGCAGCGCCGAGAGCGTCTCGATCGCCGGCCCGATCCGGATCTCGACCCGGTCGGCGACCCCGGCGGCCTCGAGGTTGCGCGCGGCGATCTCCGCGTACTCCTCGGAGAGCTCGCAGGCGATCAGCCGCCCGCCCGGGGCGAGGCCGCGCGCGATGCAGATCGCCGAGTAGCCGGTGAAGGTGCCGAGCTCGATCGCCTCGCCGGCCCCGACGAGCTTCGCGAGCAGGGTCATGAAGGCGCCCTGGTCGGGGGCGATCTGCATCACCGAGATCTCGCCCATCGCCGCGGTCTCCTCCTGGACCCGGCGCAGGACCTCGTCCTGGCGCGCCCCGTGCTCGACCATGTAGCCGTGCAGCTCGTCGCTGAGCGGCGTGAACTTGCTC
>DASPGZ010000036.1:0-7905 GCA_035620355.1 Solirubrobacterales bacterium | reverse complement strand
CGAGACCTCAGGCGAGGGCTCAGCGCTCGAGCGCGTCGGCGACCCGGGCGCCCAGCAGCCGGTAGCCGGCGATCGACGGGTGGTCGCCGTCGGCGGTCAGCCGCGGCGCCATCACCCCGGGCCGGCCCGGGTCCTCGAGCGCGTCGTGGAAGCCGATCACGTCAACCCCGAGATCGCGGCCGATCGCCTCGATCCGGCGGTTGAGCTCGGCGATCGGCCGGTCGGCCGCCGGGTGGCCGTTGTTCCAAGGAAGCACGTCGACCAGCAACACGTCCAACCCGAGGTCCAAGCCGCGCTCGGCCATCGCCCGGAGGTCCGCGGCCGCGGCCGGCAGCGGGCGGCCCTGGGCGATGTCGTTGATCCCGCCCTGGACGATCAGGGCCTCGGCACCCTCGGCGCAGGCGTCGAGCCGCGGCGCGATCTCGTCGGTGCGCTGGCCGAAGACGCCGCAGTTGCGGAAGCTCAGCCGCGGGTCGGCGCGCTCGGCCCAGAACTCGTACTGGCTGCGCTCGTCGTCGCCGAACCCGAGCGCCGCCCGCCGGCCCGGATCGGGGTCGTAGGCCGGGTTGCCGGCGCTGATCGAGTCGCCGAGCGCGGCGACCACCACCCCGCCGCCGTCCTCGGGCGCCGTGGTCGCCGACGGCTCGTCGTCGGAGCCGCAGCCGGGGAGCGCCAGCAGCGCCGCGGCCGCGAGCACCCGCAGCCGCCTCAGGTGTACATGCCCCCGAACTGGCCGCCGGTGACGTTCAGGCACTGGCCGTGGACGTAGTTGGAGAGCTCCGAGGAGAGGAAGAGCACCGGCGCCGCGGCCTCCTCCGGCTGGGCAGGCCGCCCCAGCGGGATGATCGCCGAGGCCATCGCCCGCATCTGCTCGGGGATCCCGAGCTCGACCTGCTCGCCGTCGCCGACCTCGAGTGTCTCCCCCTTCTCCTTCGCCTGGGTCAGGCGGGTCTCGATGAACCCGAAGGCGACCGCGTTGCAGTTGATCTTGAACCCGCCCCATTCCTTCGCCAGGGTCTTGGTCAGGCCGACCACGCCCGCCTTGGCCGACGAGTAGTTGACCTGGCCGGCGTTGCCCATCGTGCCCGAGATCGAGGAGATGTTGACGATCTTGCGGAAGCGCTCGACGCCCTCGTTGCGCTCCGCCTTCGCCGCTTCGCGCCAGTGGGGCGCGATCGCGCGGATCACGCGGAAGGGCACGATCGTGTGGATGTCGAGCATCGCCTGGAACTGCTCGTCGGTCATCCGGTGGATGACGCCGTCCCAGGTGTAGCCGGCGTTGTTGACGATGATGTCGACCTCGCCGAAGGCCTCGACCGCCGCCGCCACCAGCTCGTCCGGGACGCCCGGCTGGGTCAGGTCGCCGGCGAAGACCGCGGTCTCGCCGTCGATCTCCGACGCCGCCTGCTCGGCGACCTCGCCGTCGATGTCGTTGATCAGGACCTTGGCCCCCTCGTTGATGAACAGCTCCGCCGTCGCCCGGCCGATGCCCCGGGCCGAGCCCGTAACGATCGCGGCCTTGCCGTCAAGCAATCCCATGTCTTCGATCCACTCCTGTCGGTTACGTCAGTTGATGTAAGGGTCGAGGACTCTAAGGCGTCAGAGGCCGAGGCGGCGGCCGAGGATCTCGCGCATGATCTCGTCGGTTCCGCCGCCGATCGGCCCGAGGCGGGCGTCGCGCAGCGCCCGCTCGACCCCGTACTCGCGCATGTAGCCGTAGCCGCCGAGGATCTGCACGCACTCGTCGGCGACCTCGACGCAGGCCCGCTGGGTGAACAGCTTCGCTCGGGTGACGTCGTCGATCACGTCCTCGCCCGCGACGTAGCGGCGCAGGGCGCTGTAGGTGAGCGCGCGGCCGACCTCCGCCTTCACCCCGATCTCGGCGATCTTGTGGCGGATCGCCTGGAACTTGGCGATCGGGCGGCCGAAGGCCTCGCGCTCGCCGGCGTACTCGATCGCGGTCGCGAGCAGGCGGCGCATCGCGCCGACGGCGCCCAGCGACATCAGCAGCCGCTCCCAGGCGAAGTTCTCCATGATCAGGCCGAAGCCGCGGTTCTCCTCGCCGAGCAGGTTCTCGGCGGGGACCTCGACGTCGGTGAACGAGAGCTCGGCGGTGTCCGAGGAGCGCCAGCCCATTTTCTCGAGCCTCGTCACGACCTCGTATCCCGGCATCTGACGCTCGAGGATCAGGAACGAGATCCCGCCGTGGCCGCCCTCCTCGGTCGTCTTCACCGCGCAGACGAGGAAGTCGGCGCGGACCCCGTTGGTGATGAACGTCTTCGCGCCGTTGACGACGTAGCCGCCGTCGACCGGCCGCGCGTGGGTGCGGATCGAGGCGACGTCGGAGCCCGCGCCGGGCTCGGTGATCCCGAGCGCCGCGATCCGCTCGCCGCGGATCGCCGGGCGCAGGAAGCGCTCGTGCTGCTCGGGTGTCCCGAAGCGGAACACCGGCGGGGTCGCGATCCCCGTGTGGGCCCCGAGCCCGGCGCCGACCCCGCCCGAGGCCCCGGCGGCGGCGAGCTCCTCGGCCCAGACCGCGTCGTGGACGTAGTCGCCGCCCTGGCCGCCGAGCTCGGTCGGGTACTTGAGCCCGAGGAAGCCGAGCTCGCCCGCGCGGCGGTAGAGCTCGAGCGGGAACTCGCCGGCCGCCTCCCACTCGTCGACGTGGGGAACGATCTCCTCGCGGACCCAGCGGTTGATCGTCTCGCGGAGTTGGTGATGCTCGTCGGTGAACGGCGGCATTGTCGCCCGCTCACCCGTGTCCTTGACCACGGTCACTGGCCCGCCGCAGCCTACTCCGAGCGGCTGGGACGGAGCTGGCGGAACCCCTGGGGGCCAAGGTTGTTGAATATGGGCAATGGCCGCACCGCAGCAGCCCTCGACTACCCCTGCCGAACCGGGCACGACCCCGGACGGCTCGGCGAGCGCCGACGGCGCCGCGAACGCCGACCCCTCGCCGACCCCGCCGACGCAGGCGCAGCCGACGCAGGCGCAGCCCCAGGCCGCTCAGCCCCTGGCCGGGCAGCCCCAGCCGCAGGCCGCGGCCGGAGGGCCGGCCTGCCCCAACTGCGGGGCGCCGATGGCGGCCGACCAGCGCTACTGCCTCAACTGCGGCAACCGTCGTGGCGCCCCCCGGGTCGGTCCGAACGCAACCCCGCCGGCCGCCCAGGGTGCCGCTCCCGCCACCGCCGAGTCGGCCAAGGCACAGCGCCAGTCGGACGTCTCGCCGCTCGCGGCGGTGATCGGGATCGCGCTGCTCGGCGGCATGCTCCTGATCGGGGTCTTGATCGGCCGCGGGACGGGCGAGGACCCGCCGGCGCCGGTGGTCCGGGTCGGGGAGGCGAGCACGACCCCGTCGGATTCCTCGGCTGGTAGCGGCTCGGGCGGCGCGGTCGCGAGCGAGTGGCCCGCGGGGACCGACGGCTTCACCGTGCAGATCTCGACCGTGGTCAAGGACGGGGCCACGGCCGAGACCGTCGACGCGGCAAAGCAGCAGGCGGTCGAGGACGGGGCCACCGACGCGGCGGTGCTCGACTCCGACCGGTTCTCGAGCCTGCCGCCGGGCAACTACGTGATCTATTCCGGGGTCTACACCGACCGCCGCTCGGCCGAGACCGCGCTCGAGGGCCTCAGCTCCGACTTCCCGACCGCGGCCGTGGTCGAGGTGACCGGCGAGGCCGACACCTCATCGAGCTCCTCCGCTTCCGGGACGGACGGGGCGTCCGCCAATCAAGCGACCGACGAGTCCGGCGGCGTCCTCGAGGAGATCGTCCCCGAGGTCGGCGGCGAGAGCGAGGCACCGACCGGCGGGGCCACGCCGGAGGCGGGGAATTGAGCCCGGCGCGGATGGCGAAGCTGAAGCCATATTTCAAGACGCGGCCGAAGGCTCGCTCGGGCCAGCCGCCGCCGGCGGCACCGGCGCCGGCCGCCCCGCAGGCCCAGGCCGCGATCGCCCAGCCGGTGGCGCCGCAGCCGCCGCAGGATCTAGGCTCACGGCGTGAGCAACTCGCCCGGCGCTACGCCGAGCTCCAGGCGGACCTCGGCGGCCTCGTCTACGAGATGGCCATCCGCGACAGCTTCCGCCTCGACGTCGTGACCCGCAGGGCCGCGGAGCTGCAGGCCGTCGACGCCGAGCTGAGCGCGGTCGAGCGGCAGCTCGGCCTGGCGCCGCCCCCCGTGGTCACCGCCTGCCCGTCGTGCGCAGCGCCCGTCCAGCCCGGCGCCCGCTTCTGCGGCAGCTGCGGCTCGACCGTGAACGCCGTCGCGGCGCCGCCGGGGTCCGGATGAGGCTTCCGGGCCGGCTGATCCGCGCGCCGCTGCGCCCCGACCGCGCCTCGCTCGCGAGCTTCGTCTCCCTGCGCTGGGCCGCACTGCCGATCATCGACCGGCGCTGGACCGCGCCGTTGTCCGCGATCGCGCTCGGGTTCGGCCTCTTCGTCGGCGTCGCGATCGGCCCGGGGACCTCCGCCGGGCTCGGCACCGAGCGCGCGATCGTGGTCGAGCTGCCGCCGCCCGACGACACGCAGACCGCGTCCGTGCCACCGGATGGCGGGGGCGACCCGCGGCGGAGCTCCGGCTCGAGCGGCAATGAGGGCTCGGGCGCGGTCGACCCGCCGCCGGCCTCCAGCCCGCAGTCGACCCTCGACACGCCGTCGACCACGCCGCCGCCGATCAGCAGCGCGCCCCCGATCTTGACCCCGCCCCCTGTGACCACGACCCCGTCCGACGAGACCACGACCACCGAGGCCGAGCCGGTCGAGGAGACCTCGACCACGCTCACCGGCACCGTCGTCCATCTCAACCCCGCAGCGGCGAGCTACGCGATCACCACCGACGACCGCCGCCTGCTCGCGGTCCACACGCACAAGCCGCCGGCGGTGGGCCGCGAGGTCGAGGTCGAGGCCACCGAGCTGCCAAACGGGACCTACTTCGAGTCGGGCCGCCGCGACGAGGGCGGTCGTCGCGGCCGGGTCGCCTTCGACGGCACGGTCAGCTTCCGGGATCCGGTCGCCGGCACCTACACCGTCTCGGGCCCGGGCGTCTCGCTGCTGGTCCGAGGCGGCGCCCAGCGCACGCCGCCCGACGTCGGCGACCTGGTCGAGGTGCAGGCGCGGGTGGCCGACGGCGCGGAGCCGCTCACCCCGAGCACCCCCGGCCAGCAGGGCTGCGGAGGGGCGCCGAAGCCCCCGAAGCCGCCCGAGACCTCGCTCGAGCAGACGGGGCTGAAGCCGAGCGAGTCCGAGCGCGCGACCGCCACCGACATCGAGGCGATCGTCGAGGGCGTCTGCCGCAGTGAGCGCAGGCTGATCGTCTCCGCCGACGACGTTCGCGAGTCGGGCCAGGACATCTCGATCGTGGTTCCGAAGCGACTCAAGCTCGCCGGGTTCGAGCCCGGGCAGGTGGTGAAGCTGAGCGCTCGGATCGGCGAGGCCAAGACCTTCACCCTGAGCACGGTCGCCGGCGACGAGGGCAAGCACGGCGCCGAGGACGAGAAGCTGGTTCAGCCGCCTTCGGGCACCGACGACGGCTGATCTCGAGTTTCCGCCGGCCTGTCGATTTCAGGCACCTCCGTTCGTCGTTAGGGTGAAAGCGGCCGCAAGGGCCGCGCGACGCCAAGGAGGAATTCGATGAAGTACATGCTGACTTTGATCAGCGAGGAGGGCGGCTGGGACGACGTCACCCCCGAGCAGATGCAGGCCGAGATGAGCCGCTGGGAGGCGTTCGGCAAGGAGCTCGAGCAAGCGGGCGCGTTCATCGCGGGGGAGGGCCTGCAGGAGAGCGCCACCGCGACCACCGTCCGCCTCGAGGGCGACGAGCGCCTGGTCACCGACGGGCCGTTCGCCGAGACCAAGGAGCAGGTCGGCGGCTTCTACCTGCTCGAGTGCGAGAACCTCGACGAGGCGATCGCCTGGGCGAAGAAGGTGCCGCTCAGCGGCGGCGGGATCGAGGTCCGACCGGTGATGGACTACACCCAGTACGGCTACGAGGAGCCGCAGGCCGCGGAGGCATCCTCGTAGACCAGACCGGCGTCGTCGACCGCCTGTTCCGGCAGGAGTCCGGGCGGGCGGTCGCGACGCTGATCCGCGTGCTTGGCGACTTCGACGCCGCCGAGGAGGCGGTCCAGGATGCGTTCGCGGTCGCGCTCGAGCGCTGGCCCGCCGACGGCGTCCCGGACAACCCCGGCGCCTGGATCACCCGCGTCGCCCGCAACCGGGCGATCGACAGACTGCGCCGAGAGCGGACGCTCGCCGCCAAGCGGCCCGAGCTCGAGGCGCTCGTGGCTCTGCGTGCGGAGGAGTCCTTCGGCGACCCGGCCGCCCCCGGACGCGAAGCCGAGGAGGCTGGTGGCGATGACGTCCTCAGGCTCGTGTTCACCTGCTGTCACCCGGCGCTGGCGCCGGAGTCGAGGGTGGCGCTGACCCTGCGCACGCTCGGCGGCCTGAGCACGGCGGAGATCGCACGCGCCTTCCTGGTCTCCGAGCCGGCGATGGCCCAGCGCCTGGTCCGCGCCAAGCGCAAGATCCGCGATGCCCGGATCCCGTACGAGGTGCCGCCGCCCGGGCAGCTCGAGGAGCGGCTCGGCTCGGTGTTGGCGACCATCTATCTGATCTTCAACGAGGGTTATCTCGCCTCCGGGTCCGAGTCGCTGACCCGCGGCGAGCTGTGCTCGGAGGCGGTCCGGCTCGGGCGGATGCTGGCCGAGGTGATGCCCGGGCGCCCGGAGGTGGTCGCGCTGCTGGCGCTGATGCTCCTGCACGACTCGCGCCGGGCGGCCCGGACGGGGGTCGACGGGGAGCTGGTCCTGCTCGCCGACCAGGACCGCTCGCTCTGGGACGCCGAGCGGATCGGCGAGGGGCTGAAGCTTGCCGAGACCGCCCGCGCCTGGGGCCCGCGGCCGTACGTGCTCGAGGCTCTGATCGCGGCCGAGCACGCTCGCGCGCCGACCGCCGCCGACACCGATTGGGAGCGGATCGTCCGCCTCTACGCCTGGCTCGCCGAGCTCAACCCGTCGCCGGTGGTCGAGCTCAACCGCGCGGTCGCGGTCGCGATGGCCCGGGGCCCCGCGGAGGGGCTCGCGCTGATCGACGCGATCGACGGCCTCGGCGCCTACGGGCCGTACCACGTCGCCCGCGCCGACCTCCTGCGGCGGCTCGAGCACCCCGAGGCGGTGGCCGCGTACGAGCGCGCGGTCGAGCTCGCCGCGAACCCGGTCGAGCGCGCCTTCCTCGAGCGCCGCCTGGCCGAGGCCCGCGGGTCGACCCCCCGCGCCTAGCCCTCTTCGTAGACGAGCCCGACGTCCTCGTACTCGGCGGCGTCGAGCCCGTAGAGGACCTCGACCCGCTCGTCGCCGACGTTGCGGATCGCGTGCGTCGTCCCGGCGGGCGCGAACGCCACCGTGCCCCGGCGCGCCGGATGATCCTCGCCGCCGATCGAGACGATCGCGCGCCCGCGCAGGAAGACGTAGAACTCGGAGCCGCGCGGGTGGCGGTGGGGGATGTGGTGCTCGCCGGGGTCGAGCCGCAGGACACCGACGTTGAGCCCCGCGCCGGTGAGCCGCCCCGAGACCAGCTCGAGGTTGCGGCCTTCGTCGCGCGGGTCGATCGGGGCCGCCGAGGTCTCGGCGAACGGCAGGTAGGCCGAGTCGTCGTCGAGGTCGAACTGCCGGACCGGGTCGAGCACCGCCGGCGACTCTAAACGCGGGGCCGTGAGTTGTCACATCGCGAGGTCGAGATGCGTCATAGCGGTGACGTGTCGATAACAGGAGGTACGCGATGGACGCTCAACCCGATACCCGGTCCGGAACCGAGACAGTGTTCGGGATCGCGACCGCGCTCACCGGCCTCGGCGTGCTCGGCCTCGCCCTCTTTCCGTTGGCGTTGCCGATCGTGATCCTGACCGGAGCGC